>NZ_CP152002.1:6382500-6682500 GCF_038595055.1 Paenibacillus sp. FSL R7-0345
TGTTTCCCTTTTGACAATGGATCTTAGCACTCACTGTCTGACTCCCGGCAAGAAGTTAATGGCATTCGGAGTTTGACTGAGCTTGGTAACCCTTGCGGGCCCCGCACCCAATCAGTGCTCTACCTCCATCACTCCATTCACCGAGGCTAGCCCTAAAGCTATTTCGGGGAGAACCAGCTATCTCCGAGTTCGATTGGAATTTCTCCGCTACCCCCACCTCATCCCCGCACTTTTCAACGTACGTGGGTTCGGGCCTCCAGTGCGTGTTACCGCACCTTCACCCTGGACAGGGGTAGATCACACGGTTTCGGGTCTACGTCCACATACTAAATCGCCCTATTCAGACTCGCTTTCGCTGCGGCTCCGGCTTCTCACCTTAACCTTGCATGTTAAACGTAACTCGCCGGTTCATTCTACAAAAGGCACGCCATCACCCATAGATCGGGCTCTGACTTTTTGTAAGCACACGGTTTCAGGTTCTATTTCACTCCCCTTCCGGGGTGCTTTTCACCTTTCCCTCACGGTACTGTTTCACTATCGGTCGCCAGGTAGTATTTAGCCTTGACAGATGGTCCTGCCGGATTCATACGGGGTTTCACGTGCCCCGCACTACTCGGGATCCGTCTCGGAGAGAACACAGTTTAGGCTACAGGGCTTTTACCTCTATCGCGGGCCTTTCCAGACCTCTTCGCCTACCATATTCCTTTGTAACTCCATGTGAGACGTCCCACAACCCCAGGAGGCAAGCCCCCTGGTTTAGGCTGTTCCGCGTTCGCTCGCCGCTACTGACGGAATCACTATTGTTTTCTCTTCCTCAGGGTACTTAGATGTTTCAGTTCCCCTGGTCTGCCTCTGCACACCCTATGTATTCAGATGTGAGTAACTGCGAATTACCACAGCTGGGTTTCCCCATTCGGACACCCCCGGATCAAAGCTTGCTTACAGCTCCCCGAGGCAGTTTCGTTGTTCGCCACGTCCTTCGTCGGCTCCTGGCGCCTAGGCATCCTCCGTGTGCTCTTATTAGCTTAACCTCGATTTTTCCTTCGGAAAATATCGGACATTGAATTGCTTCAAAGCCTTTATTTCCATTAGGATCATCGTTAGCACCGCCATTAATATTAAACTTGTTTACACAAGTTCAGCTTAAAGGAATGTTCTAAAACGCAAATTCGTTTCGGTATCCAGTTTTCAAGGATCAAGACATAACAAATTGATGAAGTTTGTTGGTGGAGCCAAGCGGGATCGAACCGCTGACCTCCTGCTTGCAAGGCAGGCGCTCTCCCAGCTGAGCTATGGCCCCTCAAATTCCATCAAAACTGAGCAAATGGATACGCGTTAATCAAAGCTTTTGGAAGCTTAGCTTCCGATTTGAATGTCATCATTGCAGATGACGATTCTCCATAGAAAGGAGGTGATCCAGCCGCACCTTCCGATACGGCTACCTTGTTACGACTTCACCCCAATCATCTACCCCACCTTCGGCGGCTGGCTCCCTTGCGGGTTACCCCACCGACTTCGGGTGTTGTAAACTCTCGTGGTGTGACGGGCGGTGTGTACAAGACCCGGGAACGTATTCACCGCGGCATGCTGATCCGCGATTACTAGCAATTCCGACTTCATGCAGGCGAGTTGCAGCCTGCAATCCGAACTGAGACCAGCTTTGCTGGGATTGGCTCCACCTCGCGGCTTCGCTTCCCGTTGTACTGGCCATTGTAGTACGTGTGTAGCCCAGGTCATAAGGGGCATGATGATTTGACGTCATCCCCACCTTCCTCCGGTTTGTCACCGGCAGTCACTCTAGAGTGCCCAGCACTACCTGCTGGCAACTAAAGTCAAGGGTTGCGCTCGTTGCGGGACTTAACCCAACATCTCACGACACGAGCTGACGACAACCATGCACCACCTGTCTCCAATGCTCCGAAGAGGGGCACTATCTCTAATGCTTACATTGGGATGTCAAGACCTGGTAAGGTTCTTCGCGTTGCTTCGAATTAAACCACATACTCCACTGCTTGTGCGGGTCCCCGTCAATTCCTTTGAGTTTCAGTCTTGCGACCGTACTCCCCAGGCGGAGTGCTTACTGTGTTAACTTCGGCACCAAGGGTATCGAAACCCCTAACACCTAGCACTCATCGTTTACGGCGTGGACTACCAGGGTATCTAATCCTGTTTGCTCCCCACGCTTTCGCGCCTCAGCGTCAGTTACAGCCCAGAAAGTCGCCTTCGCCACTGGTGTTCCTCCACATCTCTACGCATTTCACCGCTACACGTGGAATTCCACTTTCCTCTTCTGTACTCAAGCCACCCAGTTTCCAGTGCGACCTCAGGTTGAGCCCAAGGTTTAAACACCAGACTTAAATAGCCGCCTGCGCGCGCTTTACGCCCAATAATTCCGGACAACGCTTGCCCCCTACGTATTACCGCGGCTGCTGGCACGTAGTTAGCCGGGGCTTTCTTCTCAGGTACCGTCACTCCGGTAGCAGTTACTCTACCGGACGTTCTTCCCTGGCAACAGAGCTTTACGATCCGAAAACCTTCATCACTCACGCGGCGTTGCTCCGTCAGGCTTTCGCCCATTGCGGAAGATTCCCTACTGCTGCCTCCCGTAGGAGTCTGGGCCGTGTCTCAGTCCCAGTGTGGCCGTTCACCCTCTCAGGTCGGCTACGCATCGTCGCCTTGGTGAGCCGTTACCCCACCAACTAGCTAATGCGCCGCAGGCCCATCCCTTACCAGCAGATTGCTCCGCCTTTCATTCTCTTCTCATGCGAAAAGAGAAATTATCCGGTATTAGCTACCGTTTCCGGTAGTTATCCCAGACTAAGGGGCAGGTTGCCTACGTGTTACTCACCCGTCCGCCGCTAAGCTTATCCCGAAGGATAAACTCCGCTCGACTTGCATGTATTAGGCACGCCGCCAGCGTTCGTCCTGAGCCAGGATCAAACTCTCCAATAAGGTTTTTCCGAGCAGCTACTTCACCCGAATGACTCCGAGGAAATAACCATCCGAAAACTATCGAAAAGAGCGATTGCTCATTTTGAAACTGACGATTCATTAAATGAATCTTTGTAAAAATTAACGCGTTCCATTTGTTCAGTTTTCAAAGAACTTGCTTCCGGCATTCAACTTTCGTTTCTTGCCCGGAATTAGATAATATCATGTTTTCGTAATTCTTGTCAACTTATTTTTTTCTCGGCCCGTTTACTCGGCGTTGATGTCTCATAAGCACAAGAGATAATATATCATGCTGATTAAAGGATTGCAAGCCTTTTTTACAAAATTACGTTTCCGACTGTTTACGTCAGGTCCTCAGCATAATTTGATTCCCAGGAAGCCCTGACAGTGGCTACAATAGAATCTGTATTGCTTTTGCAAGCTATCCCCTAACTTCACTTGTATGGAAAGGATTATCGATGAATACTAACCTCAGGCAGGGTAACCCTGCATCTGCTCTTGAGACCCAAGAGCAGCGCAATCAGCAGCAGGCCACCATTTACAGAATATTGCTGGCTGTCAGCTTTGTTCATTTATTCAACGATTCTATTCAGGCAGTAATTCCGGCACTCTTCCCTACCCTCAAGGATAATCTGCATCTGTCCTTCACCCAGATTGGCTGGCTTGCCTTTGCCCTGAATATTACCTCTTCACTGATTCAACCGGTAATCGGGTTCGCTGCTGACCGTAAGCCAAGACCTATTCTGCTGCCGCTTGGCATGTGCTGTACGTTTGCAGGCGTCTTACTTTTAGCTTTTGCCGACAGCTACATTCTGGTGATTATCTCTATTATATTTGTTGGACTGGGATCAGCTGCCTTCCATCCGGAAGGCATGCGTGTAGCCCATATGGCGGCTGGTCAGCGCAAGGGCCTCTCACAGTCGATCTTTCAGGTCGGCGGGAACGCCGGGCAATCTCTGGGGCCTTTGCTGAACTACGCGGTATTCATTCCTTTCGGGCAGATCGGTGCGCTTGGGTTCACTCTTTTTGCCGCTGCGGGGATTGTCATTCAGACTTATATCGCCCGGTGGTACCGTGGAATGCTGAAGGCCGGATATACGTTCCGTAAAAAAGCCTCATCAGGTGCGATTGATCCTGCACGGCGGAAAGCAGTACTTATGGCTACCCTGATTCTGGTCTTTATCGTCTTCGTCCGTTCCTGGTACGGGGCATCGATCGGGGGCTATTATGCTTTCTATTTAATGGATCATTACGGCATGGAGCTTGACAGCGCCCAAATCTATATCTTTTTGTATCTGGCTGCTGGAGCTGTCGGCACATTCTTTGGCGGACCGCTTGCCGACCGCTTTGGACGGCGTAATCTGATTCTGCTTTCTATGGTAGGCACAGTACCGCTTGCGCTTATTCTTCCGTTTGCGAATGCTTTTTGGGCGGCTGTGCTGCTGATTATCTCCGGATTTGTTTTATTGTCCAGCTTCTCGGTTACCGTTGTCTACGCACAGATGCTGTATCCGGGAAATATCGGGACGGTTTCAGGCTTAATCACCGGACTTGCCTTTGGCCTTGGCGGGATCGGCTCTTTAGTCATCGGTAAGCTCATTGACCATACTGACATCACTACCGTGTTTGTAGCCTGCGGCTTTCTGCCGCTGCTCGGATTGGCCGCACTTCTGCTTCCCGGCGATAAGAAGCTGGAGCAATGGGCGGCTGAGTAACTTTTCTTTGAAATACCTGATTTTATGATATGGCCCAGCCTTCTCCCGACAAGAGAATACTGGGCTTTTTAATATCCTTTATATCGTACATCAGAGCCTGCGGCGGATCTTGCACGGCAGATTATTCAACCGCTGTTTTTTGCGGTACAATTAATTAATTCAAACTTGAAGTAAACTGGTAGCATTTGAAGCTGAAGGAGTGATATCCATGAAAAATAGGCTGGCTGGCATCCGTAAGGGGTATGGCAAAAAGCTCGTTTCCATTCACCGCTGGAATGCCTGGCTGGTGTTGTTTCTGGCTGTGAGCGGATTGCTGCTGGTAGGCGGCTTTTGGCGCGAGATACTGGGTGAGGGCAGAGTATGGCTGAAGTGGGCACATATCGGCTTCGGTCTGGCACTGCTTATCCCCGTTATTTATTATCTGCTGCTTGCCGCTAAGCACTGGAAAAGACTAGACGGAAAAACTGGCCAAAAGGCAAATGTCCTTTTCGTGCTGGTGCTTCTAATCGGTTGGCTTATATCAGGAATTGTGCTCTGGCAGTTCAGGCTTGCCGGTCCGCGAGCGGCAAATGCGGCGCTTTTGATTCATGATCTGCTGACCTGGATCGGGCTTCCAGTCATCATCTATCACTCTATTACCCGGGTGAAGTGGCTTAAAGAGCCGCGAAAGCGTTCATTGGTTGCCGAAACAGGAGGTCCTGCAGGCTCGGATACTGCTACTGACGTAAAACGTCCTGCAGCCGGACGTACTCCTCAGCCTGTATACACACGGCGCGGCTTCATCAAGCTGGCTGTCGGGGCAGGTCTGGCAGTTACGGTTGGACCGACCTTTGTCCGGTGGATCGGCAAGTCTCTCCAGTTGCCCGGTACTGCAGACTATGCTGCCAATAATGCTAACGCGCTTATTCCCGACCCCGTTCCGCTGTCAGCTTCCTCTCCGCCAATCGGCGGCGGTGCAGAGGGCAGCTTCCGGGTATACACGGTGACCGATATTCCGGCGTTTGATAACTCGAACTGGTCCTTTACGATTGATGGGCTGGTCGACAAACCATTCACCTGGAACTGGGAAGAGTTCGTGAAGCTGCAGCGTGAGGTATCGGTCAGTGATTTTCACTGCGTAACTGGCTGGTCCGTATATAAAAATACCTGGGAGGGCCTCCCATTGTATAAGCTGCTCGATATGGCTGGAGTGAAAAGCGAAGCGGTAATGGTCAAGCTCTACTCCGGCGACGGCGTCTACACCGACTCCCTGACCTTGCCGCAGGCCCGCATGGAAGATGTAATGGTCGCAGTAATGCACGACGGCGTACCGATCCCCAATCAGCTTGGAGGCCCTGTACGCCTGGTGACCCCTCAGATGTATGCCTACAAATCAGTTAAATGGCTTAACCGCATTGAGTTAATTGCGGAGGATCATGTCGGATACTGGGAACAGCGCGGTTATGATAAGGATGCCTGGCTGCCTGGTGCCAAGCGGGTATAGTTTATTCAAATAAGAAAGCCCTGTAATTCTTTGCCGTTAAGCATAGAAATTACAGGGCTTTTTAAGTTCGCAGGCTTTCCAAATTACTCTAAAGCAGCTACAGTTCCAGCAGCCGGATCAGTTCATCTTCGTCCTCGATGACCTGAATGCCGAGCTGCTGGGCTTTGGCCAGCTTGCTGCCTGCCTTTTCACCGGCAATGACCAGATCCGTCTTCTTGGAGACGCTGCCGGACACCTTGGCCCCCAGGGCCTCCAGCCGCTCTGCCGCCTCTTCACGGGTCAGCTTCTGCAGGGAACCGGTCAGAACAACCGTCTTGCCGCTGAAGAAGGAATCGGTACTAACCTGGCGTGGCGCTTCCGGTGCTTTGGCCTGTACGCCCAGCTCCAGCATCCGGTTAATACTCACCACTACAAAAGGATCTGCAAAGAAGTTTACGATACTCTCCGCCACAATTCCGCCGATGTCCGGCAGACCGGACAGCTCTTCTGCGGTTGCGTTCATAACAGATTCCAGGCTACGGTAGTGATCGGCCAGCATCCGTGTGGTTGCCTTGCCTGTGTTTGGAATACCCAGCGCATACAGGAAGGAGGCCAGATCCCGGCCTTTGCTCTCCTCAAGCGCTTTAAGCAGGTTGTCTGCCTTCTTCTCCCCAAAGCGGTCCAGCTTGACCAGCTGCTCAAAGGTTAGCTCGTACAGATCAGCCGGCTCACGCACATTCAGCTCTTCATGCAGCTGGCCGGCTGTCTTTTCGCTAAAGGTCTCAATGTCCATTGCATCCCGCGACGCGAAATGCGTGATCCGGCTGACAATCTGCGGTTTGCAGTCCAGCTTATTGTTGCAGAACAGGTGCGCTCCGCGCATTTCCAGCGGGAAGCCGCAGGATGGGCAGTTTTCCGGGAAAATAATCTCTTCGCCGTCACTCTCTTCCGTTACTTTGCCGAGAATTTCCGGAATAACATCATTGGAGCGGCGGATGAAGACACGGGTCCCCAGCGCATGCTTCAGATTTTTGCGTTCGATGTCGCCTACATTATTAAGTGTGCAGTTCTGCACGGTAACACCGGCAAGCTCCACTGCTTCTACACGGGCCAGAGGAGTTACCTTACCTGTGCGCCCCACGTTCCAGCTGACCGATTCCAGAATGGTCGTTGTTTCTTCCGCCTCGAACTTGTAGGCTACTGCCCAGCGCGGGAACTTATCCGTATAGCCCAGCGCTTCGCGGATCCTGAAATCAGTCACCTTAATGACTGCTCCGTCGATCAGATAATCCAGACCGGCACGCTTTTCCTCGATCTCCGCCAGCTGCTCGGTAACATCATCGAATTTATCATAATAGGTAAGATAAGGGTTCACCTTAAACCGGTTATTCCGCAGAAAATCCATCATCTGCTGATGATCGGCAAACTGCACCCCGTCGGCATAACCCACGTTATAAAAGAATGCGTTCAGCCTGCGTTCCGCGGTCGTCTTAGGATTCAGGTTGCGCAGTGCACCTGCTGCCCCGTTGCGCGCATTCTTTAGCGGCTCGGCCGCACGTGTGTTGTAATCGGCCAGTACGGACAGATTCATAATCCCTTCACCCTGGACTTCAATCAGGCCCTCCTTGAACGGGATGGTGAGCGGCACAGACTTGATCGTCTTGACCTGGGCAAGAATGCCTTCACCGGTTACCCCGTTGCCCCGTGTCGCAGCCTGCACAAGCCGTCCGTCCTGATATGTGAGGTTAAGCGTTAAACCATCAAATTTCAGCTCTACCGCATAGCAGGGCTCAGGCAGAGGATTGTCCGGATTTTTCGTATTATAGTCATTTACCAGCTTGAGTACACGGGTATTCCAGCTGCGCAGCTGTTCAATATTCTGCGCCTTGTCCAGGCTCCACAGGGACGCAAGGTGCCGGTGCGGGGTGAACCCCTTCAGCAGCTCGCCTCCAACCCGCTGGGTAGGGGAGTCGGGCAGAACTAGGCCGCTCTCTGCTTCCAGCTGAACAAGCTTATCGTAGAGCACATCATACTCCTTATCGCTGACTAACGGGGCATCCAAGGTGTAATAGTGGTAATTGTATTTATTCAGCTCAGCAACAAGCTCTTCCATGGTATGCATAACGTCCATCCGGGCATATCCCTCCGTTATAAGGATTGTATCTAGCAATAGAAATAACAGTTCTATATCTCTTTATTTTCTAAAATCGCCTGCGCTAACCCTGCGGTTACTCGACTTTGGTGATTGGCGCAAATCCGGCGAGCAGCCGTTTCACTCCAACCGGCGCCGGAAAAGCAATCTGCAGCTCCGTATCGTTGCCGGTACCCTTCACGGACACAATGGTGCCGGTGCCCCATTTGCCGTGGGCTACCTTGTCGCCGGCCTTGAACTCGCCGGCCGCCGCCGCAGCAGCCCCTCCCGTAGCGCGCTGCGCGCCGCTGCCGGTCGTTACCGTCACGCGTCCTGCCCCAGGGACAGCGGACGCGGTGCTGCCGCCCAGGCTGGCGCTTTTCCCGCCAGCCTGCGAAGTGCCGGCACCGCCTGTGGCCCGGCTGCCGAAGTTCCCCCGGCCGCCGCCGCCGAAGCCGCGGCCGCCATAGGCACCGCCCACCTCCGCGCCGCCGCGCCGGAAGCGGTCCGATTCCCGGACGGTGTCTTCCTTCAGCTCCTCGGGAATCTCCTCCAGGAAGCGGGACGGCGGGTTGGCCGTCGTCCGCCCGAACAGCGTGCGCATTCTTGCACAGCTGAGGAACAGCTGCTTCTCTGCGCGCGTAATGCCTACATACGCCAGCCGGCGTTCCTCTTCCAGTTCATCATTGTCCTGGAAGGCACGGCTGTGCGGGAACACGCCCTCCTCCAGGCCGATGATGAATACAGTCGGGAACTCCAGACCTTTGGCACTGTGCATCGTCATCAGCACAACCGCGTCGCTGCGGTCCTCTTCGTCGTTGTTCATGCTGTCGATATCGGCAATCAGCGCCAGATCCGTCAGGAAGGAAACCAGCGACTTGTCTTCGTTATTTTTCTCAAACTCCATCGTCACGGACAGGAACTCATCAATGTTCTCCAGCCGGGCGCGGGATTCCAGCGTATTCTCATTTTGCAGCTCCAGCCGGTACTGGGACAGCTCCAGAATCTTCTCGGTAAGCTCGGTTACCGACAGGAACTCCACCATCCGGTGCAGTGCTTCAATCATGTCATAGAATTCAACCAGCGCATTGCGCGTCCGGCCGGCAAAGCCGAGATCATCCACAGTCTGCAGCACCCGGAAAATCGAAACATTCCGTTCAGCCGCCGCCACAGCCAGCTTGCCAATGGTAGTATCCCCGAGTCCGCGCTTAGGTACATTGATAATCCGCGCCAGGCTGATATCGTCATCCGGGTTGGATAGGAGCCGCAGATACGCAAGGATATCCTTAATTTCTTTACGGTCATAGAACTTGATCCCGCCCACGATCTGATAAGGAATGTCGGACTTAATAAGAATTTCTTCTATTACACGGGACTGGGCATTGGTACGGTACAGAATGGCATGATTCTGGTACGCCTGTCCCTGCTTAACATTCTTACTGATCTCTCCGGTGATGAAGTATCCTTCGTCATGTTCGGTATCACCGCGGAAAACCTTGATCTTCGCACCTTCGTCCGAATCCGTCCATAGCTTCTTCGGTTTACGGCCTGTATTCAGTGCGATAACGCCGTTCGCTGCATTCAGAATATTGGAGGTCGAGCGGTAGTTCTGCTCCAGCAGAATGGTGGTTGCTTCCGGGTAGTCCTCTTCAAAGTTAAGAATGTTGGTAATGTCCGCTCCGCGCCAGCGGTAAATCGACTGGTCGCTGTCGCCGACTACGCAGATCCGGTGATGGCCGTCAGCCAGCATCCGGCAGAGCATATACTGCGCCCGGTTCGTATCCTGGTACTCATCGACATGGATGTACTTAAATTTCTTCTGGTAGAAATCCAGCACCTCAGGTACTTCTTTAAACAGCTGGATTGTCTTCATAATCAGGTCATCAAAATCAAGCGAGTTGTTGCTTCTCAGCCGCTGCTGGTATTTGGTGTATACTTTTGCCACCAGGCCTTCAAAATGATCGCCGATCTTCTGTTCATACTGCGCCGGTGTTATCAGTTCATTCTTCGCTGTGCTGATTACCGCCTGTACCGCTTTGGGCTCAAATTTCTTGGTATCGATATTCAAATCCTTCATACAATTGCGGATAACAGACAGCTGATCAGAAGAATCAAGAATGGAGAAATTAGAGGTAAAACCGATCCGTTCAATATCCTTACGCAGAATTCTTACGCACATGGAGTGGAAGGTGGATACCCAAATATCCCGGCCCTCCTCTCCGACCAGCTTGGAGACACGCTCCTGCATCTCACGGGCCGCTTTATTCGTAAAGGTGATCGCCAGGATCGCCCACGGCGGCGCCATACGGTTCGCAATCAGCCAGGCAATCCGGTGGGTAAGCACACGGGTCTTACCGCTGCCCGCTCCGGCCATAATTAAAAGCGGCCCTTCAGTCGTTTCTACAGCCTTACGCTGCGGAGGATTCAGCCGGCTTACGGCATCCTGTATGTTAATAAGTTGCATGGGTGACATGCTCCTTTCAAATAGTTGTCTTCAGCGTCTTCTTAACCGCCTGCACAGTAAGCAGCGCCTGCTGTACATCACGGTATATAATATTGCCCACAACGACGGTATCGCAAAGGGCTGCGGCCTGCTCAGCCTCAGCTTCCCCGGTAATTCCGCCCCCGTAAAAAAGCTGGCTGTGCTCGACCGACTCCCGCACTTCCCGGACAACATTCATATCACCGAACGTCCCGCTGTATTCAAGGTAAACGACCGGAAGTCCCATCAGCTTGTCCGCAATCTCCGCATACGCAGCAGCGGCACGGCCGCTCAAACTACTGTCAGCATTTGTAAGTCTTGCCACTGAGGAGTCTTCGTTTAAAACAATGTATCCTTCCGTCAGCACCATCTCCCACGGAATCAGACTGCCAAACCGCTCTATGGCTCTGCGGTGATGTCCGAGAATCCAGTCTGTGTGCGGCGTATTCAGCACCATAGGAATCATGTACAGGTCAAAGCCGGGAACAGCCGCCTCAAGCTCTGAAACCTCCAGTGCACAGGGAAGCTCATACCGCCGCAGCCTGGAGAGCAGTCCGGCCGTATTCTCATAAGTGACGCCGGTAGAGCCTCCTACCAGAATGGCATCCGTTCCGGACCGGCAAATAACATCAAGATCCCTGTCTCCAAGTTCACGGTCCGGGTCCAGCTTGAATACATGCCGCCAGGGCTGTATCATCTGCCGCATTTCGTTCATCCGTCGTCCATCCTTACTGTTTAAAAATACGAACACTTTTTCGCCTTTTAATTATAGTATATAACCGTCAGTTCACCAAGCTGATTTAATAAAAATCCGGCTGGAATTTATATCTCTATTTCAACTTGCAGGTAATCAGCGTACGCCCCGCATCCGGCCCAAGTCCTCTTCTGACACAAAATCCGTATAAAACCCGTCGACGCCCATCCGGGACAGCCTCGTGATTTCGTCCTCATCGTTAACGGTATGCACATAGACTCGGGCTCCCGCCTGTTTTAGCTTATGAACAAAGCTCTTGGTTGCTCTGGTCACCGGCATCGTAATCTCCACACCCGTTTCCTGTGCAAACTGAACCACCTGTTCATCACTGTCGTAGGACTGATATAACGTAAAGATCACTTCCGGAAAATCATAAACCTTCTTAACCACATCAAGCATATCACGGCTATAGATTTGAGGTACAATCCGCGAAAGCAGCGCAGGATCTTTACGGTTAGCAGCTTCTACGATGTGTTCAAACTGTCTGGTTACGAGCTCCGGCTCAAGCTCCTTTGTATCAGTCACGATGTAAGCATCCGGATAAGCCGCCATGAGGTCCATGATTTTATCGATATCCAGCGGGGAATAAAGCGTCAGTATCGGGCTGTCCATCACTTCCTCATAGCTGAGTACAGCACCCTGCTTGGCGGCCGGCAGCACATCGAGCTGACCAAGCAGCCGGCTCATATTCCCGGTCCATTCATGGCGGGCAACCAGCTTATCATCCGTAGTGAGCAGCAGATCCGTTTCAAATACACGGGTACCCTGTTCGTAGTTGGCAACAAAAGCATCCAGCGTGTTCGTATAGGTATGATTATTAATCCCGCCCATCGCATGGGCAATAACCTTGTGTGCAGTAAAACCGGTTGCCGGCTCCTCTTCCTGAGGCCAAAGCGTAATTACCAGCAGCAGGACGAGGGCGGCAGCCATGAGGATATATGCAGTCCGTTTTCTTTTATCCATAATAGAGGGTTTCCTTTACTGAAGATAGAGTAGAAAAAGCAAAAACGGCTGTGGCCTTATAGCAAGGAATTCAACCGTTTCTATGGGATCGTTATAAAATTAGTAGGCATTTTTGAAGCCGTTGCGGATTGTTCTGAAAATAATCCGGATATCAAACAGCAGTGACCAGTTCTCGATATAAAAGATGTCATGCTTGATCCGCTCCTCAATCGAGGTATCCCCGCGCAGACCGTTGCTCTGTGCCCAGCCGGTAATCCCCGGACGCACATGATGCTTAACCATATACTTGGGAATCTCGTCACGGAACTGCTCCACATAATACGGACGTTCCGGGCGCGGACCTACGACACTCATCTGCCCAAACAATACGTTAAAAAACTGCGGCAGCTCATCCAGGCTCGTTCGGCGGATAAAGGTCCCGAACCGCGTGCGGCGCGGGTCATCCTTGGTACTCCAGCCTGTGTCAACTTCAGAGTCCGTCTGCATTTTCATCGACCGGAACTTATACATCATGAAATTGCGGCGGTTCAGGCCTACCCGTTCCTGCTTAAAGATGACAGGTCCCGGTGATGTGAGCCGCACCCCAATGGCCACGATCAGCATAATCGGCGACAGCATAAGGATGGCGAACAGTGAGAAAACAATATCAAACGACCGCTTGGCCAGCCTGTTCCCGGCCATATCCAGCGGAATATCACGTACGTTAATCATCGGCATTCCGGCAAAATTATCGAAATACGGGCGCGCCGGAAGATAGTCAAAGAAGTCAGGGATGATCAGCGTCCGCATACCGGCTTTTTCGCAGGCAGCTATGATGGCAGGATATTTGGAGTGGGCATCCAGCGGCAGCGCCAGAATGACCTCATCGACCGGCAGCATTTCCAGGATCCCGGACAGCTCATCCACTGTGCCCAGAATCGGTTTGTAGCGCTGCTCCTCGATCCCGTCCCATTTATGGAAGTCATCCAGAAACCCGATCGTTTCATAACCCAGCTCCGGATACTGGATCAGGTTATTGTAGAATCTTTTGCCCAGAGAGCCTGCACCGATAATCAGCACAAACTGGCGGTTGTAGCCTTTTTCGCGTAATGATTTCAGCATCGTCTTCAACACATAGCGGTATAGCATAATGGACAAAATGTTAAAGCCCATATAAATGGCCAGATACTGGCGGGAAACATCAATTTCCTTCAGGAAGAACATCACGCCAAGCAGAATGAAAATCGCCATCACATGTACCTGGAAGATCTTCAAAAATTCATCGACAAAACGCTTCTTGCGCTTCGGCAGATAGAGTGAGAGCACAATCCCGATCAGCACGGAAATGGCACCGTACATAATGCTCCAGTAGGCATAAGATTCCACCGGGAGCGTGTTATAGGACTCCAGCCAGCCGCTGCGGAATTTCAGCCACCAGGCCGCCAGAAAGGACAGCTGGATTACCAGAAAGTCAGCAACCATATAAAGCTGGGTCAAAAACTTCTGATTACGGCGGATCATAATCTCACCTCAGCCTTCGATTCAATCTTTGGTCCCGCTTCTGCGGAAGCAGTAAGACTCTGTGCCGGAGTAGGCACCGGACGCGGTGCTCTCAGGGCATTGACGGCAAGTGACAGCATAAACTTGACGGCGACTCCGGCATACACCGTACCATTAACTATACTGTTGTACTGCCTGCTATAATGCTTACGGTGGAATAAGATCATCGCTCTGTGAAACTCATATACGATCTTGAACGGTCTGCGCCGCGCACTGCCGCCCTTCAGATGAATGATATGGGTCTGCGGATAATAATGAATTCCCCAGCCCGCTTCCTTAATCCGGTAGCACCAGTCCAGATCCTCACCATACATAAAGAATTCCTCATCCAGCCCGCCCACCTGATCAATCGTCTTACGCCGGACCAGCATAAAAGCCCCGACCAGGCAATCAACAGGATAAGCCTCATCCGGGTCCAAGTATCCTAACTGGTAACCGTTAAATCTGGGTTTGTCCGGAAACAGCTTGCTGAAGCCAAATGCGTAATAAAAAGAGGCGGCAGGTGTCGGGAACCCTCTCTTGCAGGCCTTATCCAGCGAGCCGTCCGGCAAAATAACCTTACAGCCCGAAGCCCCCAGATCGGGGCGGGTATCCATAAAGGCCACCATCGTCTCCAGCGTATCCCGGCGGATCACCGTATCCGAGTTCAGCAGCAGCACATAACGTCCGGAGGCAACCTCCATCCCCTGATTGTTGCCGCGGGCAAATCCGACATTCTCCTTATTCGCAATCAGCGTCACATCCGGAAACTCCCTGCTGATCTGCTCAACCGAATCATCGTGCGAGTTGTTATCTATTAAAATAATCTCATAGGAAAAGTTCGTATCCGACTCATACACCGACCTGATGCAGTCCATCGTCAGGCGGCAGGTGTTGTAATTGAGGATTAAAATACTTACATCTACATTCACTGCACTACGCTCCTGACAAATATAGTAATCTATCGACAACATTATAACATAAAAACCTCCCTGATAGGCAGCGGCCGGTTAGGGAGGTTTTTACAGAATTATTTTGGTTATTCCAGATTCGATGCTATTCATTAAGGAATTATATGCTAGCTTCTCTTACCAGCTGCCTTCTTCTGTACATATCGGCGTTTATCCTTCAGGCTGGTCAGCTGTGCCCGGAATGAGGACCAGGCTTTAATCAGGCCGGGTTCTTTAAGCAGCATATATCCATGTGCAGCAAGCTCATACGGTAGGGAGCGAATGAAGGTCTGAAGCAACGTGCGGGAGGGCTCATTCTTATAGATCATCTTATAGCGATTAATGTAGGAAATTCTGCGGATAAATATTGACTTGCCGCCCCGTCCGGCTGTCTTCCAGCCCCGCTCATGATAACCAATTGCTGCTGCATCAAAGTAAGCCTGCCAGCCGAACAGCTGAGCCCGCCATGCCACATCCACATCCTCTTTGTAGGCAAAGAAGTCTCCGTCAAAAAACTCTCCCTCAACGCTGATATCCTCAATCATCCGCCGGGAATACATTGCGGCTGCACCGGATACTCCGAATACGGCACCTGATTCCGTCCAATTCTCTGCCGGTTCTCCAGCCCCACGGTCGAATGCACGCCGGGCTTTGTTCATCCGCAGTCCTGTGCTGTCTACCAGGGTAGGGTCTGCCTTCAGGAGCAGCTTGCCTGTGGCACTGCCGATTTGCGGATTCTTTTCCATCTGGTTGACGAGTCTGGATACGTAGTCAGCGGCCAGGGCCAAGTCCGGGTTCAGTACTAGCACATAATCAGTATCAGTAGCAGTTATGGCCTGGTTATGGGCAGGGGCGAAGCCGGTGTTGACTTTTTTTTCAATAAGGATGAGCTTGGGCTTGGGCAGATCTGCACTGCTGTAAAATTCAGCCACCTTGCCAGCCGAGCCATCTCCGGAGGCATTATCCACTACAACAATGCTATGAATAGGATAATCCTGGGCAAGCACTGCGGTAAGGCATTCTGTAATATCATCTGCACTGTTATAGGTAACGATATGTATACTGACCGTTTTATGATTTAGCATGTCATAATAACCTCGAATCTTTGACATCATTTATAGGTTTGCTCAACCCATTATAACGAAAAAACAAAAAAACTCCCAGACCGCAGCAGCGGACCGGAAGCTCTATAGTTGAATCCCCCGTTGATTGGACTACTCTTTCAATTCCAGCAAAAAATCTCTAAGCCCTTCACGCCAAGGCCGGATATCCTGGAACCCGTTCGTCCGGATGGACAGGTGCTCCATCACAGAATAGCGTGGACGCGGCGCCGGACGGGGAAACTGCTCAGTACCGCAAGGCTCAAGCTTGGCAGTGAACTTCAGGCCGAGAAGGTCTTCCGCTTCTGCGAAGATCGCTTGTGTGAACTCATACCACGTGCAGGCTTCGGAGTTGGATGCGTGATAAACGCCATATTTTTCAGTCTGAATCAACTCAGACAGAAAATTGGCCAAATCCACAGTGTAGGTTGGAGAACCCTTCTGATCATCAACAACCTGCAGCTGCGGTTTTTCCTGGCCGAGCTTCAGCATGGTTTTTACAAAGTTATTGCCGTATTTACCATACACCCATGAAGTACGGACAATAAAGAACTTGGAAGATAAAGACTGTACCAGAATCTCTCCGGCCCGCTTGGACTTGCCGTAAATGCTCTGCGGATCGGTATTATCGTATTCGTGGTAAGGCTTGCTGCCCATCCCGTCAAAAACATAATCGGTACTAATGTATACCAGCTTTGCACCATTTTTTTCAGCAGCTACTGCCACGTTCCGGCTTCCGGTAGCATTAATCAGATAGGCTGCATCAATATCGGTCTCTGCCGCATCTACCGCTGTGTGGGCAGCGCAATGAATAACAGCATCCGGCCCGAAGCCGCCGATGACCTCCACACACTGCTCCAGATTAGTGATATCCATCTCCTGACGGTCACAGCCCAGCACCTCATGCCCCTGCTTTTGCAGCAGCAGAACGAGATCCTGCCCAAGCTGTCCCGCAGATCCGGTAACCAGCACTTTCAACTTAGGCATTACAGAGAATCCCCCAGACGGCTGCCGTATTGAAGCTCGGCATATTTCTGGTATTCCCCGGACTGGATACGAGTCCACCATTCTTTATTATTGAGGTACCATTGAATGGTTTCTTTGATGCCTGTCTCGAATGTGTGCTTTGGCTTCCAGCCAAGCTCATTTGTAATCTTAGCCGGGTCAATTCCATAGCGGCGGTCGTGGCCAGGACGATCCTGCACATAGGTAATTAAGGATTCAGGTTTGCCCAGCTCCTCCAGAATCGTCTTCACAATATGCATATTAGTCCGCTCATTATTGCCACCGATGTTGTAAACCTCTCCGATAACGCCATTATGAATGACAAGATCAATCGCGCTGCAGTGGTCTTCTACATACAACCAGTCACGGATGTTAAGCCCGTCACCATAAATCGGCAGCGCTCCATCATTCAGCGCGCGGGAAATCATCAGCGGAATCAGCTTTTCCGGGAACTGGTAAGGACCATAGTTATTCGAGCAGCGGGTAATATTCACCGGTAATCCGAAAGTCTCATGGTAAGCACGCACCAGCAGGTCTCCGCCAGCTTTACTAGCTGAGTAAGGACTGTTTGGAGTAAGCGGTGTTTCCTCAGTAAAGAGGCCCGTAGCGCCCAGTGTTCCGTATACTTCGTCCGTGGATACCTGGACAAACTTGGTTACGCTATATTTTTTGGCTGCATCCAACAGCACCTGTGTACCCAATACATTCGTCTTCACAAAAACGTCCGGCTCCAGAATACTCCGGTCCACATGCGACTCGGCGGCGAAGTTGACTACAACGTCAATGCCATCGCCAATCAGCTTATCCATCGCTTCCACATCTGTAATATCAGCTTTGACAAATGTGTAGTTTGGGTTTCCTTCGACTGATTTCAAATTTTCAAGGTTTCCTGCATACGTCAACGCGTCCACGTTAACAATCTGATACTCTGGATGCTGCTGCAGCATGTATATTACAAAGTTGCTGCCGATAAAGCCGGCTCCGCCGGTGACTAGAAGTTTCATGGGTTAGACCACCTTTAAATTATAAATAGAGATACTTTAATCGAAGTTCAGCTCAGCATCCTTAAGCACCGGATGTCTCTGATCCTTGTCAGACAGCACAGGATTGGATACCGGCCAATCAATACCTAAGGCCGGATCATTCCATAATATGCCGCGGTCATTCTCAGGGGAATAGTATTCGTCCACTTTGTAGAGGACTTGGGTGTTCGGAACGAGTGTACAGAAGCCATGGGCAAATCCTTTAGGCACCAGCAGCTGCTGCTTATTATATTCACTGAGAATTACACCGACCCATTGCCCAAAGGTAGGTGAGCTGCGCCGGACATCGACAATTACATCATAAATGACACCGGAAAGGACACGAATCAGCTTAGTCTGAGCTTTCGGGTTCAACTGGTAATGCAAACCTCTAAGCACTCCAACCTCTGCTGACAACGATTGATTATCCTGGATAAAATTAAACTTTACCCCGGCCTTCTGCATTACTTCTTCATTATAACTTTCCATAAAAAAACCCCGGTTGTCGCCATGGACCACCGGTTCGAGAATAGCAGCACCTTGCAAATGTAAGGATGTAACCTTCATAAGATAAGTCCCCCATACCTATAGTTTCAATTTACCGAATTCTTCACCAAACGTAATTTCCTGAGCTAAATTATTAGCTTTCGCAAGAGAAGTATGCGTACCTGCATCGGTCCACCAGCCCTGAAGAATATCGAATGTCAACTCTCCACGATTAATATATGCATTATTTACATCAGTGATTTCTAGTTCACCGCGTGCGGAAGGTGTTATCGTCTTAATTATTTTAAACACCTCGTTATCAAACATATAAATTCCCGTTACTGCGTAGTTTGATTTGGGTTTGGCAGGTTTCTCTTCTATAGATATAATACGTCCATCCTGTAATTCCGGAACCCCGAAGCGAGATGGATCATTGACATGTTGAATCAAAATTTTCGCTCCGTTTTTTTGTTCACGGAAATTATCAGCGAAAGCCGAAATATCATCTTCAAATACATTATCACCAAGAATAACAACCATTTGATCCTGACCTACAAACTGCTCTGCAAGATCAAGGGCTTGAGCAATTCCGCCAGCTTCATCCTGCACTTTATAGGTAAAGGTAACCCCCATCTCCCGACCGCTTCCGAGCAAATTAACAACATCACCCATATGTTCCTTACCAGTGACAATAAGAATATCTTTTACCTCAGCTTGCTTTAATTTGTATACAGAGTGAAAAATCATAGGATATTTGCCTACGGGGAGAAGATGTTTATTTGTAACCTTTGTTAAAGGATATAGGCGTGAGCCTGTACCTCCTGCTAGAATTATACCTTTCATATTTCAGCCTCCAAATTAAATATAAGCTTTTCTTCTTTCTCTTTATAATATTTACAAAGGTCACCGATTCCATCTTCTAAAGAATATTCAGGAGACCATCCCAATATTTTCTTTGCCTTTGAATTATCTAAGCAACTTTCTCTTATGTCTCCAACTCTTTCCTGATCAAAAATAGGGAGGATATCTGATGACATATTTCTTTTCAATAACGATAGCAGATAATTTATAGTAGATGTCTCACACATACTAAGATTCAATATTTCCCCATCGCCTAATTCTAATGCTTTAACATTGGCATTTACTATGTCACTCACATAAATGAAATCACGATACTGTTCACCATCTCCATGAATAATTGGAGCCTGCTTGTTAGCAAGTCTGTTGATAAAAATTGAAATAACCCCGGCTTCACCAATAGCACTTTGTCTAGGGCCATACACATTACTGTATCTAAATATAGTGTACTTAAAACCGCATTCTTCCGAGTATATCTTAATATAATTCTCTGGGGTATATTTAGATATACCGTAGAAAGATAACGGTTCAATAGGATGTGCTTCATTTACGGGTAGATATTTAGGAGTTCCATAGACTGCTGCTGAAGAAGCATAAATAATCTTTTTCCCTCCGAATTTCTTCATATTTTCTAATATGTTCAATGTACCTCTGATATTAATATGTTGATCATTCAAAGGGTTTTTCATTGAACTCCCAACGTCAATTTGAGCAGCATGATGAATAATAACTTCTGGACGTTCATAAGAAAAAACAGTAGATACCTCCTCAGAGTTTATGTCCATGTCATATATTTTTGAGTAAGCATTAACGTTTTCATGTGCTCCTGTAGAAAAATTATCAACTCCGACAACCTGATGATTTTGCGCCACTAAAGAATCAACAATGTGAGATCCAATAAATCCTGCAGCTCCAGTTACTAAAATTTTCATTTATCTAGTCCCCTCAAACATTTCTATCCTAATAGTATAAACTTCTCTAATATATCAATAGTAGGCTCCCACTTCCAATTATCTGCAGTAACCTTCCCATTTACAACCAATTTTCTTCTTAGCTCTTCATCTTCAATTAACCTTTTGACTGCTGCTTTAGCACCTGCAACATCTCCCATCTCTACTACTAATGCGTTATGTTCATTTATAATGTATTCATCGTACCCACTAACTTTGCTGACTACACATGCTCCGCCGCAGGCCATCATCTCAAGTGGAGGCCCAAAGAAACCTTCTACTCTACTCATTTTCAGAAGAATATCACAACTGGAATAAAATTCCCGCATTTTAATCATTGGAACCTTTTCAAAGAAATGATCACATCTCCATTCCTCTTTTGGTTTCCCCGCGGAGCTAATACACCAAATTTCACAATCCAAATCTTTTACAGCTAAAAAGGCATCCTCCATACCTTTAAATGGAATATCAATTGGTCCCTCTAATAAAACCCTTATTCTATCTTTTTTCGGAATTATTGGTATATCATGGTGTACAATTTCTTCATCTAAACCATTTGGTACATATACTGAACTCTTACCAAAGCTTTCTAACAACCATTTTTGAATCCATTTAGCTTCAGTCATGAGTTCATAATTTAATTTATAAGATTCTAACGCTCGCTTGCTATCTAGTGATCCAGCGGGGTAAAATCTGCTTTCATCTGATTGAACAAAATATATTTTTCTGGCAGCTGGTATTTCTGCAATAGTATAAGCTGTACTCCAACCTGTTGCTATTACAATATCAAGATTCTCAGGTGCTTCTTCCAGCCCAACAATCTGTACTTTTTGTTTTGGGAACCAACTAATCTCCTTTAAATTATCTTCTGTTATTAGAATGACATCATAGCCTCTATTTAATAATCTGTTGGCATGCTGGCATATTACAGCAATACCTCCAGATATTCCACATCCAGGGATAACATATGCAATCTTTGGTTTAAGACTAATTGTCTTTTTATGTTCTTCATTCATCAGATCAACCCAAATATTATCCTCATCTTTAAAGCTCAATTCTAAATTATTTTGATGCAACCTTAAATTCGTTAATATTAAGGGAATTGACTTAAACTTATACCCATTATATGCAAGCCTAAGCCATAGTTCATGGTCTTCTCTATATTTCATTGATGTTTTCAAACCGCCAACAGCTTTTACAGCGGCTAACCTCACCATTACTGTGCTTTGGCAAGGGACGCAAACTTCCAACAATTTTTCATAGTCACAATCAGGACTAAATACTTCTTGTCCATCTTGTATATCTATACTTCTTGTCCCATCTACCTTAGCTCTCCATCCTCCATAAACCACATCAGCCTTATATTTTTCAATATATTGCAGTGACAATTCTAACCTGTTACTTTCAGCGATATCATCACTATCCTGAAATGCCAAGAATTGTCCCCTAGATTCAACTATTGCTTTGTTTCTTCCTCTAACTGCGTTACCACTATTATTAAAAAATTTAAATATTCTAACTTTGGGATGTGTAGCGTATTCTTCAACAATAGACAAGGTTTCCTTAGGCGACCCGTCACATACTAGTAATAGTTCAAAGTTCTCGTAACTTTGTTGAAGGATAGAATTAATACTCTCTCTTAATACATCTGTACGATCATAAATGGGAATTACCACACTAATTAGTGGATTGTCATTATCAATCGATACTTTACTTTTTAAATCTTTTTTAACAGGACTGATCTTCACAGAATTTCTATAAACAATCTTTTTTAATGCCCACTTAGGATTACGCAAGGCTTTTTTTGACAACCTTTTTACATTCCTAATTTTCAATATAGCTTTCCATGCTCGCGAAGTATAAATTTGGCTTAGTTGCTTGTCCTTCTCTGCACACAACTCAAGAAGGTATTTAGAATTATTTTCCTTTTTATCCATTTCTTCCATTGTTTTTTTCTTATCTTCATTAAATTCAAGTTGTAACATTTTAATTTCATTGCTAAGTTGAGATACTTGAGCCCCTAATTCATTCGACATTAGAGTGGCTTCATTAATTTCCTGCTGTAAAGCTTGATTTCTTAGAACATATTCATTTACACTTTTAGATAATTCGTTTATTGTTTCTGTGCTTTTTTCAATACCAGCCTTAGTTTCTTTATTTACTTCTATTAAATAACGAATATTCTTTTCTTTATTAACTATTTCTTTTCCCGAATACATATATCCTGAGAAAAGGTATTCTGAAATTATTTTATATGAATCTTGTTTAACAATAACTATATGCTGAATGCCAGTATATATATTTATTATTTGATCTACAATAACCTGAATATCATGATACTTTTCAATTAATTCCAAATTCTGTTGCACAGTATCTTCAATATAAGCCTCTTTAATTCTCTCCACTATTTCCACTGGAGTAAAATCCCTCTTAAAGGCACGACCTGAAAAATTATTTTTTCTTATTTCATAATAATTGTTACTCGTAACAATATCATCTCCACCGTTATAATCAAAAACGAGTGGAATTCGTCCACAACTCATAGCTTCCAGGATCCCTCTACCTAAGGAGACGACAATGTCTGCATCAAGAATCTTATCTTCTACATTCCAAAGGTTACGAACTGATTGGCCGATTATTTCTAATTTCAAATTCATTTCAGAAGCAACTTCTAATAATACTTCTTCAACTTTTGGAGTAAAGCGGTTGGAAAGGAGCAGTAAATTTCGAGGGATTTTATTAATAGGACTCTTTGGATAAAAACGTTTTCTATCAATTCCATTCCTCACTATTTCAATGAGACTTTCAGGGATATTCCAATTAGTTATTAAACTGCTCTTGACCTCTTCGCTAACAGCTATATATTTTACGACTGAGGGAACTAGGATCGGTTGTTCCTGCCAAGGGATAATTCCATTAGCCGTAAACACCATTGGTACTAAAGGGTATCTTATATAGGCAAGGATAGCCTCCATCTGATGCTGAGCATGTATAATCTCTATATCATCAGGTAGTTCCATCAGGTTATCGACTACTACAACACCTAAATCAATGAATCTACCTGCTATATCGCCAATTCTAGACGTATATAAAAAAACTTGATGATTTCTAGAAATTAATTCTTTTAGTATTGTATAAGTCAATGTTTCTGTGCCACCTGAATACTGTAAATCAGCAATAGTAAATAATATTTTCATTAAACTCTCTCTCCTAGTCTAAGGACTGATATTTATTGCGTTTTCAAACAAAACAGTTCCCCATTCGTATAGAGGCATATCAAAATCAGATTTAACATGAATTGCTTTTCCTCTACGCTTTATCCATTTAGCTCCATACGGTTCGAATGGAAAATGATTAATATAATATTCGCAGGTTTCTTCCCAGTGTTGTATAGAAAGCGATTTTCCATAGTGTTGGCAATAGAACCGAGTTATGATTTTTTCGTTTGAGGTATATACTGGCTCTCTTGAATCCAAACCACGGAATTTTATATTCTCATTTAATCGCCACATCATAATTATATCTCTTCTTTCCGGTCCAAAAAAACGTCTAAAATTTAGTAGCTTCTTTCCGGAAGTTATAGGCTCATAATCATTTTGAGTCAAGTAGGCATCGAACAACTGTATTTTCACAATATCAACATCAATCGCCTCGTCACTATCTATGAACCCTTTAATGTCGCCTATATAGCGCTCATCTGCATCTGCGCAAAACACCCATTCAGGCTGATATGTCGAAGCCAAGTGAAGCAACTTATTTCTGTGTTCAGTTTCACAACTAATCCGTTCACTCGGTTTGGTCTTCCACTTATAGTTTCTAACAACAGCCAAAACTTTAGGATGATCTTTTAATATGTTAAAAGAACCATCGGTGCTCGCATCATCATAACAGACAATTCCATCTGCAAACATGCTTAACGAATCTAGAGTATCTTTAAGTATAAGGGCTTCGTTTCTAATTCTAATTATCGCTATTATTCTCACAACACCTAAATCACGTCTATAAGTAAAAAGCCTCTCATTATCTACCGTTAGATTAGACTCATTTAATAATCCCATTGGTGTTTACTCCTAAACATTCCATCAGCAATAGGAATCCCATTTTTGTTTCTTTTTGCTTCAACAGAAAATTTCGCCACGTAATCTTTTCGATCATATGGGAACATGGATAGTTCATCTGAAATACTAACAGTCACATAATATTTACCTCTAACAAAATCATTATTCGGAATAGTTAAAACAATTTTTTTATGGGTCGCTTCAAAATAGATGTCATCACGCACTGTATTATATAATGTAACAACAGCACCCGATGTATTATGAATAATAACACCTATACCATAATTGATAATATTCTCAACAAATTCTAGTTCAATAGAAACAGTAATATCGTCGTCAATAAAGTATTGATCTTTATTAACTTTAACATCTTTAATTATAATTTTGTTATTTGAAGTGTCGGGTTTAGCGTTATCGACGGTAAAGAGTTCCTCCTTCTGTTCATTTATATAATCTTGATATTCTGTACAAACGTCCTCTGCTCTGCCCATCATTTTAATTTTTCCATTTTCAATCCAAATGGCTCTGTCACAAAAGTTCCGAACACTAGAAATGGAATGGCTCACAAAAAAAATAGTTTTCCCTTCATTTCTAAATTGCTTCATTTTAGTAAACGACTTCTCTTGAAAGTGTGCATCTCCAACAGACAGAGCTTCATCTACTATCAATATATCCGGGTCAACATTAATCGCCACGGCAAAGGCTAATCTCGCAAACATACCGCTCGAATATGATTTCACTGGCTGAGTCACAAATTCACCAATATCCGCAAAATCCAAGATAGACTGCATTTTAGCGTCCATATCTGCTTTACTATATCCCATGATAGTTCCATTCATATATACATTCTCAATGCCAGATAATTCCGGGTTAAACCCCGCTCCTAATTCCAAAAGTGCAGATACTTTCCCATTAACTCGGACTTCTCCAGTCGTCGGTTGTAGAACTCCAGTTACAATTTTTAAAAGAGTAGATTTCCCCGAACCATTCTTGCCTAAGACACCTACCGTTTCCCCTTTCCCAACAGAGAAACTGATGTCATTTAAAGCCATAAAATCTCGGTGGAGTTTCTTTCTTAAAGGATGAAAAACCTCCTTAATTCTGTCAGTTGGCTTTTCGTAAATTTTGTATACTTTCGAAATTTTATTCACTTCAATTAATTTAGAATTATCAAATTCTTTCATATAAATGTCACCTCAAAGGATATCTGCAAAATGATGTGATAATTTTTTAAAGATTTTCGAACCTAAAGTTAAGATTAGCAAAAGTGTTCCCCAGAAAGTAAATGTGAGATACAAGTCCTTCTCCCAAAACCAATGATCATACAAAAAAGTGTTTCTATAGCCTTCAACTATATAATACATAGGCATTAACTTAAAAAGAGGTTGGAGTTTTTCAGGCAACATATCTATAGAATAAAAAATTGGTGTAAGCCAAAAAGCAATTTGCAAAAAAACGGAAACGATTTGAGCAGTATCTTTAAAGAAAATAACCACGGACGACGTAATCCAAGATAGGCCCAGTGAAAGAAAAAAATTAGCTACTAAAAAGTAAATTAGCTGCAGTTGATGTATATCAGGATATATACCATAGGCTAGAAGGAGGCAGAAAACAAAAAACACAAAAAATAAGTGTACATAAAAAGAAGAGAGCACTTTTACAGTAGGTAATATACTTACCGGGAATACTATTTTTTGAACTAAATAGCTATTTTCAGTAACTGAATTCGTAGAACTAGCCCAACTTTCTGAAAAGAAAAACCATGGAATGATACTTGAAACAAAATAAAGTATATACGGAATGTCATTTACAGGCGCCGACCTGAATCCAACCTGGAAGATAAACCAATAAATCAAGATCATTATAGTCGGTTGTACGAATGCCCATATTGCACCAAAATACGAACCTACATATTTTGACCTGAAATCTTTAAATGACAAATCTAATATTAGCTTTTTGTTTCGATATTGATCCTTCATACTTTCTAATAAGACCATTATTTCCTCACCTTTTTATTAAATTTCCGAAAATGATAAATACTCCACTTAAGGTTAGTTAAAATTATACTACTAAAGAAAGTAAATGGATTAGATTTGTATTTAGCTATTTTCATAGGATTTTCACAATATCTCAAAAGGTCTTCCATCACATTGCTCCATTTCAGTTGGCCATGAATATTGTCAAGATTCGATTTGTAGAAATCCAACTTAGTCATATCATTTGATAGATTTAAAATAACATCAGCTAATTCATTAGGATTCTCATAATCAACATTCACTCCAACATTCTTCTTCTCTATCAATACATCCGAAAGATAATCCCCCATCGTCGACACAATAGGGAGTGAACACCATATATAATCCAATACCCTTGTTCTGTGTGAATATCGAGTTTCTAATATATCAAAATGAGTTACAAGACCAATATCACTGTCTAGTAAATAGTCCTGTCGTTTGTTATATGGAATCCAATCTCCTAGTATAACATTTTTCCCCAAAACATCATACCTTAAACAGAGTTCTTTTAACTCCGCATTTTGTTTACCGCCCATTATAAAAAGCTTGACTTTTTCATTTTTAGTTTTGATTATTGAAAATGCTTTAATAACCGTCTCTATATCTAACCACTTCCAACTCCCCCCAGCCCACTGTACAATAAAATCATCATTAGAAAACCCCTCGGTTTTATCTCGTAGTACCCCTGGAGATGTTTGTTGCGGAACCTCTGAAGGTATTCCAAAGGGAACTATTCCAATAATGTCCGATATCTTTTTCCGTTTATAATAATTGTTCACATCAATCGCACCAACAATACTCAAAGACCCAATCCAATAATCAATCTGCCTCTGATTTGAACATATAAAAAAATCACCTGCTAATAATTGTTCCCTTAATATCTTCAGATCAATTCTATACAGTATCTTACCTACAAAATCCTTTTTTCTAATTTCTAAATTTTCTAAAATAAAGGGATCATATAGATCAATAACCAACACCTTTTTTGTGTTTTTAATAGAGGGATAATGGAATAAAGTTAGCCCTTGTGTGATTACTATATCGCACCAATTTAACATTTTTTTAACATTTTTTTTGTTTAGCATATAACAAGGAAGCGAGCGGGTAAATTCGTTTAATTCGGATAATAATACAATCACATCGTGTTTTTTCCCCAACTCAATTAAAAAGTTATAGTACCTTATGCTGGGACCTGCCATCTTATCATCAAAATTCGTGGGGGGTATGAGTAATATTTTCATTTCGTTCTCCTCATAAAACTCTAATTACAATTGCAGTTTAATATTTATTCCCCATACCAAAGCTTAATAAGCTTATACTGTATAAGTTAAGTAGAAATAGAATATACCCATATGCTAAAATATTGTCGTACCTACAGGAAAAGGAGATTAAAACGTGTCGAACCCAGTATACGGTAAAAATGCAGACCAGTCGAGAAATGTTGAAAAAATATCCAGCCCCATGTGGGCATTGGCTGTTGCTTTTATTTTGTTTCTGATCTGGACCCCGTTCCAGGTTGGGTTGTTTAACGGACAGCAGCTGGATTTTGAAAAGCCGATCTACATAGCTTCACTGCTTAGCAGCTTGTTGCTGCTTATCTGGATGGGCTTGTACTTTACAAAATTCAAGCTTGAGGAGCAGCGCGATTTAGTTGTAATTGCTGCGTTGTTACTTCCTATAACCTATGCCTTGTCGCTCTTTGGCGCAGCTTCGCATTATATGGCGATGAATCTTCTGCTTATTCAGAGCATGTATATTGCAATATTCATTATAGCGTTATATCTGCTCAAGCAAAAGCGACTAAATGTTGTCATACAGAATGCGGTTCTTGCCATTTCCTATTTCATTGTGATGTTTGGATTGATTAACTGGCTTGGAGGCGCGAAATTTGCCGGAGGAATGGTCGGCTGGTTCTCAAATACGGTGCGCGACGGTAAATATTTGGATGCCGTAATGACCGACTCCAACGGTCTTCGTCTAACCTCCATTTTCCAGTATGCAAATACGTATGCAGCCTTTCTAATGGCTTTTCTGTTCGTTGCTGTATTCGCCCTGATCCGCTCCAAGAAGTGGTACGGCACACTAACCCACGGGTTCATGCTAGTACCGATCATTGTATCACTGCTGCTCACTCTGTCCCGCGGTGGACTTGTCATGCTGCCTGTCGTGTTTATACTGCTGCTAGTTCTGCTAAAACCAGCCCAGCAGATTCTCTGGATCATTCATTTGGCAATTGCCGGTATTGCTGCGTTGGCAGTAACTAACCCTCTGACTACGCTGGGAACAGAACTGAATACAGCATTTACGTCCGGAGCTGCATTAAAGGGATGGGCTTATCTTATTATTGCTTCTCTCGTAGTAGCAGGGCTGGGGTGGGCAATACAACGTTTTGTAGCACCCCGGCTGGAGAACAAGCTAGGCGTTTGGGGATCGCGTAAAGGCTCTGGTCTCTGGCTTCCGCTTGGTTCACTCATTCTTGTGGGAATCGTTGCGTTCCTGCTGATCGGGACAAGCGTACGCAGCATTCTGCCTGCGAACATTGAAACCCGGCTGGAAAACATCAATTTTAAGCAGCACAGTGTATTGGAACGGTTCACTTTTTATAAGGATGCTATGAAAGTAGTTAAAGATTATCCTATTCTCGGAGCTGGCGGTGGCGGTTGGGCGTCCCTTTATGAACAGTATCAGAACAACCCATATACAAGCCGTCAGGCACACAACTTCTTTTTGCAGTACTTGATTGAGGTTGGGATTGTCGGTTTCATCGTGTTTATAGGCTTTATCGGATATGTGCTCTACAAATATATCCGCGGCTACTTGAAGCGTGAAAGAGACGACTTTGCCAATGGTTACTTCTATTACATTATTGCACTGTCCATTCTGATCCATAGCTTGCTGGATTTCAACTTAAGTTATGCGTTTATGGGCATCTTGGTCTTCCTGAGCCTTGCCGGTATGGGAGCTTCAATGGATAGTAAGGTACTGCGCCGTAACTGGAATAAGACTGGACTGCGGGTAGGTTATCTAGCGGTTGTTGCCGTTGGGACTGTCTTCCTTCTGTTCCTTTCCATTAATTATTTAAGCTCCAGTACTTCAGCAATGAAGGCTAAGAATCTTGTCGGTGTCAGTCAGTCCTATGAAGAGATCAAAGCACCGCTGGTGAAGGCACTGGACAAACGTTCGTACCATCCTGAATCGGTAATATACCTTTCATCCATGGATCAGCAGGTCTTTACGCAAACGCAGGATACCCAGTATCTTGATGAGGCTTATAACTTTGTAACTAGCGCGCTGGATGATGAGCCTTATAACAAAGATTTGTTGAAACAGCTTGTCGGTATTTACGATCTCAAGGGACAAGCCGATCTTGCATTTGCCGTATATGAGGATAATGCTTATAAGTTCTACTGGGATATTGATTGGTACGATGCTATTATCAGCCGGTCCTTCACTTTGGGCTATGCCGCCTATGAGCAAAAGGATGACGCCAAGAAACAAGAATATGTTACTAACGGTCTTGAAGCTTATAAGCACGTGACCGATGGAGTTGAACATCTTAAAACGCTGCCGCCTGAACAGCTGCAGGGCCGTCCGTTCTCCGTTACACCTAGCATCGCACTGAATTCCGGAAAGCTACAGCTGATGTCCGGGGATGATGAGCTTGCAGCTGCAACTCTCAAATCAGGTCTCAGCGAAGATTACGCAGATACTACTAACCGCGAAATCGCCCGTTGGTACCTGGCTGTGCTGAAGCGCAGCGGCGGACAAGATCAGGCTATTTATGATTTGCTGATTGCTGCTGATGCAGCGGAAGCAGCGGCAATTGATTCAATTGCTGCAATGCAGTTCTAATACGGATACTCACAAAAAAGGGACAAGGCTGATCATACAGCTTGTCCCTTTTTGTAACCTGTGCTTATGATGTTAGGATCATAAATTTACAACTTAGCAGTCTTCGCAGCTTCATTATTAATAACTTCTTTGAGATAATCCAGCAACCCTTCCTTTAACTCCTCATGCTGAAGCGCATAATGTATGGTCGTCTGAATAAAGCCCATCTTCTCGCCAACATCATGCCGTCTGCCCTCGAAATCATAGGCAATAATCCGCTCTACATCGCTCAAACGTGCGATGGCATCTGTAAGCTGGATTTCTCCGCCTACCCCGACCTGCTGTTCGCCCAGCATATCGAAGATACGCGGGGTCAGGATATAACGTCCCAGGATCGCCAAATTGGACGGAGCGTCTTCACGCTTCGGCTTCTCAACCAGCCGGTTGGCTTTGTAGACGCGATCTGCCAGCTGAGTGCCGTCTACGAGGCCGTAGCGGGATACTTCTTCCCACGGTACAGGCTGCACCCCGACAATGGAGGACTTATATTCTTCGTAGACTTCGATCATCTGCTTCAGACACGGTTTGTCCGCTTCGACGATATCGTCACCCAGTAGTACTGCAAACGGCTCATTACCGATGAATTTACGGGCGCACCAGATGGCATGTCCGAGACCGCGGGGCTCTTTTTGACGGATATAATGGATGTCAGCCATTTCTGAAGATTTGCGCACAGACTCGAGCAGCTCCCACTTCTGCTTCTCCGCCAGGTTAAACTCTAACTCAAACGAATTGTCAAAATGGTCCTCAATCGCCCGCTTGCCCTTACCTGTGACGATAATGATATCTTCAATCCCGGATGCAACGGCTTCTTCGACAATATATTGAATCGTCGGCTTGTCTACAATTGGAAGCATTTCTTTGGGCATCGCTTTAGTGGCAGGCAAAAAGCGGGTGCCCAGGCCAGCCGCCGGAATAATCGCTTTACGGATTTTCATGACATAGCTCCTTCTGTTTCAGTTCTTTAGCGCCGCTACAGTTCTCGAGAAACTTGGCATAATAAATTCAATTATAGCAGTTCAGGAAGTTTTTTGGCAGTTAAATTGTTATATGCTAGGAACAAAGACTGTTTATTCAAAAATAGCCAGGACACACTCACGTCCAGCATAAAATGCTCCTGAGTGGCCCTGGCTTTATATAAGGATCCGGACTTACTTAGCGTTAACCAGCTGTCCGCGTGTTACACCAAGCTGGTTGGTCGCCTTGAGACTCTTCCATACTTGGGTGCCAGAGATTTCTCCGCGCAGTGCACGGGTGTAGAGGCTGATAACCTCTGCCACCTGCTCCGGCGTTTCTTCCAGGAACTCTACACGGAAAGAAGAGACACCCAGATCGCGGAAATTGTTCAAATACTCTGCACCGGACTGTTCCACGGCGTTGTATACAGTGTTACGGCAGCCTTCGTCCACACGGACGGGATGAGACATGCCGATCCGGTCCTGCAGGGAAGCACGCTGCTCTTCACAAGGACGGCCACAGTTCGTGTAGTTGGTGCCTTCACTCATGAAGGTACAGTACACACAATGCTCTGTATGGAACATCGGCAGATGCTGATGAATCACGACCTCCATACGCGAGGTATCACTGCGTCCGAGCAGATCGACCATCTGCTGAATGTTCAGGTCATAGGAAGGCGTTACTGCATCCAGGCCGGATTCAAGGAACAGGTCTACGGCTTTGTGGTTGGCAATGTTCAGCGAGAAGTCACCGATCAGGCGCGGATGCTGTGCATCCGGGTGCTCCAACCGGTGCTTGAGATAGTAGTACAGCGCGCCTGTATTGCGCACCAGCACGGCATCCGGCTGCAGGCGCAGGATATTGGCGTGGTAGCCGTTCTCGCCCGGCATATGGATGCGCGGCGTGGCCAGCGCGATGCTGGCTCCCGCAGCCCGTACAGCGTCCACCGCTGCCGGGAACTGCTTGATGAACTCGAAATCGGCGTAAATGTTCGTTACGCCGGCTTCGAGTGCAGCCTGCACCTGCGGCAGGCTGCGGCACAGCGCGGTAAGCTCCGCTTCACCGCGCAGCCCGGCGTCGCCCCTGCGGACAGCGTCGCCGTAGACCTCTACCGCCCGTTTCACGTAGACGGGCGGCTTCGGGCGCTCGCCGGCAAGCAGCTCCACCGCCTGGCGGCGGATGCTGTTGAGCTCGCGCATAGGCACGATCACGTCTCCTTCCAGCTGCGACTCAAGCGCCTCAAGCTGGAACACGGTCCCGCCGAGGCGGCCGAATTGTTCTTCCAGCAGGGCGGTATCCATCGGACGCTTCTGTGCGGCTTCCAGCAGCAGCTCCGAGTTCACTTGGACCGTGACGTTCTTCTGAACGTCGGTCCACCAGGTCGCCAGCGGCTCGCCAACGCGGCCTTCGACCTTCACCTGTACCGGGAAGACGCGGTACGGCTTCTCGGTTTCGTAGGACTGACGCAGCGACTTATCGAGCGCCGGGTCATTGGTCTTCCAAATGCGGTCGCCGACGTGCAGTCTGCGTAAGTCTACGTCATTGCGACCAGGCACGATATCAACGATCCAGCCTTCACCGGCTTCGCCCTCAAGCTTCACGCCTTTACGGCGCAGATCGTAGACGCGTCCGCCTTCTTCCTTTTTGGTCGGATCACCGGCATCAAAAACAATCCCGTCCCCGCGCTTAAGCGGAGCATGGATACGGCAGACTACGCCATCGCGCAGAATCTGCTCGACTGTGCCCATGTACACGCCACGGCTTTTCGGAAAAGTCCCGTCCACCAGCTTCTTGTTGTTCGTCCCTTCAAGGAAACCATGCGTAAAGCCGCGGGAAAAGCTCTGCTGCAGCTCACGCATATCTTCCTTGGAAGTCGGTGACCAGTTCCCGTCAAAATAACGGTCAATCGCTTTGCGGTATTTACTGACCACGTTAGCCACGTATTCCGGGGTCTTGAGCCGGCCTTCGATTTTGAAGGAGGTTACTCCCGCCTCAATCAGCTCAGGCATCAGGTCAATCGCCGCCAGATCCTTGGGAGACAGCAGATACGTCACATCGCCCATCGGTTGAATAACACCATCCACCATCAGATCATACGGCAGACGGCAGGCCTGGGCACATTCACCACGGTTCGCGGACCGGCCGCCCCACATTTCCGAGGTCAGGCATTGACCTGAATAGGAGACACACAGGGCACCGTGCACAAACACTTCCATCGGCAGCCGGGCCTGATCTCCGATCGTCTTGATCTGCTTCAGGTTATTTTCACGTCCGAGTACCACACGCTCCATACCCCAAGGCTTAGTAAATTCCACCGCTTCCGGGGAAGTAATCGTCATTTGTGTTGAGCCGTGAATCGGGAAGTCGGGGGAGATTTCGCGGATCATCCGCACCAGCCCCAAATCCTGCACAATTACCGCGTCTACACCTGCATCAATACAAGCGTCGATCAGTTCCTTGGCATCTGCCAGCTCATTTTCAAACACCAGTATATTAAACGTCAAAAAGCCCTTCACTCCATAGCTATGAAGAAACGCCATAATCTCCGGCAGCTCGTCCATGCGGAAGTTGTTGGCTCTCGCCCGTGCATTAAACTTCTCTACGCCAAAAAAGACCGCATCCGCACCGTTCGCCACTGCTGCACGCATACACTCCCAGTCACCGGCCGGAGCCAACAGCTCCACGTCTTCTCTGCGTATTCCTTGCTCGTTCATTTATATCCTCCCAAACCGCTGTTTCGCGGGTCATTTCCTAACCATTAACTTATTAATTGTATCAAATATCACATCACTGCGCTATCTGTTTACCAACATTTGAGCTCATGAATGTGAAAAAGACACCTTTGTCTACGCCTGCAGCGTTTAAAGGAGTCTTTTGCGTATACAAGCATCTAAAGGTATTCTGGCATTTCAGCAAGACAGCGTTACTTTCAGCTGAACCAATTCATAATCATCGCATAATCCGAAACAGCAAACACCAGCAAACTGACCACACCAAAAGCAATCGCAAATTTATTTTTCTGGGGAGCACGGAGCAGACGGATGACACCGATAAAAATCAAAATAGTAAAGGCAATCATAAACAGATCAAAGGTATGAAATTTAGACGGTTCTTGTACGGCAGCTTCTGCCAGCAGCATGGCTTTACCTCCTCAAAAGGGTTGACAAGCAGGTTCATCTAATCCATATCTACCCTTATGTTATCGCTACCAATTGAGCGGCGCAATAGGAATTCGTTAAAAAAGCTGTAATTGTTGTAAAAAATTATTTTAAGTCACTATTCTCCGATGAAAAATGTGATTTTTGAAGTTGACGCTCACTCAAATGTACTCGAGCCACTATTAGATTTTCTTTTTTAACTATGGCTGCAAAAAGAAAGAACGCCGCAAGCGGATCCCCGCCTGCAGCGCTCTATGTTAACGTTATTTCATCTGTCCTGCAAAAGCAGTCCGACTCATTGCTCTATACTGTCGTCTCCGACTCCTGCAGCTGCATTGCTTCCGTCCGTGCGGTATCACGGATCAGAATCGGCTTCAGGTATCTGCCGGTGTAGGATTCCTCGACGGTAATCAGCTTCTCCGGTGTTCCGGTTGCCAGAACCGTTCCGCCGCCGCTTCCGCCTTCAGGTCCCATATCGATGAGATAATCCGCGGTTTTGATGACATCCAGATTATGCTCAATGACCAGAACGGATTCGCCGGAGTCGACCAGGCGGTGCAGCACCTCCAGCAGACGGCCGATATCGTCCACATGCAGCCCGGTAGTTGGCTCATCCAGAATGTAGAGCGTCTTGCCGGTGCTGCGGCGGTACAATTCGGAAGCCAGCTTCACGCGCTGTGCTTCGCCGCCGGACAAAGTCGTCCCCGGCTGTCCGATGTTGATGTAGCCGAGGCCGACATCCAGCAGGGTCTGCATTTTGCGGTGGATTTTCGGAATGTTTTTGAAGAACTCGGTTGCATCCTCCACAGTCATTTCCAGCACATCGGCAATGCTCTTACCTTTATATTTGACCTCCAGTGTCTCACGGTTGTACCGCTTGCCTTTGCAGACTTCGCACGGCACGTATACATCCGGCAGGAAGTGCATTTCAATCTTGATAATCCCATCCCCGCGGCAGGCCTCGCAGCGGCCGCCCTTCACGTTGAAGCTGAAACGGCCCTTTTGGAATCCGCGCACCTTAGCTTCGTTGGTCTTCGAGAACAGATCACGGATGTCATCGAACACACCGGTATAGGTGGCCGGATTGGATCTCGGAGTGCGTCCGATCGGCGACTGGTCGATCTCGATAACCTTGTCCAGATTCTCAAGGCCACGGATTTCCTTGTGCAGACCCGGGCGTACTTTTACCGCTCTATTCAGCTGGCGGGCAAGACTCTTGTACAGAATCTCGTTCACCAGTGAGGACTTGCCGGATCCGGAGACACCGGTCACAGCGGTAAAGACGCCCAGCGGAATCTTTACATTCACGTTCTTCAGGTTATTCTCTTTAGCGCCGCGGATTTCGATCCAGCGGTCATCTGTTGCCCGCCGCTTGGAGGTTACCGGAATGAACTTGCGTCCGCTGAGATACTCGCCGGTCAGGGAATTCGGGTCATCCATAATTTCCTGCGGTGTACCCTGGGCAATTACGCTGCCGCCATGAATCCCCGCACCTGGGCCGATGTCGATAATATAATCTGCCGCCATCATCGTATCCTCGTCATGCTCTACGACAATCAGCGTATTTCCCAGATCCCGCATATGCGCCAGGGTGGAAATAAGCCGGTCATTATCCCGCTGGTGCAGGCCGATACTCGGCTCGTCCAGAATGTACAAGACGCCCATCAGACTGGAACCAATTTGGGTTGCCAGCCGGATACGCTGTGCTTCGCCCCCTGAGAGTGAACCCGCCGCACGGCTGAGCGTTAGATAATTCAGTCCGACGTTAACCAGGAAGCCGAGCCGGCTGCTGATTTCCTTGAGGATCAGGTGGGCGATGGCTGTTTCTTTTTCATTCAGCACCAGATTCTCAAAAAAGGCCTGACAGTCTCCAATGGACAGATCCGTTACATCCGCTACGTTCCGTTCGTTAATGGTAACCGCAAGAATTTCTCTTTTCAGACGTTTCCCTTTGCAGACATGACAAGGTTTGGCGCTCATGAAGCCTTCGATAAACTCGCGGATGCCTTCCGAGGCAGTATCCCGGTAACGCCGTTCCAGGTTCGGAATGATCCCTTCAAAGGCGACAAGGGCATCCTTTTTCTGGCCAAAATCATTCTCATACCGGAAGCGGATCTTCTCGCTGCCTGTTCCGTGCAGCAGCTTGTTCATCTGATCCGGCGTCAGCGTGCTCACGGGCACGTTCTGCGGTATTTTGAAATGCTCACAGACTGATTTCAGAAACTGCGGATAGTAATTGGAGGTACTGCCTGTCCAGGCCAGAAAAGCCCCATCCTCCACCGATTTCTCAGGGTCAGGAATCAGCAGCTCCGGATCGACTACCATGTTCATTCCTAGGCCGTCGCATTCCGGGCAGGCGCCGAAAGGACTGTTGAAGGAGAACATCCTCGGAGCCAGCTCCTCAATACTGAAGCCGCACACCGGACAGGCAAAATTCGAACTAAACAGCAGCTCCTCCTGGCCGATGATATCAACCAGAATCTGGCCTCCGGACAGCTTGAGCGCTGTTTCCAGAGAGTCCGTCAGCCGGGTCTGCACATCGTCCTTGATGACGATACGGTCGACTACAACCTCGATGGTATGCTTCTTGTTCTTCTCCAGCTCGATCTCTTCGGTGACCTCACGCAGTTCTCCATCTACACGTACGCGGACAAAGCCCTGCTTGGAAATGTCGCTGAACAGGCCCTTATGCTCGCCTTTGCGGCCGGAAATAACCGGAGCCAGGATCTGCAGCCGGGTTTTCTCCGGGTATTGCATAATCCGGTCCACCATTTGTTCAACCGTCTGCGACGTAATCTCAATCCCGTGATCCGGGCAATGCGGATGACCGATCCGGGCGAACAGCAGGCGCAGATAATCGTATATTTCGGTTACTGTTCCTACCGTTGAGCGCGGGTTACGGCTGGTTGTCTTCTGGTCAATCGAAATGGCCGGGGACAAGCCGTCAATCGAATCGACATCCGGCTTCTCCATCTGGCCAAGGAACTGGCGGGCATACGCAGAAAGGGACTCTACATAACGCCGCTGCCCTTCGGCATAGATCGTATCGAACGCCAGCGATGATTTGCCGGAGCCGCTAAGTCCCGTCAGCACAACGAAGCGGTCCCGCGGGATCGTTACGTCGATATTTTTGAGATTATGCGCTCGCGCGCCTTTGATTACTATACTTTCGTTCGCCAACGGTAAAACCTCCAATTTCAAATGCGGAAATATTTTGGGAAAACATTTTCGATCCCTCCCAAACCCTCCCTTAGCCAAGGGAGGGCCCCAAGGGTTGCACCCTCTGGACACCCGCAAGGTTTGGCGAAGGAGTAGGGTTGGGGAGACTTAGTTACTTGGGTGCCGGGATCGCTTGTCCCTGCGGGACCGCTGGAACTTCGGCGCTCCGGGGGGGCTGTCCCTTCGGGATGCGCCAATTGCTTCAACTGCGGAGCTGTCCCTTCGGGATGCGCAAGTGCCTTAACTGCAGGGCTGTTCCTCCGGAATGCGCCAAGAGCTTTAACTGCGGGCTGTCCCTCCGGGATGCGCAAGTGCCTTAACTGCAGGGCTGTTCCTCCGGAATGCGCCAAGAGCTTTAACTGCGGGCTGTCCCTCCGGGATGCGCAAGTGCCCTAACTGCAGGGCTGTTCCTCCGGAATGCGCCAAGAGCTTTAACTGCGAAGCTGTCCCTCCGGGATGCGCAAGTTCCTAAAGCATTAGTGCTGTCAGCTTATCTAAAAAGAACGGCTATAATGAGCCGTTCTGTTGAATACATGGTGTGTCCTTACTCTGCACGCAGCTCCAGCAAAGCATCGCGAAGCTCGGCGGCGCGCTCGAATTGCAGATTCTTGGCAGCGTCCTTCATCTCGGCTTCCAGGCGCTGCATCAGGCTTTGCTTGTCTTTCTTGTTCAGCTTGCCGCCGGCACCGGTGAGATAATCGGCCTTGGATTCGGACACTTTGGTGGCCTCGATGATCTCGCGGATCTTTTTGTTAATTGTCGTCGGTGTAATGCCGTGTTTCTCATTATAAGCAATCTGGATTGCGCGGCGGCGTTCGGTTTCGCTGATCGCCTTCTCCATGGAATCCGTTATACGGTCGCCGTACATGATGACCCGGCCTTCCGAGTTACGGGCGGCACGGCCGATCGTCTGGATCAGCGAACGCTCTGAACGCAGGAAGCCCTCTTTGTCAGCGTCAAGAATAGTAACAAGGGATACCTCCGGAAGATCAAGGCCCTCTCTTAACAAGTTAATACCCACAAGGACATGGAATGTACCGAGCCGGAGATCACGCAGGATCGCCATCCGCTCCAGTGTCTTAATGTCGGAGTGCATGTAACGGACCTTAATACCAATTTCTTTAAAGTAATCCGTCAGATCCTCTGACATCTTCTTGGTCAGTGTAGTCACCAATACCCGTTCGTCCCGTGCCACACGTTCACGGATCTCATTGATCAGATCATCGATCTGTCCTTCCGTCGGCCGGACCTCGATAATTGGATCAAGCAGGCCGGTAGGGCGGATAATCTGCTGTACCATTGTATCGCAGTGTTCCATTTCATATGGTCCCGGTGTGGCTGAGACATAGACGATCTGGTCTACTTTGTCTTCAAATTCCTCAAACTGCAGCGGCCGGTTGTCCAGGGCGGACGGCAGGCGGAAGCCATGCTCAACGAGCACGGTTTTGCGCGCCCGGTCACCGTTATACATCGCCCGGATCTGCGGGAGTGTAACATGGGACTCATCAATTACGATCAGCATGTCATCCGGAAAATAATCCAGCAGCGTATACGGGGTCGCCCCGGGTTCACGGAAGGTCAGCGGTCCAGAGTAGTTCTCGATCCCCGAACAGAAGCCGACTTCCTTCATCATCTCAATATCGTATCGTGTCCGCTGCTCCAGGCGCTGCGCTTCCAGCAGCTTGCCGGCATCACGGAGCACCTCCAGCCGCTCCTCCAGTTCACGTTCAATATTAACCAGAGCGACTCGCATGGTCTCTTCCTGGGTAACAAAGTGTGAGGCCGGAAAGATGGCAATATGATCGCGCTCACCGATCAGCTCTCCGGTCAGCACATCAATTTCAGTAATCCGCTCAATCTCGTCACCGAACAGCTCGACCCGGATTGCGTGCTCACCCTGGGAAGCCGGGAAGATTTCGACAACATCGCCGCGGACACGGAATGTGCCGCGTACAAAGTTGAGATCATTGCGCTGATACTGGATATCCACCAGCCGGCTCAGAATCTGGTTACGCGGCTTCTCCATTCCGACACGCAAAGAGAGCAGCAGGCTGCCGTATTCCTGCGGCGATCCGAGACCGTATATACACGATACGCTCGCCACAATAATGACGTCACGCCGTTCAAACAGCGAGCTGGTTGCCGAGTGGCGCAGCTTATCTATCTCTTCATTTATGCTGGAATCTTTCTCGATGTAAGTGTCAGAGGAGGGAATATAGGCTTCTGGCTGGTAGTAATCGTAGTAGCTGACGAAGTAATCAACGGAATTGCTCGGGAAAAACTCCTTGAATTCACTGGCAAGCTGTGCGGCCAGCGTCTTATTATGTGCAATGACCAGTGTAGGCCGGTTAAGTTTAGAAATCATCTGTGCAATGGTAAAGGTCTTGCCTGTACCGGTTGCTCCCAGCAGCGTCTGGTGCTTCTTGCCCTGCCGGATGCCGTTCACTAATTCTTCAATGGCATGAGGCTGATCGCCCTGGGGTGTATACTCGGACTCCAGTTTAAAAGTCTTCGTACTGACGACAATATCACTCATTTGCCCGTCTCCCCTCTATCGTCTAAAATATATTAATGTACTATAATTGTGGTCTGTTTGCGCTAATCCCATACGGTTTAAAAAATATGGAAGATAAGAATGCGTGTTCCCGTTTATTATACAGTGTTGCCTACATGGATGCAAACCATAATATATAGAATGCTAAGGAGACTGATCCCATGGATATTACCTCGATTATCGGCCTCCTGGCCGGACTTGCCGCGCTGATTGGCGGTTTTTTTCTGGAAGGCGGAACCCTGTCCGGACTGCTTCAGCCGAACGCCGCACTGATAGTGTTCGGAGGCACGCTGGCCGCAGTACTCGTCAGCTTTCCCGCCTCCCGGCTGCGCTCTGTACCGGCTGCGCTGCGCTTCGCGTTTGGCAGACAAGCCGATACCAATACTGAAAGAGCCGCAGAGCTGGTGACCATGGCGGCAACTGTCCGCCGGGGCGGTGTCCTGGCACTGGAGCGGCAGGCCGAGGATCATTCCGACCCCTATACCCGTGAGGGCTTGCTGCTGATTGTGGACGGTGCTGACCCGGACCAGGTGCGGCAGATTCTGGAGCTTGATATGGATGCCAAAGAACTCAAATACGGCAGCTACGCCAAAATCTTTGAGGCAGCCGGGGGCTACGCTCCTACAATGGGCATTATCGGTACCGTCATGGGTCTTATACATGTGCTGGGCAGCCTCTCCGACCCGTCCACACTTGGTTCCTCCATTGCCGTTGCCTTTACGGCGACCTTGTATGGTGTAGCGAGCGCTAATTTAATATTTTTACCCATCGCTTCCAAAATCAAATCCCGCAGCCAGACGGAGCTGGCCACCATGGAAATGCTGCTGGTCGGTATCCTCGCCCTGCAGAACGGAGATCCTCCGCATCTGGTGCGCAAGAAGCTGAGCTCCTTCGTCCCGGATGATGCCGGCGCAGATTCAGACGGTCTGCCAAGAGGTCTGCTATGAGGCAGAGAAACCGGCGTGTACCGGGATTAGACGGGCATGAACCGCGGGACCGCTGGATGATAACCTATGCAGATCTGATTACGCTGCTGCTGATTTTTTTCGTCGTCATGTATGCTATGAGCAGTCTGGATACGGAGAAGTACAAGATTGTAACCGGCTCATTGTCCGAAACCTTCCGCAGCGGCAACCCTGTACTCGAAGGCGGGAGCGGTGTGCTGGACGGAGAAGACGGAAGTCAGGATACCCCAACTGCAGGAGGGCAAAACGAAGGAAGCAACAGCGGGAACGGTGCGGCTGATTCCGGTAACGACGGAACAGGCAATACAGGCACCGGCTCCGGAACAGCACCTTCAGCAGAAGGACAGGATGGAGATCAGCCGCCGTCCGCGCGCGAGCTGGCCTTCCGCGAGCAGGAAGCCAAGCTGAATGCGCTTATGGACGTGATCACCACCTATGTAGAGGATAACAACCTCGGTGACCAGATTTTTGTGGCGGACAAGCCGCAGGGCATTGCCATTACGCTTAGCGACCGCTTCCTGTTTGATGCCGGACGAGCCGAGCTGAAGCCGCCGGCTTTTCCGGCGCTGCGCCAGCTCTCAGGATTGTTCAGCGGGATTGGCGCGTCGATCAGCATTGAGGGGCACACAGACAATACACCGGTATCTGCCGGCTCGCAGTACAACGACAACTGGGAGCTTTCCGGAGACCGCGCCTTATCGGTACTGCGCTTTTTTCTGGACAATGAGGGGCTTGACCCCGGAACCTTTCAGTATGCTGGATATGCCGACACCCGGCCCGCTTACGATAACTCTACCGCAGAAGGGCGCCAGAAAAACCGCCGTGTGGAACTGATTGTGCTCCGTCAGCTTCAGGAGGAAGAATAGCAGATTCATTTCACCCAAGAGATCAGCAGAGTTTAATATCTAAATTTTGCTGATAGGGAGTCTGAAATTGAATGAATAAACTCCATGAAATAACAACTGAATCCTCACGATATTGGGGTATGATCCGACTATATATCTCTTTGCTGCTCACTGCTTTTGTCTCAACCTGGATTACTTTGGGGATTGGTTTTACATCCAATGTACTAATTATGTTTACTTCGCAGGATTTTTTCTGGGAGGAAATGGCCTACAGCTATCCCGTCAGCAAGCTGGTCTGGATGGCAGTGCTGTATGTGCTGGCCGGAGGAACGTTTGCCTTGGCCTGGTATGTCTATTGGCGGACACTTTCCAGTCATTCGGAGACCAGAGTCATCCGCTGCTTTCCACTGCAGCTACTGTTTGCTTACGTACCGCTGCTACTGCTTTTTTTGCAGATAAACCCTGTTTATAACCCGGATCAGATGATTCCCTTAGCCGCTGGCGAAGTGAAATATTTCCTCTGTTTAGGTATGTCTGCAGTACTGCTATTTCCGTTTTACTCTATTTTCACCTACCGTTTTGTGCTGCATGTCAACGCTTCGCCAAGCCGTACTATTAGGCTTCCGCTCCTCCTCATTTCATTTGCACTAATTGGCATCGGTCTGCTGCCGCTGTTATGGCGGCTCGCCCCATATCTTTACCCTGAGCTCAACAACTTCCCAAACCTTTATTAAGGACAGCTGTGTAAACAGCACAAAGAGACGAAATCGACGCGGCTGATTAAACCGCGCAGCAATTTCGTCTGCTATATTACAGGTACTCCTCCTTCTAAGAAGGCGAGAGCACCTGTTTTTTATTTGCACAAATGGTATGTCCTTTATTCCCCGATCAGTTCCCGGTAAGCAGCCGCATCCAGCAGTCCGGAGGCAGCCTCGCTGAACTCGCCGTCAAGCTCAAGCTCAAAAATCCAGCCGCCGCTGTAAGGCTCATCGTTAAGCAGCTCCGGGCTGGCTTCCAGTGCATCGTTGATCCGGGTCACCTTTCCCGAGACGGGTGAATATAATTCGGAAACTGTCTTTACAGACTCAATGCTGCCTACGCTGTCGCCTGCCGAAATAGCAGCCCCTACTTCAGGAAATTCCACAAATACGATATCCCCGAGCAGATGCTGGGCATGATCTGTAATCCCGACCCGTACTACGCGTCCTTCACCCTGCTGAGCCCATTCATGCTCTTCACTGTAACGCAGGTTGTCTAACACTTCACTCATTTCAAGCCGCCTCATTTCCGAATTTGGTGTTGTAAATGTAGTTATAGACTAAAATACGTGCTTGCGCAATGTCAATATAACTGACAGGAAATTTAATTTTGTCATCTTTTTGACGTTTTTTATGTTGACGGGCGGCTCAATACCCGGTTTAATGGAGACATTAGAAGTTCATATGGTTTGCGAATGATGGCATAGGGAGAGACTGCCTCCCGAAGACAGCGCCGAAGGAGTAAGCCCCGCGCGGGTGAATCTCTCAGGCAAAAGGACCTGTGCCGGACGCATCTCTGGAGAGCATCAGTCCCTGCATCCGCAGCGCACTGATCACCAACGGGGAAACCTGCCGAAATAGCTCCGGGCGGGGTAACTCTCAGGTACAAAGGACAGAGCGGAACGCTATTATGCACGTTAAGTGCGTATTTTAGTGACCGCTCTGTCCTTTTTTTGTTGTCTATCGGAACAGCCGCTTTGGCTTGTGTGTAATCAGATCAGGGGAGTGAGCACATGGATGCTTTGAAGAGAACGCCTTTTTACAGCCTTTATTCCGCTTATGCGGAGGCCAGATGCATCGATTTCGGCGGCTGGGAGCTGCCGGTGCAGTTTACAGGGATCGTCAAGGAGCATGAAGCGGTCCGCCAGCAGGCCGGATTGTTCGATGTATCGCATATGGGGGAATTCATGGTCAGCGGGAGCGGCTCAGAAGCCTTTCTGCAAAAGATGACGACGAACGATGTCAGCCGGCTGGCTGACGGTGCGGCACAGTACACCCTTATGCTGTATCCAAACGGCGGGGTCGTAGATGACCTGCTTGTCTACCGCCTTGGTGAGGAGCGCTACATGCTTGTTGTCAATGCCTCCAACATCGATAAGGATTTCCAGTGGCTGCAGGAACATTTAATTGCTGAATTCAGCGGAGTGAGCCTGAAGAATGTCTCTGATGATACGCTGCTGCTGGCACTGCAAGGGCCGCTGGCAGAAACGATTCTCCGTGAAGTTACCTCGGCAAATGTTGCTGGGCTTAAGCCTTTCCACTTCATCGAAAAAGCCGAGGTCTGCGGCGTAGAGGTACTGCTCTCCCGTACCGGCTACACCGGCGAAGACGGCTTCGAGCTGTACGCCCCGGTGGATACGGCCGCTGCTTTGTGGAACGGCCTGCTCGCAGCCGGCGCCCCGCATGGCCTGACGCCAGCCGGCCTCGGCGCACGCGACACGCTCCGCTTCGAGGCCAAGCTGCCGCTTTACGGACAGGAGCTGTCGGCAGACATCACCCCGCTGGAAGCGGGCGTGCAGTTCTTCGTCAAGCTGGACAAAACCGACTTCATCGGCAAGGATGCGCTGGTGCAGCAGAAGGAAGCAGGACTGCCCCGCCGCTTAGTCGGGCTTGAGATGATTGACCGCGGGATTCCGCGTTCCCATTATCCCGTATACGCGGACGGCGTAAAGATCGGTGAAGTAACAACCGGGACCCAGTCCCCGACGCTAAAGCGTAACCTGGGGCTTGCACTGATTGATGCGGCCTACAGCGGAATCGGCACAGAGGTTAATGTGGAGATCCGCGGCAAACAGCTGAAAGCAGCTGTGGTTAAAGCGCCATTTTATAAAAAGAGCCAAGGAGTGAAGCCGTAATGAAGCACCGCTATCTGCCCATGACCGAACAGGACCGCCAGGAGATGCTGGAAGCGGTCGGTATTCAGTCCGTAGATGAATTGTTCGCTGATATTCCGCAGTCTGTCCGCTACCAGGGTACTATGCCGATGTCGGAAGCGCTGGATGAATACGCACTGCTCCGCCATATGAAAGAGCTGGCTGACAAGAATGCCAGTTTTGATACTCACACCAGCTTCCTTGGAGCCGGAATTTATGACCATCATATCCCGGTTGTTATCAACCATGTGATTTCCCGTTCGGAGTTCTATACTGCTTATACCCCGTATCAGCCGGAGATCAGCCAGGGCGAGCTGCAGGCGATTTTCGAGTTTCAATCCTATATCTGCGAGCTTACCGGCATGAAGGTGGCCAACGCCAGCATGTACGACGGCGCTACTGCCTTCGCAGAAGCAGCAGTTCTGGCAGCAGGTGCTACCAAACGCAAAAAGCTGATCGTTTCCCGCACCGTCCATCCCGAAGCCCGCCAAGTATTGGCTACATCGGCCGGTGCCTGGGGACTTGAAGTTGTGGAAATTGATTATAAAGACGGCGTAACCGATCAAGCCAAGCTGGCCGAAGCAATCGACGCGGATACTGCAGCTGTACTGGTGCAGTCACCGAACTTCTTCGGAGCGATCGAGGATCTCGGTGCAATCGAACCGCTGATCCATGCGGTCAAAGGATTGCTCGTTGTCAGCGCCAACCCGCTGGCACTGGGCGTTCTGGAAACGCCGGGCAAGCTCGGAGCCGACATTGTAGTCGGTGACGCGCAGCCGCTGGGCATTCCTGCTTCGCTTGGCGGACCTACCTGCGGATTCTTTGCTGTAGCCGAGCCGCTGATGCGCCGGATGCCGGGCCGGATCGTCGGCCAGACCGTTGACCGTAACGGCAAACGCGGATTCGTGCTCACACTGCAGGCCCGCGAGCAGCATATCCGCCGTGAAAAGGCGACCTCCAACATCTGCTCCAATCAGGCGCTGCTGGCGCTCTGCGCTTCCGTCTACCTGTCCGTTATGGGAAAAGAGGGCATGCGTGAGGTCGGCGAGCTGAATATCCGCAAGAGCCATTATGCTGCCGGCAAACTTGGAAAGCTTACAGGCGCTGCTCCGGCATTCACCGCTCCGTTCTTTAATGAATTCGTGCTGAAGCTTCCTGAGGGAAGCAGTGTCAGTGAAATCAATTCGATGCTTGTTAAGGAGGGCTACCTCGGCGGTTACGACCTCGGCCGTGATTATCCCGAGCTGGCCGGACATATGCTGGTTGCCGTTACAGAGAAAAGAAGCAAGTCGGAGATTGATCAATTCGCAAGTGTACTGGAGGGCTGTTTATGAAACCGGAACAAAGTCTGATTTTTGAGCTTAGCCGTCCCGGCCGCTCAGCCTATTCCCTGCCGGTATGCGATGTTCCCGAAGATGAAGGTATTGATTCGCTGATTCCCGCCGGTCTGCTGCGCAGCGAACCTGTCGTTCTGCCGGAAGTATCCGAAGTGGATGTCATCCGCCATTACACTGCCCTTTCCCGCCGCAACTTCGGCGTCGACAACGGCTTCTATCCGCTCGGCTCCTGTACGATGAAATACAATCCGAAGATCAATGAGGATGTTGCCCGCTTCCCGGGTCTGGCTAAGATTCATCCGTACCAGCCGGAAGAGAGCATTCAGGGTGCCCTTGAATTAATGTATACTCTGCAAAAAGATCTGGCCGCCCTGACCGGCATGGATGCCGTCTCTCTCCAGCCTGCTGCCGGCGCCCACGGGGAATGGACCGGCCTGATGATGATCCGCGCCTACCACGAAAGCCGCGGCGAGAAGCGCACGAAGGTCATCGTGCCGGACTCCTCGCACGGCACCAACCCGGCCAGCGCTGCAGCTGCGGGTCTTGAAACCGTAACGATCCCGTCCAACGCCAAAGGCATGGTTGACCTGGAAGCCCTGAAGGCTGCAGTCGGCAGTGACACGGCTGCGCTGATGCTGACTAACCCGAGCACGCTCGGCCTGTTCGAAACGCAGATTGTCGAGATTGCCGAGATCGTTCACGAAGCAGGCGGCCTGCTGTATTACGATGGCGCAAACTCCAATGCCATCATGGGCATTACCCGTCCGGGCGACATGGGCTTTGACGTTGTGCACTTGAATCTGCACAAAACCATGAGCACCCCGCACGGCGGCGGCGGCCCGGGAGCCGGACCTGTCGGCGTGAAGTCGATCCTGATCCCATTCCTGCCGCAGCCAACTGTCGTCCAGAACGAAGACAGCAGCTACTCGCTGAACTACGGCGGGCCGGAATCCATCGGCCGGGTTAAAGCTTTTTACGGCAACTTCGGCATTCTTGTCCGTGCCTATGCTTACATTCGCACATATGGACCGGATGGCCTGCGCGAGGTATCCGAGAACGCTGTGCTGAATGCCAACTATATGATGCACCGGCTGGCACCGTATTTTGAAATCCCGTATCCGGGCGTCTGCAAGCATGAGTTCGTCATGTCAGGACGCAATCTCAAGCAATACGGGGTGCGTACGCTGGATGTAGCCAAACGGCTGCTCGACTTCGGCTATCACCCGCCAACTGTCTACTTCCCGCTCACCGTCGAAGAGTGCATGATGATTGAGCCGACCGAGACCGAAAGCAAGGAAACACTCGACGGCTTTATTGAAACGATGATCCAGATCGTCAAGGAAGCCCAGGAGACGCCGGAGATCGTCATCAACGCTCCGCACACGACCGAAATCAGCCGTCTGGATGAAACCCAGGCTGCACGCAAGCCGGTATTGAACTGCTCTTGCGGTTAACCTGTCTAAATACCTGTAATACAATTAATAGCCGGTCCGGATACCAAGTATCCCGGGCCGGCTTTTTCTGCCGCTTCCGTGAACAATACAATCCAACCAATCTGCTTACCCAATATATATTTCAGTTGCCGATCTATTCCGCCAGTTTTCGACAGTAAACAAGTGCTATATTTAATAGAATGTCGTTTTTGCAGCACTATTTGGAATAAAGGAGGAGTAGCCTTGAGTATTATAGAAGCCCGGGGACTGACCAAGTCCTTTGTGCAGGCTGTGAAAGAGCCGGGATTGAAAGGTGCGCTCAAGCATCTGATTGTCCCCAGGAACATTACAAAAGTGGCTGTTCATCCGCTGGATCTCAGCATCGAAACCGGTGAAACTGTCGCCTACGTGGGACCGAACGGTGCCGGGAAGTCCACGACGATAAAGATGCTAAGCGGCATCCTGAAGCCGTCCGGGGGCAGCATTTCTGTAAACGGTATCAATCCGTACAAAAAAAGAATGGAGAACGCCGCCGGGATCGGAGCCGTCTTCGGCCAGCGGACCCAGCTGTGGTGGGACATCCCGATTGTCGAATCCTTTTCGCTGCTGAAGGATATTTACCAGATCCCTGATCCGGTATACCGGAATAATCTGGAGCAGTTTATTGAACTCCTGGGCATGAATGAATTCATTCATTTATCCGCCCGGAAGCTCTCACTGGGGCAGCGCATGCGCGCCGATCTGGCTGCAGCCCTTTTACATAATCCGCCCATTGTCTATCTCGATGAGCCGACGATCGGGCTTGATGTATCCGTAAAGCAGAAAATCCGCGAATTTATCAAAAAGATTAATCAGGAGCAGCAGACCACCGTCATGCTGACCACCCATGATCTTGGCGACATTGAGGACCTGTGTAAACGGCTGATTATCATCGACCACGGCATGATTATTTATGACGGCAGCCTGAGCGAAGTGAAATCACGGTTTGCGAGGAGCCGGGTCATCTTCTTTCAGGTCGGTTCACCCATGCCGGAGCTGTTCGCAGAGCTGGAGCGGACTCCCGGAATCAGGCTTACGCTGCAGAATGATCAGGAATTCTCTGTTGCTTTTGACCGGTATGAATATACCGCCAGCGATGTGGTCAGCCGGGTGATGCGCCATGGCGAGGTGATTGACTTCCGGATGGAGGATGCCAACATTGAGCAGGTGATCAAGGCTGTATATGACGGTAATCTCGACCTCAATCAGCAGGCCCAATAAGAAAGGAGGACCTTCACAGCCATGTCTGCCATTTCACTAAAAAAATACAGAAGCATTGCAAACCGCTCCCTGCAAAATGTGCTGGCCTACCGTACCTCCTACGTGATCGGCTTTTTGGCTAATACCGTGAACCTGCTGGCGATCTACTTTTTGTGGCAGGGCATTTACAGCGGCCGCAGCGAGGTCGGCGGGTATACCTGGGATCAGATGAAGACCTACCTGCTGGTCACCTTTTTAGCCAACTCCGTACTCTCCTGGTATTCCGAAACCTCTATCTCCGGCAAAATCCTGGACGGCAGTGTAGCGATGGATCTGCTGAAGCCGCTTGATTTCCAGAGTGCCCGCTTCTCCGAGACACTGGGGGCCAGTCTGCTGGAGGGTGGAATGAGCGCGGTTCTGCTGACGCTTTTTGCTTCCTTTGTGTCCGGAATTACCCTGCCGCATTCGCCGCTTGTCTATGTGCTGTTTGCCGTAAGCCTGCTCTGCGCCGTTTTGGTCAAATTCGGTGTGGTGTATCTCGCGGCGTTGCTCTGCTTCTGGTCGACCGGCTCAATGGGTATCGTCTGGACGCGGATTGCTGTTACTAACCTGCTGTCCGGTGCGCTGGTGCCCTTGGCTTTTTTCCCGGACTGGCTGGAGCGGCTGGCCTTGTGGCTGCCGTTTCAAAGCATCATCCACACGCCGACGATGATCTTTTTGCAGCAGGCCGGTACTGCCGAGAGTCTGAAGCTGATTGCCTTGCAGGCATTCTGGGGAATCGCCCTGTGGTTCGCCGGCAAAGCGATGTGGAACTGGGCGGTCCGCCAGGTAACGATTCATGGAGGTTAAGCTGAAAGGAGTGAGAACCGGTGCGGGTGTCACGGATGTTTTATCTGTATAGAAGGCTGTACGTACAGCAGCTCAAAGCTATACTCGAATATAATAAGGATTTCTATATATTAATGTGTTCTGCCGCGTTAACGCAGGTGCTCGGCTTTGTGTTCCTCTGGGTCATTTATGACCGGATACCCGACATCAACGGCTGGCAGTTCTGGGAAGTGACGTTTATGTATGCGATGATTTTTGTGACGGAGGGCGTCGGATCGCTGTTCTTTGAAGGCACCTGGCGGATGAGCCGGCTGGTTAATCTGGGCGAAATGGACCGCTACCTGCTGCGTCCGGTACCTGTTGTGCTGCAGGTCTTCTGTACAGGGATCGGGATTAATGGTCTCGGCAACCTGCTGATCGGCGGAGTCATCATCTGGCAGTCGCTGGTCCATGGCAATGTGAACTGGACTCCAGGTAAAATCGCCATTATCCTCCTGCTCCTGATAACGGCGGTGATTATCCGCGTATCAATCAATCTGGCAGCCAATTCAGCCGCCTTCTGGATCAAGAATGCCGGCAACGCCTTTCCGCTGATGGTCCATAACCTGGCCGATCTGGCCAAGTACCCGCTGTCGCTTTTTCCGCAGGCGATCCGTGTATTTGTCTCCACCGTGCTGCCGTATGCTTTTATCAGCTTCTACCCGGCTACTTATATTTTCGGCAAAAGCGGCTGGTCCGGCTGGTGGATGCTCGCCCCTGTTGCCGCAATAGGGAGTATGGCAGCCGCGTACGGCATCTTCCGTTTCGGACTGTCACGTTATGAGAGCACGGGCAATTAGCCGCGCGGGCGCTTGCTGACCTTACTGATGCGGCGCATCTCAAACTACAGGGGCAGTGCGGAATTTCCGCACTGCCCCTGGCCTTTATCCTGAAATGTTTGACTGTATCATATTCCGCTTCACAATCAACCCATCCTTACAATGCCGCTTCGGCCTTCTTCCCCGCTTCCTTCCGCTCCTTGGCCGATCTGCGGAAATACAGCAGCTCATATACCGCCGGTACAACCAGCAGCGTCAGAACGGTTGCTGCCGTCAGGCCGCCGATTACGACAATCGCCAGGCTCTGGGAGACGATGCTGCCCTGCTCGGAATGTCCGAACAGCAGCGGCAGCATGGCGCAGACGGTGGCAATTGCGGTCATCAGAATCGGGCGCATCCGTGTTCCCGCCGCTTCAAGAATGGCCGCACGGATGGTCATATGCTCTTCATTCTGCTTAATCCGGTCTATCAGAACAACCGCATTAGTGACTACAATACCGATCAGCATCAGGGCACCGAACAATGCGGTAAAGTCAGGCGTTATGCCCGAGATGATTAAGGCCACAATGGCTCCGATTGCCGCCAGCGGCAGCGAGAACATGATTGCAAGCGGCGCACGCAGTGTCTTGAAGGTCAGCACCATGATCAGGTACACCAGACCGATCGAGATCAGGGCTGTCATTCCAAGATCGCCGAAATCGCCGGCCTGGTCAGCGGAGGCTCCCCCGGCAAACAGGGTTACGCCTTCAGGCAGGACAAGACCGTCTGTCTGCTTTTTGATCTCTGCCCCGATTGCCGACACCTTCTTCGCATCCACCTCTGCGGTAATCCGCACATAAGGCTTGCCGTCCTTATGGTAGAGCATCGCAGGCTGCTCCGTTACCTCAAGCGAAGCTACAGCCGAGAGCAGCTGCGGCCCTCCGGAGGTCATTACCGTAATCTGCTTGAGGTCCTCCTGCGACTGCGGCTGCAGCACCGGCTCCAGCATAACCGCCGCCGGTGAGCCCTCCAGCTCCATCTGCCCTAGCGGAACCGGATTAAGCATGGCTGCAAGCTGCATGGAGATTTCCTGGGCATTTGCTGCTGCGGGATCAACGTTGAAGGCAAATACCGGCTTCGTATCCTCCATATTGCTGCTGACTTTTTGTACACCATCCACAGCCTCAATCTTAACAATCGCTTCTTCCGCGACCGTCCGGATTGCCGCAAGGTTATCACCGGAAATATCCACATACTCACTTGTAGAACCAGATCCCATCATACTGGCTTCATTTGCCGTCAGTGTGGCTCCTTCATAGCTGTTCTGCAGACCGCGGACATGATCGAGGAACTGCTGGGCGTCGGCATCCTCCTTCATCAGCACCGTGTAGTCTACCTGAGTGAGTGAGCTCACTGTACCCCATCTGGCCATATCGGCACTGTTGCCGGATTGCATAATAACCGTCTCTGCCTCCGGCCGGCTGATCATCTCCTGCTCCAGCTGTTTGCCCTTCTCCAGCACCTCGGCTACCGGCACATCATTCGGATATACGAGCTGGACGCTGACCATACTGGCGTCCGCAGCATCAAGCGCCCCCTTTGGCATGGCAACGTAAGCGGCGATGGAGCCGGCAAGCAGCACCAGACCAGCCGTCAGCGTAATCCACTTGCGGTGCAGATTCCAGTCGAGAAAGCGGATAAACCATTTGGCAGGCTCATGCTCCTTCATGGATGTTCCGCGTAACAGCCATGCGCTCAGCAGCGGCACTACCGTTAGCGCTACAACCAGCGAGGTCAGCAGCGAATAGGTTACCGTCAGCGCAAACGGCAGCAGGAAATCCTGCAGGCTGCCGCGCAGCAGACCCATCGGCAGGAACACCGCAACGGTGGCAATCGTCGAGGTGGTGATGGCTCTGGCGACCTCGCCGGTTGCGCTGATTACCATATCACGGGACAGCGGCTCCTTTTGCAGCCGGCGGTATATATTCTCAATTACAACGATGCTGTCATCGACCAGCCGGCCTACCGCAACGGCAACACCGCCTAGTGTGACGATATTCAGCGTGATGCCGGAAACCTTGAGCAGATACAGCGTCACGGCCAGAGACAGCGGGATGGATACTGCCGTTATCAGCGTAGCCCGGATGTTGCGCAGGAACAGCAGAATGACAACTGTAGCGAACAAAGCACCAAGCAGCACCTCACGCATCATGCTGTTGACCGAGGTGACGACCATGTCAGAGGTGCTGAAGATAACGGAAAGCTCGGCACCCGGCACACTTTTATTAATATCATCCGCGGCGTCCCGCACCTTCTCACCGACATCAACCGCATTCGCACCGGCTTCCTTGGTAATAATCGCGAACAGCACATCCTTGCCGTTGGAGCGGCTGACGCTCTCCTGATCCGCTTTGACCGTAACCGCAGCAATATCCTGCAGCGTTACGCCGGCGGCTAACGGGAGACTCTTTAACGTGTCCAGGCTGTCAATGGAAGACGTAATATTTACATTCCCCGTCTGCCCGCCGATTGTCTGCTCCCCGATAGAAGCTGATACGCTGCGGCCTTGGAGCAATCCCAGTACCTGTGCTGTGGTGACACCCTTTGCCGCCATCGCCTGCGGGTCCAGCTTCACATTCACCTGCGGGCTGGTTTTGCCGTAGAGCGCTACACTGGCTACGCCGTCTATCTTTTGCAGCTGAGGAATAATCGTATTCTCGGCAACCTCCACATTCTCCTTGGTCAACCCGTCCTCGAAAGATAACGTTGTCTGAGCGACCGGAATCATGGAGGTGTTCAGCTGCACAATGAAAGGGTCCATTACTCCTTCCGGGAATTGCAGCGCACCGACCGCCTTTTCAACTTCCTGTGAGGCCTCCTTCATATCGCTTTTTCCGTCAAAAAAAAGATCCACCTTCGCATACCCGTCCCCCGAGGTGGACATCTGCCCGGTTTTACCTTTTAACGCTGCAGTTGCCGCCTCGATCGGCTTCGTAACCTTACTTTCCATCGAATGTGCGTCCTGGCCCGGACCCAGTACCGTAACGGTCACCTGCGGATTGTCAGCCTCCGGCATGAATTCCATTGGCAGTGTGGTATAACTCAGCATCCCCACTACAAGCGCCATTACGACGAGAAGACCTACTGCCCCTTTATTGCCGAAGGACCATTTTGTAAACCAATTCATTGTTCCTGTACCCCTTCCACTCTCCTGATTTGAGAAGCCTTATGTCTGCGTTCCTTATGTATGAGCTGCTTTCTTGCTTTAGTGTAGTGTCTTTAACAGAATGCCAAAACCGCCCGGCGGCTGGTTTCCGGCCCGGTCTCAAGACGGAGCGTGTCTCACTCCCTGGACAGAGGAAGGCAGAGGGAGCAGACCATCTAAGGGAATACGGCGCAAAAGGCCCCTCTGCATACACAGAAGGGCTTACAGTAATCGGTCTCTGATTCGGGAAAGCGCTGTTCCCTGTTAGCGGACAGCCCTACACCGCCCTCAGGCGCTGACGCCCGCTTCATTCGGACGCAGAGTTGCCGAACCGAGCGCGAGCAGGATGACCGCCATCAGGCCAAGGACCGCAAAGGGCAGCCACAGCTCGTTCCAGCCGCCGCCCGTAGCCGCAATATCCACCGCCTGAATAGCCCATTTCTGCGGTGTGAAGTTGGCTGCCTTCTGCATGTATTCCGGCATAATGGACAGCGGCCAGAAGCAGCCGCCCAGCATGCAGGTCGGTGTAAGAATGAGCGCGTTCAGCATTCCGGCATTGCGCGGATTGCGGATCAGTCCGGCTACCGTGCCGGCGATGCCCATTGAAACAAGCATAAAGGCGGCCAGTACCAGGAAGTACAAATACATCGGGACTTCATAATCATAGCGCAACACCCATTTGCCGAGGACAAGCACAACGGCGATCTGGATGATGCCGACCAGAAAGCTGCCACAGAAGTTGCCCAGCGTAATCTCATAAGCGCGGACCGGCGCGCTGTACATCCGCATCATCGTCCGGCCTTTGCGGTCATCCATGATCTGATTGACCGTGCTTGTTACCAGACTCATCAGGAACATCAGGGTCATTCCGGTGATAACCCCCAGCGTTTGTCTGGGATACAGGTCATAATCCGTCCGCACGCTTCCGGCATTATGCTGCTCGGCCTGCTGCAGAATGGCAGCAAACTGTCCTGCCGGATCAGCAGAGCCCGCTCCCTTCACCGTGGCTGCGGTCACCAGCATCTGCCTCGCGATGGCGGCGGCTTTCATTTTGACCAGTACCGAATCCTCCGTAATCTTCAGCTCATATACCGTTAACTGCGGCTCTTTGCCGTCCAGCAGCTGTGCCGTGTAGTCCTGCGGAATCAGCAGACCGGCAATCCCGTCCTGGCCGATTACGCTTTCCTTCATATCCTGTTCACTACCGCTCTCGGCCAGCTTGTAATCCCCGGAACTCTCCAGCTCAGCCAGCAGATGTCTGCTTCCCGCACCGTTGTCCAGATTGGTATACAGCAAGGTGGCCGTTGAGCTATTTTCAAGGCCACCGGTAATGGAAATAATCCCTGCTACTACGATACTCGGCAGCAAAATATACAGCATCAGTCCTTTACGCGAGCCAATCGTCCGCTTTACCATATGCCAGCCGATTGTCCAGATATTACTCATGATAACCCACCTTCCGGTATGTGATGACCACTCCGCCGATCAGCACAAGGCACATTGCTGACATCACCAGCAGGTTCGGCAGAATCTGCTCAAAGCCGGAGTGCAGCATCATGCGGATAATCGCCTGCAGCTCCCAGTGGTTGATTGTAAACGCCCCGACACTGTTCACCCAGGAATCCGGCAGGGGAGCCATCCCTCCGCTGAGGAAGGTCATTCCTACCGTTACAACGTTAACGATATTCGTAGCGGTCGCATTTGTTTTGCTGAACATGCAGACCAGAATCGAGAACATCATCGAAGCAATGATCATCAGCAGGCAGAACAGCATCAGCAGCCACGGGCGGTTGCCCCAATAAACCCCGAACAGCACATTGGTACAAATAATAATCGCCGCACACTGCAGCACCGTAATGACGCCGACACCCAGCATTTTGCCGATGAACAGCTGCGAGCCCTTAACCGGCATCGAGTTGATCCGGAATAACGTATGATTATCCTTTTCGCTAAAAAGAGAGCCCGTAACCGTAAGCCCGCTGTACAAAAGAAACATCAGCAGCATGGACGCCGCATAGAACTGGGAGGCCGTATAGCTTTTCCCTCCATTATTTAGATTCCCCAGCTGTACTGCAGACTGGTCTCCCGTCACCGGCTGGACTGCCGCCAGGGCCTCAGGTCCCAGCGTCATTGCTGTCGCCTGCTTATAATTAATTTCGCTTAGGAAGTTGTCAAACACTGTGCCTGCGGTGGTATTGTCACTGTGGTTTTTACCGAGGATGAACTCCAGCTCCGCCTGGCCGCCGCTCTGGATCTCACTGTCGAATCCCTGCGGCACAATGACCGCATAGCCGTATTTTCCCGTGCGCAGCCCGCTTTCCGCTTCCTCACGGCTTGTTACCTCCACAGGGTTGATATAATCCTTAACCTCATCCGATTTCACAAAAGCATTCAGCATCGCTGATTGGGCCGGGGCCGCAGCTGCCGTATCGACAATAGCAACTTTCACCGGATTCACCGTCTCGGCGCCCTCTACCCCGACAACCCCTGAGAGTGAAGCCCCCAGCAGGAAAATCAGCACCACCGGCAGCAGGATCATATTGAGCAGCCAGGTGCGCGAACGCAGCTGCCGGCGCAGCTCATAGGTCATTATGGTCCAGATATTCATTCAGCGCTCCGCTCCTTCCTCAGTCCCGCAGGGTCCGTCCGGTCAGGCTAAGAAACAGCGTCTCCAGATCCGGCTCTTCGATATGCAGGGAAACAATGCTTCCTTCATGCCTGGAAAATATAAATAAAATATCCTGCAGCTCACTCTGTGAGGACGGCAGATACAGCTCAACAGTATCCTCTACAACCTCCACCCGGTTAATCCGCGGATGTCTGCCCAGCTCGCTGATCAGGCCTGGTGTAATATGGGTTGCTTTTATGACGATTTTTTCTTCATGGGCGACCCGGTCGCGCAGCTCCTTCTCGGTACCGCAGGCAATGATATGCCCTTTATCCATAATGGCTACCCGGTCGCAGATCGCTGCAACCTCCTCCATATAGTGGCTGGTGTAAATAATCGTCGAACCGAGCCTGTTCAGCGCCTTGACCGACTCCAGAATATGATTGCGCGACTGCGGGTCAATGCCGACGGTCGGCTCATCCATAATAATCAGCTTCGGGCGGTGCATGATCGCACAAGCGATATTCAGACGCCGCTTCATTCCTCCCGAGAACGTAGACGGCTTCTCTTTAGACCGGTCGCTGAGTCCGGTAAAAGCAAGCGCCTCCTCTGTCCGTTCCTTCAGCAGGCTGCCCCGCAGCCCGTACAGCTTGCCGAAGAACCGTACATTCTCCGCCGCGGTCATGTTGGCATAAAGCGCCAGATCCTGGGGAACGAGGCCAATCCGCTTTTTAACCTCAATCGGCTGCTCCTTCACGGATATCCCGTCGATCCGGATCTCACCGGAATCATATTTAAGCAGGCCGCAGATCATGCTGATGGTCGTGCTTTTCCCCGCTCCGTTTGGTCCCAGCAGCCCGAAGATTTCGCCTTCTTCAATACTGAAATTCACATGATCGACCGTAAGCTTCTGGTCATACCGTTTAACAACATCACTCAGCACTGCAAGAGTCATCCGCTCATCTCTCCTGTTCTTCTTGCTTCTATGGTTTCATTGTAGCGCATGGGGCGATCCGCCGGAGGTACGTTAAGTCATGAGCTGGTGGTGACTTAAGTCATCTCCTGAACCGGGAGCCGGGTATGCTAAGATGAATATAGACACTGACGGCCTTATATTATGATAAAAAGGATGAATCCCTTGACCAGAGAACTGCAGATCATCCGCTACGGACTGCTCATTATTCCGGCCATACTCTCCGTATATGTTTATGATTATCCGGACTACGGCTTGTTCACCTTCTACTTTCTGCTGCAGCTGCTGCTGGCGACCGCAGGCAGCCGGCTGCCCAGATCTTGGCCTGTGCTGGCTGCTATTCTTGAACTGCTATACAGTGCCTGGATGTGCCGGGAGTACGGGCTGATGATGATTTTTCCGGCGATCTCTGCGCTGCTCTGCTATTCCCGGCTGCTGCCCGGCTCAATGTCTATCCTGCTGGCCGGACTGCACCTGGGCGCTTTAAATGTTGCCTTCAGCGGGTCAGCCCTTCAGGAGCGGATCTACATGAATCTCACCTTCCTGCTGGCCGCCGGGCTGAACGAGCTGCTATGGCGGACCGGGCGCGGCCGGGAAGATACCCTGTTCCTGTATGACGAGCTGCGTAAAAAGCATTTTGAGCTGGATGAAGCCCGCAACCGGCTGCTGCAGTTCGCCTCCCAGGTGGAGAACGCGGCACAGGCAGAGGAACGTGTGCGGATCTCACGGCAGCTGCATGATGATATCGGCCACCGCCTGATCCGTGTCAAAATGATGGTTGAAGCCGCTATCCATACCCTGCCGGTCTCGCCTGAAGCAGGCCTGGACATGATGGGCCAGATCCGCGACCAGCTGGCCGCCAGTATGGACAATATGCGGACTGCCCTGCGGCAGGTTAACTACGCTCCACAGCTCGAGGGAGCCTACGCCCTGGACCGGCTGCTGGAGGAGACCGGGCGTGATACCGGTATAGAGACCTCTTATCAGGTAGAGGGATATGCTTATCCGCTCTATCCGAGCATACAGGTGGTGCTCTACAAAAATGCCCGGGAGGCATTAACCAATGCCCTGCGGCACGGAAAAGCGACCTCTGTCTGGATCTCTGTAAACTACAGTGAGCGTGAGGTTATTATGGAGGTCGGCAACAACGGCCTGCTGCCCGAAGACGATCAGCTGCGCAGGCTGCAGACGGGCGGCGGCATGGGGCTGAAAGGAATGAGCGAGCGCACCAGCCTTGTTGGCGGAACACTGGAGATGCGTGCGGCAGCGCCCTTTACGGTGGTAACCAAGCTGCCTGTTTACAGGCAGGGTGATTTTAAGTGAGTACATTAACTTAGTTCAATAAGAGAGGAGCTCTCTATATGATTAAAGTTGTAATTGTTGACGATGATCCTTTTATCCGTGAGAGCCTGAAGGTGCTGGTCGGCCTGGATGCGGAGATTGAGGTAGCCGGCTGTGCCGGTGACGGCCGTGAGGCGCTGACGCTGCTGCAGGAGCTGCCCGATGCCGCTGACGTTGTCCTGATGGATATCCGGATGCCCGGCTGCGACGGAGTCGAGGGGACCCGCCGGATTAAGGCGGCTTTTCCGCAGGTATCTGTCCTGATGCTGACCACCTTTGACGATGACGAATATATAATTGAAGCACTGCGGGGCGGAGCCAGCGGGTATCTGCTGAAGAATATTCCGCCTGACCGGATTATTCAGGGGATCAAAACCGTACATCAGGGCAATATGCTGATCCACCCCGACATTGCCCGCAAAATGGCGGGATTTCTCCAGCCTGCTCCAGCCAGGCCGGATGCCGGGGAGATTCCCCCTTTGGATTCCTGCGGTCTGACTAAGGCCGAGCACGGCATCGTCGCCTCCATTGCCGAAGGGCTCACCAATAAAGAGATCGCTGCCAAGCTGTTCCTGAGCGAGGGCACCGTCAAAAACTACATCACCGACATCCTCAGCAAGCTTGGCCTGCGTGACCGCACGCAGATTGCGATTTTTTATTTGAAGAGCTCGCGGGGGTAGCAGTGTAATAACGATTGCTGATACAATCCCCACCATATGAAGGCCTGACAGTCACCGCCATTACCAATGCTATAGCTGTACTCATCGGAGCAGGGAGTAAAAGGAAGGTGCGGCTGTAACTTATGACCAAACACACGGAGCCCCGCCTCCCCCGGCGCTAACGGACCCAGATGCCCTTATTTCCACCTTTATCCAACATCTGTCATGCTAACGGACACCATCGCCTTTATTTACCTGAATTCTTGGTGTAAATGGCTGTTTATTAAGAAATAAGAGCAGTACAGTCCGTTAAAATGGTAAAGTTGCTCCACAGGGCAAAATAACGTCACTCAGGTCCGTTAACTCACCAGTCTCCCGCTATCTACGTGCGAGTACACTATAATAAATAAGGCCAGCTCCCCGCGGTTACAGCGGGAGGCTGGCCTTTTGTTCTATACGAATGGTGGCTGACTGAATACAGCCGATCTGGAATGCCGCCTGATCAGGCATCCAGTGTCTCTGTCTTAACGGGTTCGGCCGGCTGCGGCTTCACACTACTGCTGGCCGGCTGGTTCACTTCGGCTCCGGTCCGTTTCAGACCGGCCGGCGTGATTCCCCTGCGGCGGGTACGGGTGCCCGTCTTCATGCCGATGATGCCAAAGATGCTGGTCGGCTTCGCTGCCGCTGTGACTGCTTCATCCGGTTCCGGCACGAGGATCATGCCAAGCTGGTGATGGTCGCCGTCATAGATCGGGCGCTGCATATATTTGCTCTCCCCGTCACGGTTCTGCACCTCCAGCTTGCAGTATGCCGGGTTCATGCGCAGTGCGTCATGCAGCTGTGCGGCCTCCGTCAACAGAACCCCGTTGACCTTAAGCAGCACTTCGCCCGGCAGGATGCCCATTTCCTCAGCCGGGCTGTCCGGCAGGACGGCCAGCACCTTGCGGCCGACCGGCGGATGCACGAAGCTGGGGCTGGTACTGCGCTCCTCCAGAGCGCTGTACCAGTTCAGGCCTTCGTGCAGGAGAAGCGCGAGCAGCGCCGCAACCAGCGTCAGCGGGCTCCAGGCCGACGCCAGCAGGCTGACGCCCAGGAGGATAACGCTGTACGCCAGCAGCCGGCCTGAGGTGCGGGCGGCCTTGCGCGCCGGCAGCAGGCTCAGGGTCATCTCGCTGAAGCCGATGATGACCGGCAGCGACACCAGCCCAAGCCCGCCGCCCAGCAGCGGCTGCCAGGGCAGATCACCGGTTCCCGCTCCGGAGGGAACCAGCAGGAACAGCGGCAGCGGCCAGAAGGCCTCCAGCTGGTAGCCGCCGATGACCTTGCCGCGCTTGCCTTCCAGGAAGAGCGGCGCCGCCAGGCGCGCGCCCTGCCAGCGCGCAAGCAGTGCTTCGGCCAGATGGAGCATCCCGGCCAGTACGAGCAGCGCCGGGATGTCCATCTCCCGCAGCGCGGTAACCAGCCGCCCTACCGTTCCGTCCTGCAATGCGTCCGGGAAGAAGGAGAAAATGAACTGTATAATACCTAGCAAACCAATAGAGTAGGCAAAGCACAGAAAGCGCACGCGGAAGAGCAGCAGAACCAGGCTGACAATCCAGATACAGATTACAGCATCAGGAGGCAGCGAAATTCCCAGGGCAACAGCCGCCACGGAAACGAGCAGCCCCATCACCAGTCCGCTCCACACCGTCCGCCACGTTTCCAGCCCCCAGCTATGCTGCTTTACATGAATCAGCTTGCGCTCCTGCGCCACCTGCCTGCGGTAATAAAGGACAATAAACAGAAGGGCGATGTAATAATACGGTTGAATCAGCAGATGTATGACCGCTGTGCCCAAGCTTGTAAGCAGTTCTAGCATATCATTCAAACTGTCGTCACACTCCTTATACTCGCTTTATGTATTTTCTTAAAATAATAGGTATGCAGCTTATAAAAAAAAGAAGGCTGAATTCAGCCTTCTTACTTGTTCGACGCGGCTTTCTGGATTTCCTTCCGCACCTCTTCGATTCCCCGGTTGCGCTGGTTGTCATTGGCCGGGTCCTGAATGACCTTGATCAGAGCCAGCTCCAAAGCTTCGGCAGTTTTGGCGTCGATGGCGCCGGTTGCCTGCAGCTTGGATGTACTCTGGAATTTCTTCACTGCCTCTTTCGTCGCAGCGTCAAAATATCCGTCCTTCCGGCCCGGCTTATAGCCAAGGCCATCCAGCATCGTCTGCGCGCTTTTCACATCAGAGCTGTTCATATTGTATTGCAGCGTTACACTCTTGTTAATCGGTGCCACCGAGAAATAATCCGGCTGGGCTACTGCGATATCCGGCTCAATGCCTTTGCCGTGAATCCAGGTGCCGTCCGGGGTCAGCCACTTGGCAATCGTAATCTTCAGCAGGCTGCCGTCGCCCAGCTCTCTTTCGAAGCTGGTCTGCACCGTCCCCTTGCCGAAGGAATGTTCACCAATCAGCTTGGCTCCCGCAGATTGCTGCAGCGCTCCTGCCAGAATCTCCGAAGCGCTGGCGCTTCCCTTGTTCATCAGCACTACAACCGGATAGTCCTTGCTCGAGCCTTTAGAGGTACTGACTTCACGAGTTTTATCCTTACTTTCCACCTGGACAATAGTCTTGCCCGCAGGCACAAACTGCTCTGCCATCTCGATAACCCGCTGCAGCACACCGCCCGGATCATTGCGCACATCAATGACAAGCCCCTTCATGCCCTGCTTCTCCAGATTGTTCAGCTCTTCCTTAAACCGCTCAGCGGTATTCATCGAGAACTGGGTCACTTCAATGACGCCGACTCCGTCCTTCTCCATAGTGGCATAGACGGTCTCCAGCTTCACATCATCGCGGGTAATAACAAATTCCAGCGGCTCCGCCGAACCAGTACGCTGTACCTTAAGCGTTGCCTTACTGCCTTTGGGCCCGCGGATCTTGGCAACAGCGTCATTCAGTTCCAGCCCTTCCAGCGTTTCGCCGTTTACGGACAGAATGACGTCCTTGGCCTGAATCCCGGCCTTTTCGGCCGGAGCTCCCTTAATCGGGGACACAACGACAACCTTGCCGTTATCCGAGGATACCTCTGCGCCAATGCCGGAGAAGGAGCCTTCAATGCTCTCTTCAAACTTCTCTGCTGTTTCCTTGCCCATATAATTGGAATAAGGGTCGCCCAGTGCTTCCATCATACCGTTGACAGCACCGTCGATCAGCTTGTTCCGGTCCACCGTATCGTAGTAGTTATCTTCAATCAGGTTCAGCGCGGTGCCCAGCTTCTGGGATTCCTTATCCTGCAGGCCGCCACCTGTCTGCAAAACAGCTGTAACCCCTTCTCCCGCAGCTTGTCCGACAACCTGCATATAACCTGTCACGCCCAGGGTTAGAAGACTGCCGCAGAGCAGCGCAGCGACGATCATAAAGACCGCCGTGCTTTTCTTTAACATGATGTTCCCACCGTCCCTTCTGTCCATTCTCTCAAGCCCGCACCCGTCCGGCAAGGACGGTATCTCTTCCAGTATATGCCGCAGTGCGGATTAATATTTATTTCGCAGATCAAACTTATGATTTTTCAGGGTTAATCTACAGATAAGGCATCGGATCAACAGTCTTGCCGTCTACCCGAACTTCAAAGTGCAGATGCGGTCCGGTGGAGCGTCCAGTGGAGCCGGATTCGGCAATTACTTCACCTCTGGAAACCTTGTCTCCAGGAGAAACCTTGAGGCCGCCCTCACGGATGTGGCCGTAAAGCGTCCATACACCGCCGCCGTGGTCAATAATGACGCAGTAGCCGTAGCCGCTCCACCATTCGGCCACCAGGACAGTACCCGAGTCCGCAGCATGAATGCTCGTTCCCTGCGGAACTGCAAAGTCTACGCCGGTATGCATTTTGCCGACCTCACCCGTTACCGGATGCGTCCGCTTTCCGTAACCCGAAGAGATCCGCGCCGAACCTACAGGCAGCAGGAACGGCCCGTCGCCGCCGGAATACTCCGAGGAGGAGCTTACACTGCTTACACCGCTGGAAGCCTTGGCCTTCGCTTTAGCTGCTGCTGCTTTGCGCGCCGCTTCCGCTTTGGCTGCTGCCGCTTTCGCTGCCGCCGCTCTGCGTGCCGCTTCCTCCGCTTTCAGCTTGTTCTTCTGTGTTTCGAGTGCGGAACGGTCACTGGCCAATTGCACCAGCTTGGCTTCCTGCTCCTCGGAAATTTCACCGGAAACAAGAATTTCTTCATCATAATAAGCAATAAGCTCCTGCTTCTCCGCTTCCTTCTCTTTAAGAATGCTGCGCTGATCCTCCAGATCGGTATACAGCTGCTTGGCATTGGCATACTGCCCTTCCAGCTCGATCTTCTTAGCCACCACGGTCTCTTTATCCAGCTTGTGCTGCTCCAGCAGATCCTGGTCCTGGTCTACGATCATTTTAAGCGAATCGGCCCGGTCCAGAAAATCCGAAAAGCTGGTCGAAGACAGCAGCACGTCAAGATAGGAAACTGCCCCATCTGTATACATCAGGCGGACACGGGATTCCAGCAGCTTTTCACGCGAAGCAATCCGTTCCTCAGCATCACTCAGCTCGGTTGCCGTTACATTCAGCGACTCCTCGGTGCTGGCGATTTTGCCGGAAATGGCCGTCATTTCACCCTTCACCTGCGCAATCTGACCCAAGACATAGTCGAGATTCTGCGTCGTTTTGTTCTTATAGTGCTGTGCCTCCTGATTACGGGAAGCCGCCTTCTCCTGTGCGGCCTTAGCGGCCTGCACCTCTTGCTGCAGCTTCTTCAGCTGCTGATCTATTTCAGCGACAGTTGTCTTTTTGGCATATCCGTCAGAGGATCCTAAAAAAGTGACAGCCAGCAGGGCTACGGCTAATCCGGCAGCAATCTTCTTCAACTTGCACTCCCCATCCTTTTACTCCGAAATTTATAATGTCATTCTCTTGTCAGAAACAGCTCTACACCTTCAAAAACTTGCGGATCGATACGGTACTTCCCCAAATTCCGATCAGCATACCCAGACCTATCAGCAGTCCGCTCATCAGAACCCAGATTTCATTGAACGGAATCAGCTGCAGGCCCAGCATCGGATCTCCCTGGACGGAGCGGGTCAGACTGCTGTAACCGAGAAACAGAATCCCAGAGGTCACCAGCGAGCCGATCAGCCCGATCAAAGCCCCTTCAATAAAAAACGGCCAGCGGATAAAAGCATTCGTCGCCCCCACCAGCTTCATAATGCCGATTTCCTTGCGGCGGGCGAGAATCGTTACACGAATCGTATTGGAGATCAGGAACATGGACATCAAGGCCAGTCCTGCCACAAAAATAAAGCCTATATTGCGCACAGCACGCGTAATCTTAAACAGTGTCTCCACTGAGCCTTTACCGTAGTTCACTTTATATATCGGCTGTTCAGTATGAGTTTTGTTTAGTGCTTCTATCTTATCTGCTACAAACGGGACTGTGGTCGGTTCGATAACTTCAACCAGCAGCTTGTCCGGCAGCGGATTATTATCTTCGTCAAAGCCATCAAGCAGCTCAGCTGCATCCGGTCCCATATCCTCACGGAACTCAATCAGCCCCTGCTCCTTGGATACGAACTCCACCTTGCTTACTTCCGGCATGCTCCCGATTTCGTTCTGCAGGGTTTCCCGCATCTTCTGATCGGTATTAAGCGTCAGATGCACATTGATCTGCACCTGGCTGTCCGCCTTGTCGGCGATGGAATTCACATTAAGTACAAGCAGTATAAAGACACCGAGCACGAATAGGGAGACGACGATAGACGTGATGGAAGCCACCGACATCCAGCCGTTGCGGAATACGTTTTTGAAGCCTTCCCGCATGTGGCGCAAGAAGGTTTTAAAACTCATAACCGTATTCCCCTCTCACCTGGTCTCTGACAATGTTGCCATGCTCGATCGCCAGCACCCGTTTGCGCATCTTATTAACAATATCCCTGTTGTGGGTAGCCATTACAATCGTTGTGCCGCGGAAATTGATTTCGTCAAGCAGCTGCATGATGCCCCAGGAGGTCTCCGGGTCCAGGTTACCGGTAGGCTCGTCCGCAATAATAACCGACGGATTGTTGACAATTGCCCGGGCAATTGCAATCCGCTGCTGCTCTCCGCCTGAGAGCTGGGAAGGTTCGCGGTTCGCTTTGCTGCGCAGTCCTACGAGATCAAGCACTTCGTTGACACGCTTCTTAATGATTTTCTTGGGGGCCTCAATAACCTCCATCGCAAAAGCAACATTCTCGTAAGCTGTCAGCTTCGGCAGCAGCCGGAAGTCCTGGAACACTACGCCGATATTGCGCCTTACATAAGGAATTTTACGCGGCTTCAGCTTGCCTATATTGAACCCGCCTACTGAAATCTGGCCTTTCGTCGGTGTTTCTTCTCTATAAATTAATTTCATAAAGGTTGATTTTCCTGCGCCGGACGGTCCGACGACATACACGAATTCATTGCGGTCAATCTTGACGGATATTCCCTGAAGAGCGTTAGTCCCGTTGGGATACGTTTTCCACACATCCTGCATTTCGATCAAAGTTATCACTTCCCGATTTTGTCGTATTCTGCCGGCCGTTCGTCAGGTTCGACACCAGACCGCAGAAGCTTCCATAAACTGCCCTAACCACAAGCTTATCTATTGTAACAAATCTGTAACCAGTTTAGTACCCCGAAAGTTTTTCTGAACCCGGTCATATACATAAAACAAGCCCACGAATAGCGGGTTGCCGTTACTTTGTAATACATTCGAGCATCGCTTAACAAATTCCTGCCAGCCGCTGCAGCTTCATCTATATATCGGCCGGAATGCATAATCCGTAAGCTTTTATTTCCGGCCTGCGCTGCTGCCCTGCGCAAATCCGCCGCCCCGAAGGAGACCTTCTGATGAAAAAAATCCACCTCGCCCTCATTGCGGCCATCACGCTGCTGCTGACCGGATCCCTGCTAGCCGGCGGGCTTCATGTATATGGAGGCCAGCAGACCCTGCCCAAGAACACCCGGCTGGCCGGCTGGGAGATCGGCGGCATGGACATAGCCGAAGTCCGCAGCGTACTGGCAGTCCGGCTGAAGGCCCTTGAATCCCTTCCCCTGGTTCTCAAGGCAGGCGCTAATACAGAGATGACCGTTACCCTGCAGCAGGCTGGTGTGACTTATGAAGCTGAGGACTTCCTTCAGGGTTTGAAGGCATTGGCTGAAGGAAGAATGCTTGAGCGGGCCAAAACCCGGCACCATTTCGCAGAAAGCTGGGAGCTGGGCATCCATCTGGAAATAGACCAGCTACAGTCAAGCTTAAGTCCGGCCTGGGAAAACGAATCCTTCGGCATTCCGGCTGATGCCACCCGGCGCATTACTGACGATGACCGGGTAGTCTATACCGAAGAAACTACGTCCTATGAAGTGGACTGGCACGGGCTTGAGCTTGCTCTGCAGGCGGCTCTGCCGGTAAAGCTCATTAGTCCGGACACTTTGCAGGGCAAGAGCCTTAGTCTTGAAGTGCCATTGACTGTTAAAGAGCCGGCAATAACCTTAAAGGCGCTTCAGGATCAGGGAATTGAACGTAAAATCACGCAGTTCAGCACTTCCCTGGGTTTAAGCGGACCCGGCCGTACCTTTAACGTGGAAGCTGCCGCCAAAGCGGTGAACGGCACGATCCTGCCGCCGGGAGCTATATTCGATTACGGCAAGGCCATTGAAAAAGCCCAGCGGGACTCCGGTCTCCGGGAAGCGCCGGTTATTGTAAACGGAAAGCTGCAGCCCGGGACGGGCGGAGGGATCTGCCAGGTATCCAGCACCCTTTATAATGCTGCGCTCAGAGCCGGTCTTGAGATTGTGGAACGGCGTAACCATTCTCTGCCGGTCAATTATCTGCCAAAGGGCCAGGATGCTACGTTTGCCCAGGGTTATATTAACTTCCGGTTCCGCAACAATACCGGCAAATACCTGATCATCAAAGCGGCCGTTCAGGGCCGTACCTTGACCGTGAAGCTGTTTGGAACGTTCCCGAAAAACGTCTACTATACCGTACAGTCCAAGACTGTGGAAATTCTGCAGCCTGCGGCGAGATACGTTAGTGATTCCTCGCTGCCCCGCGGAGGCACCCGCGTGATTCAGAGCGGTAAGGTCGGGTATGTAGTAGAAACCTATATTACACGTTATGTTGACGGTACAGCAGCGGAGACAACAAAGCTCTCCCGGGATGTCTATCCGGCACAGAAACAGGTGATCGCCATCAACCGGGGAGGAATGAGCAAAGCAGTCCAGCCTGAGCCTGCCAGGAAACCGCTTGTTGAGGACGGCGTACGCAGCAACGAATGACATATACCCGCTCTTCCGCTGCAAAAGACGGTCAGAATCAGCTCTGACCGTCTTTTTTACATTGCCATTACCTGGAACAGCATTTAAGTTTACGCCTGAGCGTTACGCTGGAGGGAGACTAGCAGCAGAAAGGATGAATCCTTATGGGCTGCAGCCATGAACCGGGCGGATACCCACAAAGCGGACTGCATCATCGTAACCCGTGAAGGCAAGTATGCAGGCGTCATTCACACCTCTGACCTGACCGGTTAACTTTTACTAGAATAAAGTGTCCGGCGACATATCAATTCTCCAGTAGCCGTTTACTTTTTTCAGCTTGACCACAACATCGGCGTTATCCCCCTGCCCGTCCTGCTGCGGCACACTGAGCTCAAATACAGCAGTTGTTGCTGTTTTGGAGACCATAACGGCTGTAGCTTTATCGTACTGCAGCTGGTTGCCCAAGTCCTCGTTAATCTGCGCCATTCTGCCGTTCACTTCAATGAACTGAGTCTGTGCATAAAAGGCAGCCGCATTGTGCGTGTATGCTCTTTTTATGTAATTCATCAGCTGCTGCTTCGTACCGAGATCACTGGAAAGGTAGCGGTACTCCGTTCCGTTGTACATAAAAGTTTCCATGCCATGGGTATTGCCGCCCGCATTGGAATAGGTGTACAGCTTCTTGGCATGCACAACCAGCGGAATAACACTTTTGACCGTCAGATTGTTGATCGTCGCAGGACCTTCTTTGCCTGGCAAAGAGGCTGCTACTGTTTTGATAGCTGTGCTTCCTGCAGCCGGCGAAGCCGCCAGCGCCCCGCTTCCCGCCGAAACCAGACCCAGAGATAATGCCAGTGTACCGATCATCCATTTTTTGTTCATCGTAATTTCCTCCTTTTATTCTGCTTCATTAAGTAGAGTGCAGGGTATCTTCTTTGCAATGTTCATTACTTTATACCTTACGGCAGCCTGTAAGCTAAAATACCCAATCCTTCCAATAATGAAAACGGATTTAATGTATGAGGGGTACAAAAAACTCCGCTTTCCCTGAACAGGAAAACGGAGCAGATATTAAATCATATAAAGTTCCGCGGTTATTCGGTTGAATCTACTTGATAATATGCTGTAAAAGCCACATTGGCCGTCAGGATACTACCCGGCTTCTGCGCGGTTGGAAACTCATAAGGCTGCTGAAAAGCAAAGGAATCGACCGTAATCAATCTTGGCATTTTATTCAGCTGCTTCAGCCATTCGTGAATCTCAATATATCCGCCTTCCACAACAGCTGTCATCTTGATCTCCTGCAGCCCGGCTGCAGAGGTGGCCGGTACTCCCGCCCAAGTGCTAGCTGTACTTGTACCGGTCAACGAGAATCCGATATCCTTTAGCCTGGCATGTGAGCTGCTGCCGATTGCCTTCAGGTCATTGATCAGTGCCTCATTACCGTCCCCAAGCGGAATAGCCGCCAGTAAGGTCTCTTCATCTGAAGTCAGGTTGTCTCCGGCGGTCTGGAGTTCATTGATCTTGTTCTCCAGCACGGATCTTTCCCGTTCCAGCAGGGAGAGCTCGCTGTTCTGCATAGCTATATCGCTGCTTACCGGACGAATCGCCAGCATATAAAAAGCCAGCAGAATCAGAAACAGGATGAGCATACCCATTACAATCGGTGAGCGGTACTTGTTAATTTGCTCCACTGATATCCGCTCCCCCTTCCGTAGTATTCTGCACATCAGCTGCTGGCGTCTCTGTAACTTCAGGAGCCATATTTACCCGGTATACTGCTGTGTATTTGATCAGATTAGATACACCGCCAGCGGCTGTTCCGGTACTTGCCCCGCCCTCGGTTAACTTCTCAATGACCGCTTCGCGTGCGAACGGCATGCCCCGCAGGGAAGTCAGATACGCCCCGCTGTGCGACATATCTGTAAAGTTCACGGTTAGCAGCAGCTCTCCACGGAAGGAAAAGCTGATCTCCCGGATCGCAGCGGCATAAGGCAGCTTCGACTTAAGTTCATTAAGCACAGCCGCTGCATTTACCCGGCTTGCAGATAAAGCTTCAATCATCGCTGCCCGGTCAAAGCTTCCGCTTCCGGCTCCGCCATTGTTCAGGCTGGCCAGTTCAAGCTGCAGCGCGGCATTCTGCTCCTGTACGCTCTGAATTTGTATACTTTGTTCATTATATTCCCCGTGTACAGAGGCGTATAAAATCCCAGTTCCGACTGCGCCAAGCACCCAGACGGCAGCGAGCGTGACTGCAAAATAAGGAAAGGCAATCGTCTCGCGGTCTTCACGCGGCAGCAGATTAATATTACGCAGCTTAGGATCGCGCAGTGCAGCGCCAGCAGCTACCCGATAATCGTTCAAGCTGCTGTCCGGCTTCAGGCCTGCCGAGAACTGGTCAACGGCAATTGGGGCAATCGCCAGCTCAGGCAGCGCCGACTGCAATTCCTGCTGCAGCTGTCTGCGCATATCAGGCGCACCTGTAATCAGCAGCTCTGTAATCCGCGTGGAGCCGTCATGCAAGCTGTACTGGTAAAAGCTCAGCATCCGCGAGATTTCCGCCGTAATCTCCACGATCTGCTCAGCAGACAAGTGTTCCTGTGACGCTGAAGTAGCCGCGGCTTCCGCTTCAGCCGGAAACGGCTGTTCTTTGTTTAAGTCAAACGGGAGAGTCTGCGGCTGCGGCTGGCCCAGATCCACCAGATTAATCGTCCGCATGAACACCGGATTGCCGCTGCGGAACATATAAATATCAAGCAGCGACTGCTCGAGATGAATCAGCATCGTCTCATTAAAAGAGTGCCCGTAGCCGGCAACAATACTGCGTGCGAGCGCAGTTGCCGACACCTCGACGCTTTTGATTTTCAGGCCGGCATCTTCAAGCACATCTACATAGTCCTGCACAACTTTACGCGGCGCTGCAAAAATAATCAGCTGGCTTTCGTTCTCATCCTGCCCGGTAATCACATAATCGTATACCGGATTCTCGAAGGGCAGATGCAGCCCGGTTTCGACCTCCAGCTTCACCAGCTGGTCAATCTGCTTGTCCACAGTACTCGGAATCGTCATTTTGCGGATAATCATCTGTGAAGGCGGGATCGACAGGTTGACTGTACTGCCCCGCAGACCCTTGGTCTTTACCCATTGTTTTAACCGGTCCAGCAGCGCCTCACTGTCGGCCACCTGGTTCTCGACGATCATGCCCGGCAGCAGCGGCATAAATCTTTTTTTGTGGACTGGCTTGGCTTGATTATTCTTGAAGCTGATATAGCGGATACCCGTCTGCTCAATGGAGACACCGGCCGCTTTGTTACCTATTCCAAACATGCTATAAAGTTCCTCCTAACGGATGAGCGCGAGATAACCGCTGATAAGTTGTGAACCGTAAGCGAATGCAATCAGTGATCCGGCCGCCAGCCACGGTCCAAACGGAACGGGTTGTCTGCGCTTCACCTTCCCCAGCAGCAGCAGCGTCCCTCCGGCAATCGTTCCCAGTGCACAAGCTATCATAAACGCCAAAATAACATTAGGAAAGCCGACCACCCAGCCCAGCAGTGCGAACAGCTTCACATCCCCCATGCCCATCCCCCCCAGCAGGGCCAGCACCAGCACAATAACGCCGCCGGCAGCGCCTCCCAGCAGATGGGACCATAGCGGCCCTTCCGGAAAAAAAACGACCAGTAACAGGAGCAGCGGCAGAAAAAACAGCAGCACCTTGTTCGGGATCAGCATATACTTCAGATCAGCCACGGTTACAATTACCGCCAGGCTGACGAGCACAAAGCCGGTGATCCCTTGACCGGTCAATCCAAACTGCAGGTAAATCCATAAGAACAGGAGACCGGTTGCCGCCTCACCCAGCATATACAGTGGTGATACCTTTGCCCCGCAATGCCTGCACTTGCCGCCAGCCAGAATGTAGCTTACCACCGGCAGCAGATCCCGCGCCGTCAGCCGCTTCCCGCAGCTGGTACAATGCGACGGCGGCCGCACCAGCGACTCCCCCGCCGGCACCCGCAGCGCCACTACATTATAAAAGGACCCTAGAATGAGGCCCAGAAGCGTGATGTATACTGCGATAACAATGGTCATTGGGTTTGGGTTCCTATTCTGTGGATTTTAAAAAAGGAATCGGGAATTCCGATTCCTTGAGTATAAATAAATTATTACGGAGTAGCAGAAAGCTCACTCTTCATAATTTGCGCAACCGTAAAACTCACAGTTTTATTTGCTGTAATGAGAGTAACAGCTGGAACTGCGGCTACACTTCCAGCTGCTGCTGTATCAGCTAATTTATCACCAACATAATGTACATTTCCACCAACTATTTTTTCTTTGTTACTAGGTAATACCATATCATCCTCTATATACCCGTTGCCCCATAGTCCTGTTGCTGCTGCTGTACTAGTAGCTTTTAATCCAATAACTGGAATGGTTAGATCTCCAGCTTTACCATTTAACTCAGTTGTTATATAGAGGCGCGAAGCTTCATAAACTTGTCTTGCTGTGGCTAGATCTGATTTATCACCCGTTTTATTAATTAAGCCAGTAATCAGTGGGATTGCTATCACCGCAATTATGCCCAAAATAACAACAACTGCCAATAACTCAATCAGCGTAAACCCCTTTTCCTCTTTACCCGCCTTGCTCAGCTTCTTACGAATCGCCTGTGTCAACATGACTTTTCCTCCTCATAATGGTTGATATTGAATAAGACCTATACTAAGAAATTTGTATAATCTCGTGTTGTCGTGTAACTGTCGTCTCATTGTACTCGTCCTATTCCAGTCCAGCAGGTTCTGAAGTTTGCTCCGGTTCGCCTGCCTGGCGTCACCCCTCTCAATCTATCCAAAGAGCACATGGCTCACATGTTGCTATACAGACTGAACATCGGCAGCATAATTGCTGCCACAATCACGCCTACTACTCCAGCCAAGAAAGCTATCAGCAAAGGTTCCAGCAAGGACTTCAGCCGGTCCACCGTATTCTCTACGTCCATCTCGTAAAAGTCCGCTACTTTGGAGAGCATCTGGTCGAGTGCCCCCGTTTCTTCCCCAATTGCAATCATCTGGGTAACCAGCGGCGGGAATACCCATGCTTTCTTCAGCGGCTCCGAGAGCGGCTTCCCCTGTCTTAATGAGTCAGCAGCACTGCGGATATATCCGCCGATCACCTTGTTCCCGGCGACCTCCTCCACAATCGACAAAGCTTGGAGAATAGGCACAGAACTGGCATAGAGCGACGAAAAGGTCCGCGTAAACTGTGCGATTGACCCCTTTTGATTCAATTTGCCGAATACAGGAATTTTGAGTTTGGCATAATCGAGCGCATAGGCACCCTTCTCAGTCCGCTTGGCGATCATAAAACCGGCCACCAGCAGAATGATAACAACCAGCCAGATATACCATTGTCTCTGAATGCTTTTGCTGAGCGCTAATACCATCTTAGTTATAGCAGGCAGCTCGGCATTCATAGATTCGAACATGCTGACAAACTGGGGCACAATGGCCCACAGCAGATAGACAACCGCAGCTACAGCCATCACAGCAACAGTGACCGGATAGGTTAGTGCCGATTTAATCTTTTCCGTAGTCGTATGCTGCTTCTCAAAATAAACCGCCAGCCGCTCCAGTGTCCCCTCCAGATCACCGGATTCTTCCCCTGCCCGGATCATGCTGATGAATAGCGGCGGAAAAATCTTCTTATGATCCTGAATCGCCTGTGACAAGGCCACCCCGCGCAGCAGGCTGGAGTTCACATCCTGAAGTGCTTTGCTAAGCGGCTTGCTCTCTGTCTGCTCTGCCAGAATCCGTGTAGCATCTACAATGGATACTCCGGCACGCATTAAGGTAGCGAACTGCCGGCAATAGATAATAAAGTGAATGGTCTTCACCGGATTGCCGATATAAATCTCCATCGACAGGATGGAGGATTTCTGTTCAACCAGCGAGAACACAGTTAGCCCCCGCTTGCGCAGCTCCTCCATTGCCGAGCCCTTATCTGAGGCTGTCAGCTTGCCTTTGAGCTGCTTGCCTGCGTTGGTCCGGACCTGATACTCGAATTGGGGCATCAGCCGCTCACCTCCGTGAGATAACCTCTGGCCGCTTCAGGCTGAATCAGCCCCAGCTGCAATTGCTCACGTATATTCATCTCAAGCGTATGCATACCGAGCGCCCGGCTCGTCTGCATCACATTTTTAAGCTGGTGGGTCTTTTCGGTCCGGATCATGTTAGCCACTGCCGGTGTATTAATTAGCAGCTCGGTAGAACACAATCGGCCTTTACCGCCGGCCCGCGGAAACAAACGCTGCGAAAGAACCGCCAACAGTACCGATGCCAGCTGTGAACGGATCTGGCCCTGCTGATGGCCCGGAAACGTATCAATAATCCGGTCAATCGTCTGTGGCGCATCCGTTGTATGCAGTGTAGCCATAACCAGGTGACCTGTTTCTGCCGCCGTAACTGCCGCGGAGATTGTCTCCAGATCGCGCATTTCCCCTACCAGAATGACATCAGGGTCCTGCCGGAGCACTGCCCTTAAACCGCTGGCGAAGCTGCCGGTATCGCTGCCTACTTCACGCTGATCTATCAGACATGTTCCATGGCTGTGCAGAAACTCAATCGGATCTTCCAGTGTAACGATATGTTTGCTGGCTGTCCGGTTAATGTAATTCAGCATGGCGGCAAGTGTTGACGACTTACCACTACCAGTAGGGCCTGTTACCAGAATCAGTCCTTGGGGCTTCATTGCCAGGCTGGACAGCACTCCGGGAAGTGACAACTGCTCCAGGTTTGGGATCTGAGCAGGTATAGATCTCGCAGCAATACTGACCTGACCACGCTGCCGGTACACGTTCACACGGTATCTTACTCCGTCATCCAGCGGATAAGAGAAGTCGAACTCCCCTTTATTGCGGAACTCTACGCTTCTCTCGCTGCCAAGCAGCGTATCGGCCATATAGGCCGCTGCTTCGGAGCTGACTTTTTCACCTTCCAGCGGCTGCAGCTTTCCGTCTATACGCATGACCGGAGGAGAACCTACCGAAATGTGCAGGTCTGAAGCCTTGGAAGCATAGGCCATATATAGCAATTGAATAATATCCCATGAAAAGGCTGGCACTCTTGTCTCCCCCTAAACTCTAATGCGAAACCGTCTCGCGCATAACCTCCTGAAGGGTGGTTATTCCTTTGGAGACCTTGAGGAATCCATCCTCCATCAGCTGAACCATCCCCTGAGCTTTACCTGCCGCCCGGAGTTCCTCAATGGATGCGGAATCGGTAATCATCTGGCGCAGACGGTCATTAATGGTTAGTACCTCATGAATCGCAATCCGGCCCCTGAAGCCGGTATTATTACAGCTGCCGCAGCCTCTGCCGCGGTAGATCACCCGGTCAGGCAGGCCGTACCGGCGCAGCATGATCGACTCCTGCTCGGTTGGTGCATGCTCTTCCCGGCAATCGGGGCAGATTTTGCGGACCAGCCGCTGTGCTACTACTCCTAGCAGCGAGGAGGCGATCAGATAGGGCTCAACGCCCATATCACGCAGCCGCAGAATTGTACTGACAGCATCATTCGTATGCAGTGTGGATAATACCAGATGGCCTGTAAGAGATGCCCTCACGGCAATCTCTGCAGTATCGGTATCACGGATTTCCCCCACCATGACAATGTTCGGGTCCTGCCGCAAAATCGAGCGCAGGCCGGCGGCAAAGGTTAGCCCGATCGCCGGATTGACATGCACTTGATTGACCCCTTCCAGCTGATACTCCACCGGATCTTCGATTGTTATAATATTGGCACTTTCGGTGTTTAACTGATTAAGTGCTGCATACAAGGTAGTTGATTTACCGCTCCCCGTAGGTCCTGTAATCAGGATAATGCCATAAGGCTTGCTGATCATGTCCTGAAAAGCTCCGGCATTCCAGTCACTGAATCCCAGACTGTCAACAGTCTTCACACCGGTGCTCAGATCGAGCAGACGGAGTACAATCTTCTCGCCGTGCATAGTGGGCAGCGAGGATACACGGATGTCGACCATTTTGTAATCAAACTGCATCTTGATCCGGCCGTCCTGCGGCAGCCGCCGCTCAGCGATATTAAGCTTGGCCATAATCTTGAGTCTGGCTGTGATGAACCCCTGCATCTGCTTGGGGATAATCCGCTCTGTACGCAACGTTCCGTCAATCCGGTAACGGATGGACAGGTTATTTTCACCCGGGTCCACATGAATATCCGACGCTCTCAGCGACACAGCCTGCTGAATCATCTGGTTCACAAGCCGTACAATCGGAGAATCTTCATCTGTAATCTCGGTTTCTTCAATTTCTTCCTGTGTCGGCAGCTCTACCATCATCTGGCTCATTGAGTCCCGCATGCCGTAGTGTCGTGCAATCGCCCGGGTCAGCTCATCCCGGCTGGAAATCGCAGGCTCGATACGGAAGCCGGTGCTCATGCGCAAATCCTCAATCGCAAAATAATCGAGCGGATCGGCCATCGCCACCATCAGCTTGCTGCCCTCTTTCATGAATGGAAGCACCTGATAACGCTTAGCCATACTTTCAGGAATAATCTGCGTAATAGCCGGATCGATCTGGTATTTGAACAGGCTGACATGGGGAATGCCCAGCTGGAATTCAAGAACCTCGATGAGCTGCTGCTCGGTAATATAGCCCTGGGTAATCAGCAGATCGCCCAATTTACGCTTGGATTTACGCTGATCCACCAGCGCTTCTTCAAGCTGTTCCTGAGAGATAATGCCGTTCTCGACCAGCAAATCTCCCAGTCTTTTTTTCACGATAGCCATACCCTTTTCACTCCAGAGCGCTTAAATTTTGTCATACGGAGCCGCTTCAGAACCCTTCTGCAGTCCTGCTTATTTTAACCTATGAATATTGTAAGAATATTTCAAATTTTATAGTTATATAGACTCACTTTTCTGCAAAATACGCACATCTTTTAATTGCCTATCTACTAAATATGTCCTAGAATGATATATAGCATAGATTGGAACTTTTTACAACGAAAATGCCCTCCACATAAACCTAATATATGACATAATACAATTGCTTTTGACAGGAAGCATAAATTATATATCGGCCAGGGAGAGATGATGATGAAGCGTATGAAGAAGAAAAGGTTGTTTTTTGTTTCAGGCTTGGCCCTGCTGATGCTGCTTATACTTCCTGTATGGAGTCTGCTATCCAAGATTGACGCAGATCAGACTGTTTATCCGATCCGGATCCTCGAAGTAACACAAGACGGAATTAGCCAGCTCACCTCCCTTACATCCGGTATTCCTGATCTCACGGTTGTTACCATGAGCATGAAGAAATTTGTTGCTCTCCGCGATGATTTGGACGGACAGTATGATGCTTTATATATTGGCAAGGGCACTTACAGCCCTGCTACTCTTGGAAATATCAAGGATAAGTCTGTAGATGAACGGGCTAAAGCCATGGATACCAGCTCCATTCAGAATGACATCACTAATCTTAGAGCGGGTGACATTACTAATCTCTTTATTAATAAGGGGTTATATGTTATTTTCAATGACCAGATTTTCATCGACAAGGCAGCTCAGCCGGCAAGCTCAAGAGGTATTCTTTACGATACATTTAACTCTCTTCGCACCAGTAACTCCAAAACCAATGTATTCTTCTGGAACGACGCCAAGCTTACCGAATTTTTTACAGATCTGAATAGCAGCGATTCCAGATATCTCGCCGGGCTTAAACAACGTCCGCAGCTGCAGATTACCAACAGCAATGAGATCAGTAACTATAACCCTGCCGCCACAAACGGGAAGGTCTACAAGCCTGGAGACAAGCTATCATTTAACTTTAATATTAGCAATGCTGCTAATCTGGCGAATAATCCGCTGACGGTTAAACTTTATATTAATCTTGATAAATCAATCGCTATGGGAGAGCAGCAGGTAGTAGCTTCCGCTAAAGTAAACCGCAGTAACGGAACACTGGAATACACGCTTCCCCGGACCTTCTCCGGCCTTTTGTATTGGAAGCTGGAAATCAGTGATCCTGCCAGTACGCAGCAGTTAAAGGATTTCGAACAGGGGAGTATCCGTTACCGCGGGGAGAAAACCATTGTTAAGGTGCTTCAGATTACACCCGGCTCAGATCAAAGCAATCTGACAAATGCAGTCAATATGCAGAGCGCTTATCTGAACCAAGAAGATTACGAGCTAAAAATCACTACCATGACAATGGATAAATTCAATGCATATACCAAGGATACTTTTGCAGCTACAGGCCAGTATGGCCTTAACGGTGTCTACGATATGCTGCTGTTCGGATTCCGTGATGAATATTACAAGTATGCGACCCTGACTGCCCACTCTATAACTGCCGTCAAGGATTTCATTCAGGTCTCCAAACAGAGCGCCATGTTCACTCATGATACGGTGATCAATATATACGGGAGCAATACCTGGGTCAGCAATTTCAAGGATATTACCGGGCAAAAGGACCCCGTTGTAAATTTTGGCCATAATGCATTGAATATGTCAACAAAGGTCAAACCGGTAAATGACGGCCTGCTGATGCAGTATCCTTTTTACCTCAGTAAACAGGATGCCACCGGTGCCCAGGTCAACATTGCAGAACCAAAAGTAGCTCCTACACATAATCAGTATTTCACACTTGACCTGGAGGACCGTGAAGTCATTCCTTGGTACAATATTTTAAGTGAATCGGACAACTCATTAGGCGGCACCTCTAACAACACTTATAAGCGCACGCCTGACGACAGCTGGAACCATTATTACACCTACTCCAAAGGAAATGTGACTTACTCGGGTACCGGCCATCTTTTCGGCTCGGGGCTTTCCAGTAAGCTCGCTGTCTTCCCTGATTGGGAGCAGAAATTGTTTGTCAACACGATGTATAGAGCATTTATGGGTGCCAACCATGCTCCGCAGATCACTGTATACACTCCGGTGCCTGAGTCGGTTATTCCGTCCTACCAGGACAAATTGACTGTCAGCTATTCCGTGGCCGATCTGGATTTTAAAGACCGCAAACTGAATACTGGCATCAAGTTTATGGTAAACGATAAGGAATTAACCGATATGACCGTTACCGATCAGCAGATTTTCTCAGAAGAAGTCGTGACCAAGACCTTCAGAAATCCGCTGCCGGAAGGCGGAAACGTACAGATTGTAATTACGGCAAAAGATGCGCAGGGCGCAATGGTATCAACGACGATCCCTGTTACAATCCGCAAAGCGGATGCTTCAATGTCCATTAGCCGCAACCAGTCGGCAACAACAATTGAAAAAGGAAAGCCGGTTACGATTGACTACAGCATTTCGCCAAATGCCATCAAGTATAACCTGGTTCAGACAGACTATCAGGGCATGCAGTCGCTGGTCATTTCCAGCTTGAAGTATGTTGAGCATTTCCCGGCCAATCTGGAATTTACCGGTACCCTGCCAGATTATCTTGTTAAAACTGGATCTTTACAGGAAGGATACACGATAACAGGCACTTTCCCGGATATTAACTATAATTTAACTACCGACACCAATGGAGAGAAGTACTATAAGCCGGTTAACCCTACAGATTCTTCGGTTCCATTGGTTTACAAATTCACATTAACTGCAGTACCGCAGGAAAAGAAATCATATATTATGGATAATTCTAAAATAACCTTTAATGAAATCCATGCGCCTGCTCCACCGGCGGCTACAGCTACACCGATAGTTACAGCTGCGCCAACACCGACACCAACGCCAACACCGGCTCCTACACCGACGCCGGTTGTATTCCCCGGATCATCTGAGCCGATTACATCGCTCGGAATAGCCAAGGACTACTCCATTTATATGCTGGAAGATATCGACTACTCGCCGACCTCTTTTCAGAATAAAGGGCGGACAGCGGCCGGGGGGTCTATAACAGCTCAGGGGTTAACCTTAGGCGGTGGGCTGCCAGCCAATCAGACTGGAGCCGTACTAATAGCCGGTAAGAATATAGATTGGGGCAATTGGGGAGGATCAATAAACGGCAAGGCTTATTATGGCGGCACTGTTAAGGCTCCTGACTATCTTCTTAAAAATACCGAACAGAACAGCTCATTCCCTTTTGCAAAAGTTAATGAAAGCTTAATCAAGCTCTCAGACTATCTGGCGACGCTGCCGGGAACTAAAGTAGATGCTGTTATTGCTAATGACCGAAATGATTTCACAGTTAAAGGATCTGATCCAAAGCTTAATGTATTCTATGTCACCCTTAAGGATAATTCCAAGCACATCAGTGCTGTAAAAGTTGATGCTCCTGCAGATTCAACTGTAATTATCAACGTTGTTGGCACTTCAGCCAAGTTCGGGAATGGTTCTATTACACTGGTAAATGTTAAGTCTAACAATGTTTTATTCAACTTTTACCAGGCAACATCCGTACTTTCAGAAAGCTATGCGATTAAGGAATCCATTCTGGCACCTAATGCGAGCATTCAATTAACCGGCACTTATGAAGGGACTATTATCGGCAAAAAGTTGTCACCAGTAGGGAGCAGCGGAGTAGATATCACTTATGCGTACCCGTTCACCGGCTCCTGGCCGGCAATGCCATCAACAGAGGCTACAACAGCTCCTACGGCTACGGCGGCAGCAACAGCTGCTCCTACGATAGCACCGACAGTTGCCCCAACTATTGCTCCTACGGGGACAGCTTTACCGCTTATACCGGTAACGATGAACTTTTCCAGAATTGATCTGGAGGCCATTGTGAAGGTCAGTTCCATCAATTTGTCCGGCGGTACAATCCTAGTTAACAACACGCTAAAACTGCTGCCTGAAGTTTTACCTGCTGATGCTAATAACAAAGATGTGGACTGGAGAATTGTAGAAGGCAGCAGCATTATCCGAATTGACAGCACCGGGCTGGTTACCGGACTTACAGCCGGAACCGCAAAAGTCGTGGCGGTTGCCAGAGACGGTAGTAATGTTATCAGCAATACTGCCACCATTATTGTTGAGAATCCGCTTCCCGTACGGAGTGTGACGATCTCAGCAACTGATGGACAGGTTAGTCAGCCAATTAGTTTAACTGCAACATACAATAGCACCCAGACTGAAACTGATATTAAGTATTCCTGGGAAGTTAAAGATTCTAACGGAAAGGTATTGCAGAACCTGATCAGCGGTGCTAATCAGAATCCGGCAACCTTTACAGCAACTCAAGCAGGAAGCTATACCGTTACCGTAACAGTCACCAGCAGTAATAATCCTTTGCCAGGAACTCCGGCTAGTCGGGTAATTAACATTACGAATCCTTTGACAGACTTTACAATCAACGGCAAGGATAGTGTAATGGTTGGCGAATCTATCAGTCTGACGCTCAGCGATTTCAAGCCCAATAATGCGGACAACTATCAGATAACTTGGGATCTGCCTGGTAACGGTGAAAACTATGCGCAATTAACCAGGGCAGAAGGCGACACCGATAAAACTAAATATACGCTCAAGGGTATCGCAGCAACAGATTCGCTCACTGTAACTTTCATAGCCGGCACAGTGACTAAAACCAAAGTAATCAAGATCCTGCAGCTTAATTCCATGGCCTTTGCCCAAGATAAGTATGAGCTTACCGTTGGTAATCCTCCGCTGGATCTTAACCAAGAACTCTGGTTTATGCCGCGTGACATTTCAATTGCTGATGTAAGGGATAAACTGACATGGGAAATCACTTATCCCGGAATAGCTTCGTTTGGAGATCCAGTTACAATAAACAATCAGGGAATTATCTTTGCCAAGCAAAAGGGAAGCACGCTGGTAACAGTAACCTATGACAGCAATCCTAATGACCCTAATAATCCGGTAATCAAGGCGAGCACACTTATCAAAGTAAAACCGCTCACTAACGATGACCGCTACTGACCAGTCCCGAATGTAAAATAAGAAGAGCCCATTACCGCAGGTAATTCCTGTCGGCAACGGGCTCTCTTTTGTTATGAAAGCTTATTAATTATTAATCAGCTGCAGCGGGCCTACATGCACATTTACACTTGTCACTCTGGGCAGACTGGACTGCTGATTTGCATAGATATCATATTTATAATCAATTACAAAACGCCTCAAATCCACTGTCTGATCGATTAGCAGCTTGCCGCTTACTGCCGGTTCATCAACCTTGCCAATTACTGCATTCACCGTTAAATCTCCTTTGGCAAAGAAACCGCCCTTCAGCCGGAACATCGAACCCACACCATAGAGCTCCCCGCTGGAATCCGTGTAGAAAAAGGCCTCCATAGTATCTGTAGCTGAAGGTTCGCTGACAGCAAATGCGTTCAGACGGTTTACCAGCACACTGCCTTTCGAGATCAACACCAGTTCTTTAGTTGTGCCATTTTGCTGTATCCCTTTAATATTGGCATCCTCGATGACCGTCTCGCCAAGAACGAACATGGTTGAATCAAACCTGACGTCTCCCTTGATCTTCACATCGCCTGTAACCAGAATATTGGCACGGACATCCAAAAAGTCATTGAGATTGTAGTTGTTCAGCTCCAGATTACCAGTAACGATGAACCAGCGTGGTGCGGTTCCACTTTTTGGGTCGGTTTGGCCGTTTGTAGACTGTGGATAAAACAGCCTCTTGTATTCCACTCCGTCTACCAGCAGATTTCCGTTAAACACTACAGTAGAATCCAGCTTTTCCAATTTTCCCAACTCATTTTTATACTGGTTATAATCAGCATTATACTGATCAATTTGTGCTTGTGTCGATTCGTCCGGATTAATTTTGGTAGGAGCTATCGGCATACCATTAATATGTGTGACTCCAGTGCGGCTATTCAGCATGCCATTTAATGTTGATATCCCAGAATTATAGGCAACGCGAAGATCATCCCGCAGGTTCTTTTGTGCAGTCTCATTTTGACCTGTCAGCAAACCCTGTGACAGCTTGTCCAGGAACGACTCTTCCACATTAATCTGGACGAACTTTTTTTGCTCTTTAATTTTGATTTTGTCTGGCGTAATATGCAGAATTTCAGCTAAAACCTGATTCCTGTTATTTTCGTCCTGTGGGAGATGTTCAGCCGCTGTCCGGTTTTTCTCGTATTCAATACTGTTCATGGATTGTACATGTACTTCACCTAAGGCATTGGTATCACTGCCCATAGCCACTGTAGGGAATTCGTTAATTGTATGATCATCATAGAACTGATTTTTGTAAATATACTCCGGGGTGTTGGTTACTACCAGCCTTTGTCCGGCATATATATTACCCTGCAGCAGTGGTGCCCCGTTTAGAGTCAATGTCTGTTCCGAACCAAACGCATATTTAAGGAAGTCAGGATAGCTGTCAATGATAATCTGCTGCTGTAGCTTCCGCTTAACTCCGTTTACCATAGCTGAGGAGCTTATATTGATCGTATATTGAATAGACTGCTTCTCAATCTTTTTACCTAAAAAATCAATTCCCTCAACAGTACCACTACTGGTGGATTCCAGTTCAGTGCTCACCTTCAGACTGGATTTATTATTGTCCAGATTTCTTAAAATCGTTTCAAGCTGCTCCGGATCAAGATTCTCAAGCTGTAATCCTGTCAATTGGGACTGGATATAGGCTGTAGCCTCACTAAGACCTTTTTGGGCAAGGTGCAGTGACTGTACATCATTTTCTCTCGTTTCACTACGCGTTGCCCCGCCAATTGTCGCACTAAGAACCCCCAGGCCAAGTATTGTAAGCAGCAGCACAAGAAACATAACCAGCACCAGAGCAGAACCGTTCTCATCCTTTTTTATCCGAATCCCCATAGTCTAACGCTCCTAAAATCCAAATTTGCTCTCCAAATCGAGTCTGCGGCTATTATCCCCATGCTTTACCTCCAGAGAAAGATTAATGTTAATCAACCCGCTCTCACAGGGCTGTAGGGAATTGGCACTGCACTGTAAAGTAACACTTGATGGGGGGACTAGCTCAGACGTAATAGAGGTACGGACATCCTCTCCGCTTGTAGCAGGGGTTACAGCATTATCCGGGGTACCGGCAGGAACTTCTTTTATCAAAAGCTCGCCATCCGAAATTCCGATCTTCACCTTCTCTGTCCCTCCGCTTACGTTATCCCTCTGCAGATAGATTGCCGTATCCATCACACCGTTATTGGAGCTTGTACTGGAATAGATTGTGGTAGGAGCAAACGTATAAATTTCCGTAATGATTGCCGACATCAGCAGGTCACTTTCATCCCGCAGTGTATTTTCCATTGTCACTCTCTCGTAGCTCTGAATACCGAACATCATCACACCATAGATCAGTCCGGCTACCAGCGAAAATAAAGACAGGGCGGCGATTAGCTCTATAAGTGTTAATCCCTCTTCCCTGCGCAGGCGGTCAGCGAATCGTTTCATCGGTAATGTATCCCTCCACAACGGTCTGTCTGACATTTGCTCCGCCTTTGCCGGAATCCTTAACTCTAACCCGTACAGGCAGCAGATACTTTGCAGTAGCTGACTCAACCGGATCACTGGAGGTACTCATTTGCGAATGTAGAACATCTTGATATTCAATGTCTATGTGATAAGCAATTCCGTTGATTGTAGGATTCAGCACATTGGCCAAGGTCTGCAGATCCGACACTGCACTGCTATAGTCGCTGCAACTCACTGCAGTAGATGTTACGGGTACGCAGCCTGAAGCATTAATACTTGAATGTCCCGGTATTGCAAGATTTCCTCCCTCAGCCTTCTTTCCTTGAAAATAGAGGCTTAACGACTGATAGTCCTGCTTCTCCATATAAAACAGCGCATTTCGCGCCAAGTTTACCATGATCGTCTTGTTCTGGTTTGATTTAGAATAAGATAATGCATTACTGAAGTAGGAGGTCAGCACCAGTGACACAATCGACAGGATCACTATTGCCGCCAGCACTTCAATTAAGGTGAAGCCCTTTTCTCTCATCTCTTTCAATCTATGCTTGTCTTTCCGAGGCATTCTGCTCACTCCCGAAGGTTATCTATTAGTCCGCAATACCTAAATCCATTATATTCTTTCCCCTCTTACCCCAGCAATCCTGTCTGACATAATAATTCCAACGATTTCTACTCTATATATCGGCTATACGCTGTGCTATTATTTGTGCTAAAAGGAGGAAATGAATATGGCTCTGATCGAATGCAGATTTTATTCGGATGTGCTTGGCCTCAGTACTTCAATGACGGTGATTCTGCCTCAGCAGACTACGACGCAAATCGGACTCAACAATGTGAAAAGAGGGGATCTTCACCCGACGCTCTATCTGCTGCACGGCTTGTCGGATGATGATTCGATCTGGCTGCGCCGGACCTCGATTGAACGTTATGTAGCTGAGCTGGGCATCGCTGTGGTTATGCCGCAGGTGCACAGGAGCTTTTATACGGATATGGCAGACGGGGGCCGGTACTGGACCTTCATTAGTGAGGAGCTGCCGGCGCTCGCCCGTTCGTTCTTCCCGCTGTCAGCTAAACGTGAGGATAATTTCGTAGCAGGACTCTCCATGGGCGGCTATGGGGCGATGAAGCTGGGACTGCGCAAGCCGGAGGCTTTTGCCGCTGCTGCCAGTTTGTCGGGGGCGCTTGATATGGCGCATCATTTCATGAATCCGGAGGATTCCGCCAAAAGATCAGTAGAATACGAGAGAATATTCGGTGATACGGATATCGCCGGCACGCCAAATGATCTGCTGTGGCTGCTTCAGCAAGCAGACAAATCAAAAGGCCCCAAACCGCTTCTCTATCAATGCTGCGGCACGGAAGATTTCCTCTATGAAGATAATCAGGTGTTCCGCGCTGCCTGCGCCAAGACTTCGCTGTCACTGACTTACGATGAGGGCCCGGGAGAGCATGAGTGGGGGTATTGGGATGCCAAAATCCAGGATATCCTGAAGTGGCTGCCGCTAAAGAAATAGCAGGGCCGGTTGCTACAGATAAATAAGGGATGTACCCGAATAATTTGTTAGCGTATACAAAAATGTATGAAGCACACGAAAAAAGACTGCCCTTCCCGCATACGATTACCGCGGTGAGGGCAGTCTTTTGTTATCCTGTCTGAGTCAGACAGGTTTATTCAGCGCTACCTGCGTACTGCGCTACCCACTTACCCGCTTCAAGCAGGGAAGCTTCAGCACGTTCGATTGCCGCCTTGACTTGAACAGTCGCTGTACCGCCGTAGACGTTACGGGCGTTTACTACAGCCTCAGGCTGCAAAACAGCGTAGATCTGATCGTCGAACAGCGGAGAGAACTGCTTGAACTCATCCAGGGTCAGATCGAGCAGGAATTTGCCTTCGTTGATGCAGTAGAGCACGGTTTTGCCGATGACTTCATGCGCCTGGCGGAAAGGCAGACCTTTGCCTACCAGGAAGTCCGCAATATCCGTCGCGTTGGAGAAGTCTGTGTTAACGGCTTCACGCATCCGGCCCTTGTTCACCTTCATGGTGGAGATCATCGGTGCGAACAATTGCAATGCTCCTGTCAGCGTAGCTACTGTGTCGAACATGCCTTCTTTGTCTTCCTGCATATCCTTGTTGTAGGCCAGTGGCAGTGATTTGAGGACAGTCAGCAGGCCGATCAGGTTGCCGTAGACGCGGCCTGTTTTGCCGCGTACCAGCTCAGGTACGTCAGGGTTTTTCTTCTGCGGCATGATGCTGCTGCCTGTGCAGAACGCATCATCCAGCTCCACGAAGCTGAACTCGGTGCTGCTCCACAGCACTAACTCTTCGCTGAGCCGGGACAGGTGGGTCATGATCAGCGCTGCGTTAGCCAGGAACTCGACGATAAAGTCGCGGTCGCTGACAGCGTCCAGACTGTTCTCATACACACTGTCAAAGCCAAGCTGCTCAGCTACAAAATGACGGTCGATCGGGAACGTCGTTCCAGCCAGGGCTCCAGCGCCCAGCGGCAGTACGTTGATCCGCTTGTAGCTGTCTGTCAGGCGCTCCGCATCGCGGCGGAACATTGAAACGTAAGCCAGCAGATGATGCGCGAACAGGATCGGCTGAGCACGCTGCAGGTGCGTGTAACCCGGCACAATGGTGTCCACGTTGTCTTTGGCCTGTTCAATCAGCGCTTCCTGCAGTTCATGCAGAAGTCCTACGAACTCGACTACCCGGTTGCGGAGATACAGATGCATATCTGTCGCTACCTGGTCGTTACGGCTGCGTCCTGTATGCAGCTTACCGCCCACTGGACCTACTTCCTCGATCAGGTTCTTTTCAATGTTCATGTGGATGTCCTCATCCGCTACAGAGAACTCAATCTCGCCTGCACGGACCTTTTCCAGCACCTTATTCAGGCCGGCTTTGATTGTCTCAACATCCTCCTGCGGCAAAATACCGCATTTGCCCAGCATCGTGACATGGGCCAGACTGCCCTGCACATCTTCCTCGGCCAGTGCCTTATCGAAACCGATGGATGCTGTATACTCCTCCACCAGCTTGTTTGTCCCTTTAGTAAACCGGCCGCCCCAAAGCTTGCTCACCTTTATGTCCTCCTCTGCAGGACGCTAGAAGAGCCGCTCCTGTCCTGTCGGAGGAACGGCCTTCTGGTGTCCGCTTATGTTATGTTCTGCTATGAAACCGCTGAGCGGTTAAGTAGAAACGGCTACACCGTCCTAAACCGGACGTTATCCGTTTCTGCGAGAAATATAAAGATGATTTATAGCGTAAAACTGATAAATCCTTATATTTTAAGTATTCTACTTGTTAGACTCCGCTACGCCGGAGGAAACCTTCAGCCGCAGTGCGTTCAGGCGGATAAAGCCTGTTGCATCGCCCTGGTCATAGGCCTGAGTCGGATCGGCTTCCATTGTCGCAATATCCGGGTTGTACAGGCTGACTGGCGATTTCACGCCGGCGCCGATGATGTTGCCTTTGTACAGCTTCACGCGTACTGTACCTGTTACGTTCTTCTGGCTCTCGTCCACCAGTGCCTGCAGCGCGAGGCGCTCAGGAGCGAACCAGAATCCGTTGTACACCAGGGTGCTGTAACGGGTGATCAGGCTGTCACGCAGGTTCATTACTTCGCGGTCCATCGTGATAGACTCCATTTTGCGGTGAGCGGTGAACAGGATGGTTCCGCCCGGTGTCTCGTACACGCCGCGGCTCTTCATGCCGACAAAACGGTTCTCAACCATGTCTACGCGGCCGATCCCGTGCTTACCGCCCAGCTCATTCAACTTCTCCATAACCTGCAGCGGAGTCAGGGCTTCACCGTTCAGGGCTACGCAGTTCCCTTTCAGGAAGTCCAGCTCAAGGTATTCTGCCTCGTCCGGTGCGTCCTCAGGGGCATTGCTGAGCAGAAACATTCCTTTGTTCTCGGGAGCACTTGGATCAAACCAAGGATCTTCCAGTACGCCGCTCTCATAGCTGATATGCAGCAGGTTACGGTCCATGGAATACGGCTTCGCAGCCGATGCCTGTACCGGAATACCATTCGCTTCAGCATAAGCGATCATTTCCGCCCGGCCCGGGAACTGGTTGCGGAACTCTTCCAGCCGCCAAGGTGCAATCACCTTGATGCTTGGCGACAGTGCCGCCGCATTCAGCTCGAAGCGGACCTGGTCATTGCCTTTGCCGGTTGCGCCGTGGGCAATGGCTGTAGCGCCTTCTGCGATCGCAATGTCCACCATACGCTTAGCGATCAGCGGACGGGCAATACTTGTGCCGAGCAGATATTGGCCTTCATACAAAGCGCCCGACTGGAACATCGGGTAGATAAAGTCATTCGCGAACTCGTCACGCAGATCGTCAATGTAGACCTTCGATGCGCCGGTAGCCAGCGCTTTTTCCTCAAGGCCGTCCAGCTCTTCCTTCTGGCCGATATCGGCGGTAAAGGCGATAATCTCTGCATCATAGGTTTCTTTCAGCCATTTCAGAATGACTGAGGTATCCAGCCCGCCGGAATAGGCGAGTACAATTTTTTCTTTAGGCATGGGGGTGCAACTTCCTTTCGGTTGGGGGTATAGGATGGTTACCGAAATCTGCTTATAGAGCTCCGGTGCCCGGACGCAATCTGCGTGAATGTTTGGACTTCCGGTCGCTGTTGTCTTCAGATTTCCTGATTCGAACCGCTATAAGCGGTAGAAATCCGAAGACAAAGGCGAACGCTATCGCTCCTACAGTTCCAAACTTCACTCCGTTGCTTAGCACCGGAATCTAACGCATAATTCAAAAACCATCCTATATAGTTTTTTATATAGTATAAGACCTTTAAGGCCTTTGCAGGTTCAAATCTGCAATTAGCCCATCAAAGCAGCCATAAGCGCCTTCTGCGCATGCAGGCGGTTCTCAGCCTGGTCGAAGATGACCGAGTTCGGTCCGTCGATTACGCTCGTGCTGACCTCTTCCTCACGGTGGGCCGGCAGGCAGTGCAGGAACAGGTAGTCGCTCTTTGCGCCTTTAACGAGCTCCTCGTTGACCTGGTAGTCCTTGAATGCCGCTTCACGTGCCAGCTGTTCGGCTTCGAAGCCCATGCTCGCCCATACGTCAGTGTAGATAACGTCTGCGTCCTGTACGGCTTCCTGCGGGCTGTTGGTGATGACGATGTTAGCGCCTGTCTCTTTGGCGATCTCACGCGCCTCAGCAACGACAGCCGGGTCAGGCCCGTAGCCTTCCGGTCCGGCAACCGAGACATGTACGCCAAGCTTGGCGCCGCCAATCAGCAGGGAATGCGCCATGTTATTGCCGTCGCCTATGTAAGCCAGCTTGAGGCCCTTCAGCTTGCCCTTATGCTCGTAGACGGTCTGATAGTCAGCCAGCACCTGACAAGGGTGCGCCAGATCGCTCAGGCCGTTGATCACAGGGACAGAGGCGTAGCGGGCCAGATCTTCCACCTTATCATGGCCGAAGGTGCGGATCATAATCCCGTCGAGATAACGGGACATTACCTGAGCCGTATCGCCTACGGTTTCGCCGCGGCCGAGCTGGATGTCATTTTTGCTCAGGAACAGTGCATGACCGCCAAGCTGATACATGCCTACCTCGAAGGACACGCGTGTGCGGGTCGAGGATTTTTCAAAAATAAGTCCGATTGTCTTGCCCTTCAGCGGCTGGTAAACCTCGCCGTTTTTTTGCTTCTTCTTCAGCTCGATAGCCAGATCAATCAGGTACGTGATTTCTTCCGGGCTGTAATCGTTCAGCTCCAGCAGATCACGGCCTTTGAGCTGCTGTGCGATAGTTAGCTTATCGCTCATGAATGTACCTCCCCGTCTGCTTGGTTAGCATAAGTATGAATCAGCGGGACAAGAATGTCCACCGCCTGGTTGATCTCATCACGGCCCACATATAAATTAGGCAGCAGGCGGATCACATTCGGTCCGGCCTGCACGAACAGCAGCCCCTGCTTCTGTCCCGCCAGTACAATATCGCCTACAGCATCTGTACATTCGATTCCGATCAAGAGGCCTTTACCGCGCACTTCTTTCACAAAAGGCGTATCTGCCAGCTTCTCTCTGAGCAAGCCGCGCAGGTATTCGCCCATCTCCTCAGCGCGCTGCGGCAGCTCGTCTTCGAGCATCGTCTCAATAGTAGCTTCCATCACCGCTGCCGCCAGCGGCGTACCGCCGAAGGTGCTGGCATGGCTGCCCGGGCTGAACGCATCGCGCAGATATCCTTTGCCCAGCATAACGCCTGCCGGGAATCCGCTTGCTACGCCTTTGGCCAGCGTGAAAATATCCGGCTCAATACCGTAGTGCTGATGCGCAAACAGCTTGCCTGTACGGCCCATGCCGGTCTGCACTTCATCCACGATCAGCAGCAGGCCATGCTCGTTGCACAGCTCAACTACAGCATCGAGGAATTCCTGCTGTACCTCCAGCACGCCGCCTTCGGCCAGGATCATCTCCAGCATGATGGCTGCAGTATTGTCCGTAATGGCCGCCTTCAGCGCCGTCAGATCATGCAGAGGCACCGTCTTGAAGCCCTCCGGGAGCGGCAGGAAGCCCTCTTTTACCTTCTGCTGTCCGGTGGCTGTCAGCGTCGCCAGAGTACGACCATGGAAGGACTGCTCAAACGTAATGATCTCGTAGCGTCCCGTGCCCTTCACTTTCTGATGATAACGGCGGGCCAGCTTGATTGCAGCCTCATTCGCCTCCGCACCGCTGTTGCAAAAGAACACCTGATCAGCACAGCTATTACCCGTAAGTAACGCTGCTACCCGGTCCTGTCCCGGAATATGGAACAGATTCGACACATGCCACAGCGTATCAATCTGCTCCTTCAGCTTTGCGCCAACCTTCTCCGGAGCGTGCCCCAGACTGGTTACCGCCAGCCCGCACATGAAATCAAGATACTTGTTACCCTGGTCGTCCCAGACCCAGCTGCCTTTGCCCTTAACCAGACTCAGATCATATCTGGCGTAGGACGGGAATACCGCACTCAGCTTGGCAGGAGCAGCCTCCTGAACCTCCGTTTCCCCTGAACGGGTATCCGCAGCCCCTGTTAAAGAATCTTTTTCCGCCTGTGTAAGCTCACTCATTCTTAGTCACTCTCCCACCATGCTGCTTCCGGTAAACCGGCAGCGCTATATTTTGATAACACCTGACTTCCGGCTCGGCTTGTGTCCACTCTATCTTACCAAACTACGAACGGATAATTCTCGTCCCCAGCTTCTCCCCGCCCAGCACGCGGCTCAGCACCTGAGGCTCTTTGCCGTCTACGATAACGACTTCGGACACGCTGCCCTGAATACAGTCCATCGCGGCGCGCACTTTAGGGATCATACCGCCGTAAATTTCACCGCTGGCAATCAGCTCTTCAATCTGCGTCACTGTGACTGATGGAAGTACAACCTTTTCACCATCCATTGTGCGCATAATGCCCGGAACGTCAGTGACCACAATCATCGAAGGCGATTCGACAAAAGAGGCCACCGCTCCCGCCGCCGTATCCGCATTAATATTGTAACGCTGCCCCGCAGCATCCACGCCGATCGGTGCGATAACCGGAATGTAGCCGAGTGCGAGAATTCCTTTTACGATCTCCGCCTTAACCTCAATCACCTCGCCGACCTGCCCTACCTCATCGCTGTTGGCTACAGGCCGTGCCAGAATCAGATTGCCGTCAACGCCGGACAAACCAAGCGCCTGCCCGCCGCTGCCCTGGATTCTGCGGACAATCGCCTTGTTGATGCTTCCGGCCAGCGTCATCTCTACAACATCCAGCACTTCCTCTGTCGTCACCCGCAGACCATTTACAAAGCTGCTCTCAATCCCCAGCTTCGCCAGATTATCCGAAATCGCCGGCCCTCCGCCGTGTACAATTACAGGCTTAACCCCGCTGCCCTGCAGCGCCCGCAGATCCTCAAAAAAAGAATCCGGCAGCGCAGCCAGCGTACTCCCGCCGCATTTCATCACAAACAGCTTTTCTATATTTAGCTCGCTCATCGATTCTGTACCCTCCCTATGGTCTTATACCAGCCGCCCGTCAGGTACGGTACGCAGCATTAATACGTACATAATCATAAGTGAGGTCACAGCCCCAGGCTGTAGCTTTACCTTCGCCGTCAGCAAGCTTTACGGTAATCAGTACGGTATCAGTCTTTTGCAGATAGTGCAGAGCCTGCTCCTCATCAAAAGCTACAGGCCGCGACTGGCGCAGCACCGCAATCTCCCCAAGCGAAATATCAACCTTTTCGGGCGATACCGGTACTCCGGCACGTCCAACAGCAGCAATAATCCGCCCCCAGTTGGCATCCGCCCCAAAAATCGCCGACTTCACCAGGCTGGAGCCCACTACCGTCTTCGCAATCGCAGCTGCCGCCTCATCATGCACCGCACCGCTGATCTGTACCTCAATCAGTTTGGTCGCACCTTCACCGTCCCGGGCAATCGCCTTGGCCAGATGCTGGCACACATAGGTAAACGCCGCAGCAAAAGCATCCCAGTCCGCGTGCAGACGCGTCAGCTTCTCATTTCCGGCCAGACCGCTGGCCATCGTCACGAGCATATCATTCGTGCTTGTATCTCCATCAACAGTTATCATATTAAAAGTAGTATTAGTAGCTGTGCGCAGCAGGCTTTGCAGATCTTCCCCGTCAATCAGGGCATCCGTCGTCATGAAGCCAAGCATAGTGGCCATATTCGGATGAATCATCCCCGAGCCCTTGGCTGCACCAGCAATTGTTACCTCTATTCCGCCGACTGATACTGTGACGCAGCATTCTTTTTTCACCAGATCGGTTGTCAAAATAGCCTGGCTGAACTCCTCCGCTCCGGAGGCGCCTCCATCCAGCTTCTCCTGAATTCCGGTAATCCCGCTGCGCACACAGTCCATCTTCAGTAATTCGCCGATAACGCCTGTTGAGGCAACGGCAACATCCAGCTCATTGACACCAAGCGCTTTGGCCGCAGCAGCACGCATCTCGTAAGCATCTTTTTCACCCTGCTCGCCTGTGCAGGCATTGGCATTCCCGCTGTTTACGATGACTGCCTGCAGGGTACCGTCCGCCAGACTTTCCCGGGTTACTTTAAGCGGCGCAGCCTGGAATACATTCGTTGTATACACAGCCGCGGCTGTTGCCGGAACCTCGCAGAGAATGACTCCAAGATCGTTACGGGTTGTTTTTTTGAGGCCGCAGTGCAGTCCAGCAGAGGTAAAACCTTTTGGTGCGGTAATGCTTCCGCCCTCCACGACAGTATATAGCTGAGTTATGCTCATTGTATGTTTGACCGCTGCGCTTTACGGATACACTGGTGTGTAACCTAGGCCGCGGGTTTCCTCCCATCCCATCATCAAATTCAGGTTCTGAATCGCCTGCCCTGCTGCGCCTTTAACGATGTTGTCAATGACAGACACAATCGTTACCCGTCCTGTACGGGCATCTGCCGAGAAGCCGATATCGCAATAATTCGAGCCGCTGACCTCTTTGGTTGCGGGAAGCACTCCTGCCTCGCGGATACGCACAAAAGATCTGCCTGCATAATACTTACGGTATAATTCCACAAAATCCTGCTCGCTATAAGCCCCGTTCATTCCTGCATACATCGTACTCATAATTCCACGGGTCATCGGTACCATATGGGTCGTGAACGTCACCGTTACTTTTTCACCTGAGATATCTGTAAGCACCTGTTCAATCTCCGGAATATGCTGATGCTTGTTGACTTTATAGGCTTTGAGATTCTCATTGACCTCGGCATAATGAACGCCCAGATTCACTCCGCGTCCCGCTCCCGAAATACCTGACTTCGCATCAATAATAATGCTCTCCGGCTTGATCCAGCCTGCCTCCACCGCAGGAATCAGTCCCAGCAGCGTAGCGGTCGGATAACAGCCCGGATTGGATATAAAATCCACCCCGGCAGCGCGTTCACCATATACCTCGCATAATCCGTAGAATGCCTGCTCAAGGTAAGCCGCCGGCGGAGCCGTGTGTTTATACCATTGCTCATACTCTGCGCCATCCTTCAGCCGGAAGTCACCGGACAGATCGACGACCTTCAGACCCGCTTCCAGCAGCTGCGGCACCAGCTTGGCGCTGACCCCGGAGGGAGTCGCCGTGAAAACTACATCTGCCCTGCCCGCAATCTCAGCCGGATCTACTCCGTCCAGCTTCCGCTCTACAATTCCCGTCAAATGCGGAAAACCGAGCTCGATCGGCTCTCCGGCGCTTGATGAGGAGATTACGGAAGTAATCTCAATATCCGGGTGGTTCTGCAAAAGCCTGATCAGCTCCACACCACCATATCCTGTAGACCCCACTATCGCCGCTCTCAGCTTGCCTGCCACTGTCATCCCCGCTTTCTAACTGTTTCTATTCATGCATACCGTCCTGCAAATATGTATTATTATACGACTGAATTAATATAAATACAACATGTAACGTTAAGTTTATTGGGAGGACCGTTATATAAGAAAGAGAAGCGCAGACTTCTCCATTGGAGCCTCTACGCTTCTCTTTTAAATCCTTCACCGAGTACCTCGTGGGCCTCTGTTATAATCACGAACGCGCCCGGATCGACGGAGCGGACAATCGCTTTTAGCCGGGTGATCTCATTCTGGCCGACAACCGCCATCAGCACAATCCGGTTATCACCGGTATAGCCGCCTTGCGCATTCAGCTTGGTCAGTCCGCGGTCCAGATCATTTAGAATTGCCTGGGATATCGCCTCTGTATGATCCGAAATGATATAAGCCACCTTGGTCACACTAAAGCCCATTTCCAGGGCATTAATCACTCTCCCGGTTACGAACAGGCCAATCAGTGCATACATTGCCTGTTCCATGCCCAGCACAAACGCAGCCAGTGTAATAACCGTGCCGTCCAGCAGCACAACAGACAGCGAAAAGCTGAAGCCGGTAATCTTTTGAATAATCTGCGCTGCAATCGTCAGCCCGCCCGTTGATCCGCGTCCGCGGAACACCAGACCCAGCCCAAGTCCTACTGCGATCCCTCCATAAATAGAAGCCAGCAGCGGATTCGTCGTCGGGACCGGGCCATCTTTGGTCAGGTAGATAAACAGCGGCAGCACAAAGCTCCCCAGCAGGGAGCGCATACCATATTGCTTGCCGAGGAAAATAATCCCCAGGATGAACAGTGGAATGTTCAGCGCCCACTGGGTAAAAGCAGGCTCTGCGCCAAACCAGGCTTCAGCAAGCACCGATAAGCCGGATACTCCACCAGAGGCTATCCGGTTCGGCAGGAAAAAAAGATTAAACCCGAGACCGGTAATCAAGGAACCGATCAGGATTAACGCTATATCTACTGTATGGCGCAGCGGCCCGTTCAGCGGAATCAGCGGCGGTTTGTTGCGTGAATTGACTTTTTGCATGCTCTAGCTTCTCCTTACTACACTCCGAGGACGCGTAGAAATCCAGTTATGCTTATTCAACTTCAGTCTTGATCTGGCTTCGCAGATAGCCGTCAATGAACAGGTTAATATCGCCGTCCATTACCGCTCCCACGTTCCCGGTTTCCACGGAAGTACGGTGATCCTTCACCATGCTGTAAGGGTGGAATACATACGAGCGAATCTGGCTGCCCCAGGCAATATCAGACTGCTCACCGCGGATCTCATCCAGTTGCTTCTGCTGCTCCTGCAGCTTCTGCTCATATAGCTTGGAGCGCAGCATCTTCATCGCCTGCTCCCGGTTCTTGATCTGTGAGCGTTCATTCTGACAGGTTACCACCACGCCTGTAGGAATATGCGTAATCCGCACTGCAGAGTCCGTAGTATTGATGTGCTGACCGCCCGCGCCGCTGGCCCGGTAGGTATCAATCTTCAGATCCTCTGTACGGATCTCCACTTCAACATCATCCGAAATTTCCGGAACCACATCGCAGGAAACAAACGAGGTGTGCCGTCTGCCGGAAGAGTCGAACGGCGAGATACGCACCAGCCGGTGTACCCCCTTCTCCGTCTTCAGATAGCCGTAGGCATTAAAGCCCTTGATCAGCAGCGTTACGCTCTTGATCCCCGCTTCATCGCCCGGCAGGTAGTCCAGTACTTCAACCTTGAAGCCGTTTTTCTCGGCCCAGCGTGTATACATACGCAGCAGCATCTGTCCCCAGTCCTGGGACTCCGTTCCGCCGGCGCCCGGATGAAGCTCCAGAATCGCATTCAGCTTATCATACGGCTGGTTCAGCAGCAGCTGCAGCTCGAACTCATCGACCTTGCCGGCGACTGTGCGGATTGTCCCGGCTACTTCTGCTGCCAGCTCCTCATCGCCTTCCTCATCGGCCAGCTCCGCCATCATTGAGGCATCATCATATTCCTGCTGCAGCTTCTCGAACTGGTCTACTACCGATTTGACCGCGTTCATCTCACCAATGACCGCCTGAGCCTGCTCATTGTCATTCCAGAAGTCGGGCGCAGCCATCTTCTCTTCAAAGTTCGCAATGACTTCCAATTTGAGGTCTAAGTCAAAGAGACCCCCTAAGGTTGGTTAATTTCTTGCCTATTTCACGCAGGTCCTGCTTTACGCTAGGATCAATCATGGGATCACTACACCTTTCAAAATAAAATATTGCGCGGGGCCGCTGATTGGAGGTTTTGTGGATCTGCTCAACAATGCTGCTCCTTAGAGCTGGCACTGCAAAACCTCTAACCCGGTTAATACGCAGATCCGAGGAATGCTTGGACTTCCGGCCGCTGTTGTCTTCAGATTTCTTGATTTGAACCGCTGTTCGCGGTAGAAATCTGAAGACAGCCTATGCTTCCTTAGCGAGCTTTTCTGCGAAAAGCTTTCAGGCGGACGCTAACGCTCCTACAGTTCCAAACTTCCCCTCCACCGCTTCCGCCTTGGTTTTAGATTTTTCGTGAACGCAGCTCATCCTCTGCAGTTGCATCGCCCGATCCGCAAAACTCCAAAAAAGCGGCCGGGCCGCAAACGGGGGAATCCCCCGGGCCCAGCCGCTTTTATTAACATTATAAGCCTGAAGCGTTCGGGATATCCTTACGCGTTCTGGCCGTGGCAGTTCTTGTATTTCTTGCCGCTGCCGCATGGGCAAGGGTCGTTACGGCCGATGGCGGCTTCAACGTGCACAGGACGCTTTTCAGCCGGCTCAGCGTTGGTCGAGATTTTGTCTTCCTCGACTACAGACTGGCGTTCCTGGTTGGCTTCGATGTGCGCCTTCATAATATACGTAGCGACTTCCTCCTGGATGGCGGCAGTCATGGCGTTGAACATCTCAAAGCCTTCAAATTGATACTCACGCAGCGGGTCAGTACCGCCGTACGCACGGAGGTGAATCCCTTGACGGAGCTGATCCATCGCATCAATATGATCCATCCATTTGCTGTCTACAGAACGGAGCACGATAACTTTTTCGAATTCACGAACCAGCTCAGCGCCAAGGCGCTCTTCACGCGCATCGTATTTCTGCATAACACGGTCAAAGATGAAATCAACGATTTCTTCCACTTCTTTACCCCAGAGGTCATCACGTGTAAGGGCGCCTTCATCAAGCAGCTTGCTGTTAACGTAGTCGGCAATCTCTTGCAGCTCCCAGTTTTCCGGAATATCATCCACACAGTGAGCGCGGACTACACGGTCAATGACCGGCTTAATCATTTCCGTTACGACATCCTTGATGTTGTCGGATTCGAGAATTTCGCGGCGCTGTTTATAAATAATTTCACGCTGCTGGTTCATGACATCATCATATTGCAGAACGACTTTACGGATATCAAAGTTATTGCCTTCAACCCGTTTCTGGGCTGATTCGACAGCACGGGTAATCATCCGGCTCTCAATCGGCTGATCCTCTTCAAATCCCAGACGGTCCATCATGTTCAGAACGTTGTCGGCGCCAAAGCGCTTCATGAGCTCATCACCGAGTGACAGATAGAACTGAGTCGAACCCGGGTCACCCTGGCGTCCGGCACGTCCGCGCAACTGGTTATCAATCCGGCGGGATTCATGACGCTCTGTACCAATGATATGCAGACCGCCAACATCTCTAACGCCATCACCAAGCGTGATATCTGTACCGCGTCCAGCCATGTTCGTGGCAATCGTTACGGTTCCCGGCTGACCGGCTTGTGAAATAATCTCCGCTTCCGATTCATGATGCTTGGCATTCAGCACCTGGTGCTTGATGCCCTTACGCTTCAGCATGTCAGATACACGTTCAGAGTTCTCGATCGACACCGTACCTACCAGCACCGGCTGGTTCTTTTTGTGGCGTTCTACGATTTCTGCTACTACCGCATTAAATTTACCGTTCTCACTCTTATAGACAACGTCAGGCATATCCTCACGCTGGTTCGGTTTGTTCGTCGGTACCTGCAGCACTTCCAGGCCGTAAATCTTCTTGAATTCTTCTTCTTCCGTCTTCGCAGTACCTGTCATACCGCCCAGTTTGCGGTACATCCGGAAGTAGTTCTGGAAGGTGATTGTAGCCAGCGTCATGCTCTCGTTCTGCACCTGGATTTCTTCCTTAGCCTCAATCGCCTGATGCAGCCCGTCGCTGTAACGGCGGCCAGCCATCAGACGTCCGGTGAACTCATCGACGATAACAACCTCATCACCGTTCACCACATAATCGACGTCACGGCGCATAATGACATTTGCCTTAAGCGCCTGCACGATATGATGGTTCAGCGTTACGTGGCTGTGGTCATACAGGTTCTCAACGCCAAAAGCGCGTTCAGCCGTAGCCACGCCTTTCTCAGTCAAAGCTACCGACTTCACTTTAATATCAACAGTGTAATCTTCTTCAGCCGTCAGCTTTTTAACAAAACGGTCTGCTGCATAGTACAGCTCTGTCGATTTCTCGGCTTGTCCGGAAATAATCAGCGGAGTACGCGCTTCGTCGATCAGAATGGAGTCCACTTCATCAATAATACAGAAATATAGCGGGCGTTGTACCATTTGCTCTTTATAGAGCACCATGTTGTCACGCAGATAGTCAAAACCAAATTCATTATTAGTACCATACGTAATATCGCAGGCATAAGCTTGTTGTTTATCAGCATGGTCCATACCGTTCAGGTTAACCCCGACCGTCATGCCCAGGAAGTTATAGATTTGTGCCATTTGCGCACTGTCGCGCTGAGCCAGATAATCGTTTACCGTTACAACATGCACACCCTTGCTGAGCAATGCATTCAGATAAACCGGCAGAGTACCCACCAGGGTCTTACCTTCACCTGTCTTCATCTCGGAGATCCGGCCTTCATGCAGCGCCATACCTCCAACCAGCTGTACGTCAAAATGCCGCATGCCCAGCGTCCGTTTGGAAGCTTCGCGTACGGTTGCAAATGCCTCTGGAAGAATCTCCTCCAAAGTCTCGCCCTTTTCAATCCGGGCCCGGAATTCTTCTGTCTTCGACTTAAGCGCCTCATCCGAGAGTGCTACGAATTCAGGTTCCAGTCCGTTAATAATTTCGACCGTCTTCATGAGACGTTTGACATCGCGTTCGTTGGTGTCGCCGAATATTTTCTTTACAAGTCCTAGCATGGTTAACCCCTTTCATGCAACACAGATGGTGGAACCGAGCCCATCCTTAATAAAAAATTGAAAGGGCCATATATTATTTCGATTCCGCTGCTTCATAAATTGTAACAGTTTGTAAGACAAGCCGCAATACGAGCAGCCGCAACCTTATTTTACAAAATAGCAGAAGCGCTGAATTGTCACTCTTTCTATACGAATAAGAGCCCTATTCGCTTCAAGCGAATAGGGACTCGGCTGATTTTTGTAATTAATACTGCCTGCAATGACCATTCGGCATATGGCGTTCCCGGTGAACCAGATTAATCCTGTTCGATCAGGCCGTACTTGCCGTCATTGCGTTTGTAAACAACGCTTACTTCAGAAGTCTCAATGTTGGAGAATACGAAGAAATTATGTCCAACCATATTCATCTGCAGAATAGCTTCCTCCACATCCATCGGCTTCAAGGTGAAGCGTTTGTTCCGCACAACTTCCAGATCATCGTAATCCTGTTCCTCGACAGCCACGGCACTTGCCGGTTCTTCCACGAAGATGGTCTTCAGGCTGCCTTCCTGACGGAACTTACGGTTGAGCTTGGTTTTGTGCTTGCGGATCTGACGTTCCAGCTTGTCCACAACAGCATCAATAGATGCATACATATCGTCGCTGCGGTCTTCTGCACGAAGCGTTACACCAGCTAATGGAATTGTGACTTCCACCGTGTGGATGCCGCGCACTACGCTAAGCGTCACATATCCTTCTGAGGTAGGGGGTGCATCGAAATACTTCTCAAGTCTGCTGAGCTTCTTATCAACATATTCTCTCAAAGCATCTGTCACTTCAATTTGTTGACCTCGAATGCTGAATTGCATAGGGCACTCCTCCTTTGTTTACGTTCCCATTATACCAAATTGTCAGCGCTAAGTAAAAAGCAATTCATTACAGACTTTACATTTACCTTACATAACTTATAGCAAGGCATACTTACAAATAAACAAAGTCCGGACGGGGCAATCAGCCTGCCCACATCCGGACCCTGTTCAGCCGCTTATATTATTCCTGAAATGAACGAAATTATAATAGCAAACAGCTTAAGAACGCCTGTTTACGAACACTATTTGCTTTAAGGGCTATTTTGTATGAATCCGCAATATTTCTATCGGTGACAAAGATGTCCCGCTGCCTGCAATGACATATACTTTATAGGCAGTATTAGCCGTAAGACCACTTAGTGCCAGTGTCTCTCTTACTCCCGGCACCGGTGTAACTCCGCCGCTCCAAGGTGCAGCAAGCTGTGCTCCGGAGCTGTTTTGCCCTGCTAATATCTGTGCTGCAGTAGGCTGGGTAGCATCGGCCGGAAGCACCACGTACCGTACTGGTGTAGCGGTACCACCCGTCTGACCATAGGTCACATAAACATCGGCTGTCACTGTCCCCATAGAACCCGGGCTGAGCTCAGTAATAACTCCTCCACTGGCAGAAGCTGTAGCTAACCGTAATGTATATACGCCTGACCAGTTCCCTGCAGTATCAGCAACCGCAATGTAGGTCGTGTATTCTGTGGCTGGCTGCAATCCATAAACCGAGAAGGATACAGTGCTGCCGGCGGTAGCAGCCGTCTTACCGGCGTTCACACCTGCCGATCCGGCAGCGGTCAGACCATCACGCACCTGCAGGTTTGTCGGAAGGAGTGCAGTGCTGCTGTAAGGAGCGACAACATAATAAACAGCGCCTGTTACTGACGGAGTCAAATACACATCAGCAGTAACAGATCCTACCTGTCCGTACGTTATATTGCTAACGGTTGGTGCGGTGCTTCCACCTCCGCCGCCTCCACCTCCGCCGCTACCTCCGCCAGTTGAGCCGGCAGGAGTTGCTGTCGGCGTTGGAGAAGCCGTTGCAGATGGCGTAGCTGTCGGGGTTGGAGTAGGCGTGACTGTGCTGCCTGTACCAGGCTTATTCGCAGCTGAGTTACCAATGATCCCTACGGCTTCAGCTCTGGTCAGTGCCTTTTTCGGCCCGAAGGTTCCATCCGGATAACCGTTAATAATGCTCTTGGCGGCCGCTGCTGCAACCGCTCCTTTGGCCCATGAGGCAATTTGCGCGCTATCCTTGAACGTCAGCGTTGTGCTGTTTGTGTTCAAGCTCAGCAGCTTTGCGGTAATTACCGCAGCTTCCTGACGGGTAATCGGACTGGTAGCACGGAAAGTATTATTTTCATATCCGCCAATATATCCGGCTCTCACAGCCTTGGCTACTTCGCTGTAAGCCCAATTTGAGCTCTTGAGATCTGTAAAGGTAATTGCTGCCGTGTCCGTAAATCCAAATAAACGGTTTACCAGCGCAACATATTCACCACGGGTAATCGCATTATTCGGCTTTACCGTCCCGTCAGCATAGCCCTGGAGGTAGCCTTTATCGAGCCAGTCCTGCAGTTGACTCTGCGCCCAGTGCCCCTGAATATCCTTAGCCGTTGCTGCAGATACACTTCCAAGAGCGCCGAACAACATGCTGATTCCGAGTATGCCAGTCATTAAACCACGCCACATTTTCTTCATTCTGCTATCCATCCTCCTAAAAGTTTTTTATGCGTACACCTCCATGGTTACTTACCATAACCGCACAAACTCATTTCCGGAAGCGTACGCTTACATTTGTTGGCCTCCGCACACATAACGCATTAAATACAGCACCTGCTTCAGAAGCATTCTGTTGTTCTCTCACTTAGGCAGTATGATGAAATTCATTCGTTCACACTTTGTGTATAACTTCTTCTTCACCGCCGGTGGGCATTGGCTGCGGGAGTATCGTTTTCACACCCTTCTCTAACCATACGCCTAAGCACGAATAGTCTGCATCGAGGCAAGATCGTAGGCCCAACGTCTGTTATTACCCAAATTTTGCATGACTCTAACAATAAACTGGAAATTGATGTTAGCTATCGATTTTCAGAGACAAATTAGCGCTTACAAAACAAAAAAAGACCCCGGGAGAATCCCAGGGTCTCTGCTAGCGTTGTCTAAATTGCTAACCATCTACCATATATGTAGGTCGGCTTCGCCGGATGATTATAATTTGATGACGTTAGCTGCTTGTGGTCCGCGTGCGCCTTCAACGATGTCAAACTCTACGGATTGACCTTCATCCAAAGTCTTGAAACCATCAGTTTGGATTGCGGAGAAGTGTACGAATACGTCGCCACCATCGGCAGTTTCGATGAAGCCATAGCCTTTTTCTGCGTTAAACCATTTAACTTTACCTTCCATTGATTAAACATTCCCTTCGTCATCAGATGAACGTGAGTCTTGCCCACAACTCGACTATACCACCGCAGCTTCTTCATTGTCAATTGGAAAAGTAAATGTTTACTTTCAATAATTTACCACCCATTAATTTAAAATAAAGTTGCTTCAAATGTGATCATTTCATCAAAAAGGAGCAGACGCTATATAATACCCGTCTGCTCCTGAGATGAAACATCAAGAGTGTTATTTTTTGCGGTCCATTAGGATACTGTCGGGGGTGTAGGCGGCCTCGTAGGCGTTACGTTGGGTTTTGGCTTGGTTGCGTTTCTGCAGCCAGTCCCGGGCCTCTAACCGGTGGGCGTTCATTCGGGCTACAATAGCAGGGTCGTGTTCCAGAATCCGACCTAATACTGCTTTTTGCGCAGAAGTCAATTGACATTTTTCGACCTTATTTGCTATTAAATCTACAAATTTCTGCCGTTCATGTACGAAATGCTCCAGCTCCTCATGAGGGGCATCTATTGGTCTTGAAAGAATCTCCAATGTTAGCTCCTCTAGCCCCTGTAGCAGCTTATCCATGCTGTTGCGCTTGACCTGCAGACATTTTCGCAGCTTGTGCAAAGGTCTGGCGAAGCTCCAAGAGGTATCCGATGGCTTCTTCACCGGCCGTCTTGGATTTATTAATATTAGTTTCCGATAATAAATGATCAATGTATTCATACATGGATTTCAGTCCTGCGGAGACTTCATAAGATGCATCTAAAGTATTTGTTAACTCCTTGACGATTGCCCGGGCTTTGCCTACATTTATACTTAACCCGCTATAATCTGCGGTTTCTATTCCTTCCAAAGCAGCTCGACCAAAACGAATGGCTCCATCATACAACATCAGCAGCAATTGTGATGGGCTGGATGTAGATACGGCCGATTGACGGTATTTCTCATAAGGAGATGTTATTATCATTATTAGCTTACTCCTTCATCTTTATTAATTTTTGGTTACGAGGTGAACAAGCTACTTAAGCTGGATGACTGGCTGTTATACTGTGACATCGCTGTTTCCATCGCTGTAAACTTTTTGTAGTAGTTGTTTTCTATATCAGTGAGTCTATCCGTCAGATTAGCAATCTGTGTATTGAAGTCTTTTAATCGTTTACCCATTGTACTCTCAGTCTTAAATGTAACTGTCAAGTCCGTAGAATATTTAGAAGTCCCTGCTTTCAATACCAGTTTATCTAAAGTACCATTGATTTCACTTGATAACTTGTCGAACAATCCCCCTTGAGTTGCTGTGCCTTGAAAAATAGCAGCTGTGCCCTGCGGATTATTCTCAAAAGCTTGCTTTAGCTTCGTTTCATCCAGGATGAGCTTACCATTCTCATAGTATAGCCCTGTTGTTACCCCAACATTACTGAGGGCACCAAGTTGCTCCATAACTGCTGCACGCATAGATGAGATTGTTGACTTAAGAACATCATCATTTTTAAGTAAACCACTCTTTGCTTTCTTTTCCCACAGTTCAATGTCATTTTCCTTCATGGCTTGCTTCTGTTCATCAGTTAGGGGCGTAAAGTCTTTGTAACGCTCCTCGTTTACTTTAGTAGTTAGAGTATTGATTAAATCATTATAGTCCTGAATAAAACTCTTCACCGTTTCAACAGCCTTTGATGTGTCTGTCTCAGTATTAATAGTAGCTGTTGTATTCTCAGCCAGAAGTGTTACATTAATACCATTGATTTTGAAGGTATTGCTGGCGAAAGAAATTTCTTCGGAACTATTGTTTATCTTCACCTTAGCAGCTTGATAGCCCGTTTCATTCACAGTACCCGAGCCAAATAGAGCTAAAAACGTATCATTTGTCCCTCTAGCAACTTTACCTTGTTCACTATAAGTCTTGGAAGCTATAGTCAATTTCCCAGTCACTTCATCGAACTTTGCTGTTACATTGCCTTTCTCCGACTTATTAATTTTCGCCAGCGCATCATTTATAGTAATGCTAGCATCAAATTCGAGCGTGTCACCGTTTAAAGTAATTCTATACTTACCATCTGCAGGAGCTGTGATATTATTAGCCTTTTGAAGATCAGAAAGCTTAGAACTGGCAGTTAGCCGCGTGCTTGAACCGGCTAAATTCATTCCTGCTGTTTCCACGGTAGCCGGTTTTGCAAGTTTGATAATTTCAATAGTCATTGGTATACCGTTAGCCTCAGATGTTGCCTCAGCCTTTAGTGCAGACGTATTACCTGTAACAACAGCCTTTTGAGTAATCATAGAAGCAGAATTATCATATTTAGCCAACAGCTTATTATTACGAAAATCAACAAGCTTGCTGTTTATCTCCCGGTAGCTGTCTCTTTGCCATTCCAAAATCGTTTTATTCTGATTCAGCTTGGTCAGAGGTTGTCTTCTTGCAGCCATCATTTCCTTTACAATACCCTCAACATCTAACCCCGAGGACATCCCGCTTACCCTAATCGCCATGCTTGCACTCCCTTCAATAACAGCTTATACTTTTTCATCCACCAGGATCCCGGCAATATGCATCATATTTGCTACAATATCCAGTGTTTTTTCAGAAGGAATTTCTCTGATTAGTTCCCCAGTTTCTTTGTTCAGCACCTTCACCATAATTGCCTTAGTTTCTTTGTGAACACTAACTTCAAAGCTTTTCTCAGGGCCTTCCAAAGCCTTCAGTGCTTTATCCAAAGCTTTAATTACCTGTTCTTCGCCTACCGAAAAGGCAACACCCTGAACAGCTAACCGCTTCATCTGGTCACCGCTTCTGATCGGATCAACGGATGCAGCCCCAGATAACTTCCCCGCTTGTGAAGCTGAATTTGAGGTGCGTCCACTGTTACTAAACTGATTAAATGAATTAACAGGTTGAATCTCCATAAAGCACCCCCCCGGTATCACTCGTGTATAGTCTATATATCGGCCTTTTCCGTTTGCAAATTAATACAACTGTCAATATATATTTATTCATTATGGATGAATGCTCAACACAAAAAGGGCTCTGGATTGACCAGAGCCCTTTCTTGCTATAAATCTTAACGAAGCAATTGCAGTACGCCTTGCGGCTGTTGGTTAGCTTGAGCAAGCATAGCTTGAGCAGCCTGAGCAAGGATGGAGTTCTTAGTCTGGGACATCATTTCCTTAGCCATGTCTACATCGCGAACACGGGATTCAGCGGCAGTCAGGTTTTCGGAAGAAGTGCTCAGGTTATTGATAGTGTGCTCCAGACGGTTCTGGTTAGCGCCCAGTTTACTTCTTTCGCTGGATACCATTTCAATAGCATTGTTAATTACAGTGATTGCATTATTTGCAGTATCTTTATTGGAAACGTCGATAACATATTCATCAGCAGTTCCATTCTTTACTTTGCTTGCACTGCTATAATTTACATCTACTACCGATCCATCTGTTAGTGTTGCTGTTTGATTCGCAGAGTTGGACGATGATGTGATACCAAGAGCGGCAGATCTCATATCTCCAATCGCTAACGAAAGGTTCTGACCTGCATTAGCTCCGATATGGAAATTTACGGATGCATCTTTACCGTTTTCTCCTTTTGCAAGTGCTGTATCGAAACCAATATCTTTCAAGCCATCATTACTTGCAACGTTAGAGAACTTGATAGTACTTTGTTCGCCTTCAGTTCCGCTTGTAATTTGGAAACGTACCCGGTCAGTATCAGCTACTTGGAGCGCTTTAACTTCTACAGGTTTTGCAGAAGCACCGCCCAAAGCTGTGATTTGATCATTAATGGCCTTCTGGATTTGGGAGGCCAGCTGATCCTTATCCGTATAATCACCAGCTGCGATTTCAGCAGTATAATTCTTTCCGTCAATTTGAACATCGAACTTATTATTTGCATTCTTCCCTAATTCAACGGAAGAACCTTCCGAGATCAGTCCTGTAAATGCTGCTGCGGAACCACCAAAGGAAGCCACACCATTACCAGCTCCTGTCAAGGTTGTAGCAACTGTAATGTTCTTATTTGCACCAGCTTCTGCACTAAAGGTAACTTTAGCAGCGTCTGCGCCTAGAGCAGTATCAGCAGCGGTTTCAAGTGCTGCCGCAAGGTCAGCAGCAGTGTTATAGGTACCATCAGCTACAGTAGCAGTTACTGTTTTTGCCACACCGCCATCAACATAGTTGATTTTCAATTGATTATTAGCAGCCTCGCCGTATTCTTTAAGATCTGCAGCGCTGGACAAAGCATTAGTACCATTACCACCAATAAGATCAATACGGCTATTTGCTCCCTTATTGAGAACATCATCTTTAATTACCAGCTTTCCGCCCTCGAATCCAACGGAGAAGTCATGGTTGGTCAAAGCAGCGCCAGTCTCAACTGCACTACCATCTTTAGCACGGTTAAAAGCAGCTTCCAACGCCGTTTCAAACGCCGCTGCAAATGCAGTGTCATCTGCAGTGGCACCTACTGTAAATGAACGAACACTACCGTTGATAGAAAGTGTAAATTCGTTGGAGCCTGGCAATGACGTAGCAGCAGAGTAAGTAGTATCCGTGCCGCCAGAACTAGTAAGCTTCCCAAACGTATACTCAGCTACAGTTCCTTGGTGGATCTTTGTGGATCCATCAAGAACTGCACCAGTTGCTGTACCTTCGGTTGCAGCTGTTCTAACTTCGAAAGCGTCGGTTCCGATGCCAATTGCAGCAATAGACGAAGCATTTTTAGTTGCAGCTACTGTTTCGGTTTTGTCCTTCGAACCATTGATCAGCTTCTGAGTATTGAACTCAGTAGTGTTACTGATACGGTTGATTTCATCAGCCAACTGGTTCACTTCGTCCTGAATGCTCTTGCGGTCGCTATCTGTATTCGTACCGTTTGCGGATTGAACGGAAAGTTCACGCATACGTTGAAGAATGGAGTGAGTTTCATTCAAAGCACCTTCAGCAGTCTGAATCATAGAGATAGCATCCTGCGAGTTACGGGCAGCCTGATCCAAACCGCGGATCTGACCGCGCATTTTTTCGGAAATTGCCAGACCTGCTGCGTCGTCGCCTGCACGGTTAATACGAAGACCGGAAGACAGCTTCTCGATGTTCTTGCTCTGGTTAGCAGTGTTAGTGCTCAGTTGGCGGTGCGTATTCTGCGCCGTGATATTGTGATTGATAATCATTGTGTATTTCCTCCCTGAAATTGGTTTGTCCACATCCATGTGGTAAGCACTGCCGTTAAGGTCGGCCGCCCTGCCGATCAGTGCCTAATATATATATCGTCTTCTCGCTATTATTGTTAATAGTTAATTTGCAAATTTTGAAATTTATTTTTGCGGCCGCATGCGTTCAATTAATGCATTTAGATTCACAACGTTTGTTGCCGTCGACTCTTTATTGGCTTCCTTGATAGACAAATATACTTCCTGCCTGAAAATATCCACATGCCTAGGGGCTGAAATCCCTACCTTAACACTATCTCCTTCTACCGCCAAAATTGTAATTTCAATATTGTCTTGTATGATAATGGATTCGCCTTTTTTGCGGGTTAACACGAGCATAATTATTCACCGCCTTTTTGAGCTTCGTCACGGACTTCTCTCCACAACTGCTGCCGGACCTGATATTGTGATTTCACTAGAACAATTTGCTTACCGGTACGATTAAGAGGATTCAGCACAATTGGAGCAAGCAGATTAATCGTTGATTGCTCTAACTGCTCCCTAACCGTTACAATAGCGCGGACCAGAAAAGCATCCTTAATCTCCAGCTCCTCGGCATCCTTATCAGGGAATTCGAATTCATACTCCGGATAAAACAGAAAGGGATCAGTAAGCAGAAAGGAAAGACTGTCTGTCTTAAGGGATTGCAGATATGAAAATTTCCCTCCCTCCACTTCAATAACTGCAAACTCTGTTTCCTCCTCAAAACCGGGAATTCCTTTTGGAAAAAAATATATTTGATCCTCGCTTATATCAAGTGTTCCCATAGTCGCTGTTTCTTTAATCATACTTTCCAGCACCTTTCCATTTAACTTATCTAACAAAAAAAGCTATAGATGGTCGTTATCAACCTATTCTATAGCCCTATTTTTTTTACATTTGTACATTTAATTCCGGAGGGGTAAAGCTTAGAGATGGTTTCTGTCTGAGATACACCTCAACACTTGCAGGACTGTAGGTGAATTCCGGTTTGTTAGCCTTTGCCTCTATGTGTACCTCTGCCTTCCGGTATTCTATTTGCGGTGGAACTGGCTTGACCTCAATACGAACATTATCAACAGAAGCAGGCCCTCTTATCTCCGGAAAAGGAACCTTCTGCCAATCTCCCCCATATACCTCTGCTATGGTGTTGCCTGGCTTATGAAAGTTAGCCATACGTTCACCTTGCTCCATCCGCTTCGCAATCCCCTGCAGCCATAGCTGTTCAACGCCTGAATAAATGCGTTCACTCATCTCACGGTAGGTGCCACCTGTATAGGCTGCACGTGCTGCAGACTGATCAATCGTCACTTCCGGATCAAATTGCTGAATCTTTAATTCTCCGGGTGTAGTCGTAATTTGCAGGTCAGCTTTAGGCTGAGTAATCGAAAGCTTCCCTGCTGTAGTATCCAAACCAATCAGGGCCGGAGTCTGGCGGATTTGAACAATAGGCTGCATCAGCTATCCTCCTCTATCTGATAAAATCGACAAGGGTGGATTGAATGATTTTGGCGCCTACTGACAATGAAGCATTATAAATATTCTCTTGGATCTTTGATTGCATGAGCATTTCAGCATAATCACCATCTTCTGTTTTGGATTGAAGATCGGTAAGGTTAACCTCCAGGTCACCCAGACGGTTCTCCATCAATTCTATACGGTTAACCTTTGCTCCGATATTAGCTTGTACAGCCAGCATTTTATTGATTCTATCATCGAGATTGGAAAGCTCAGAAGAAATAGCTGCAGTGTCTCCGGAAACAAGTGCAGCAGAAATCCTGTCAATGACGGCAAAAATATTGTCTTTATCCGCTTCTACTGTACCATCCTCTTTAACCGTTGATGATCCAAAAACCTCGTTTCCGGTAACATTAATAGGCAGTTGTACACTGTCTCCTACGGAATAATTTACAAGTCCATGATCTGTTACAACAAGGGATGCTCCCGAATAATCGAGGTAACCATCTTCTCCTGTAGAGAAATCAAAAGGTTTAATATCATAGTTTTGTCCGTTGAAAATGAATTTCCCGTTAAATTGGCTGTTTCCTATATCAACCAGCTGCTCTTTAAGCTGCATTACTTCTTCGTTAATACTGTTAAGTGCTTCCTGGGGGTTAGAGCCGTTGGCCCCTTTAACGGATAACTCTCTCAAGCGCTGAACTACCTCTCCCGCCTGAGTCATTACAGTATCATTAAATTCCAGCCAGGACAGCGCACTGGTCACATTCTCCTGATATTGCTCATTGGAAGACAGCTCTGCACGGTAACGAAGGGAATAGGTAATTCCTACCGGATCGTCAGACGGCTTATTGATTTTGCGGCCTGTTGCCAGCTGCAGCTGCGTATCATTCATCGTACGCGCATTACGGTTCAGGTTAAGGAGCAACTGTGAGTTCATCATATTGGAAGTAACTCTTAACATGCTTTAACCCCTCCTTTCTTATCTGCCTACAGTACCGGTAGAGTTAATTAATTTATCGAGCATTTCATCATAAGTGGTCATAAATCGCGCAGCAGCGCTGTAAGCATGCTGGAACACCAGCATATTGGACATTTCTTCATCAAGTGACACTCCACTGACGGATTGCCTGCGGGCATTCACTTGCTCTACAAGTGAATTGGAATTTTCAGTCTGGCGCGTAGCTTCCTGAGCCTGCACACCAAGCTGCCCGATCAGCGTTTTGTAAAAGGCACCTGGAGTCGTTGTAATTCCTGTTGTAGGTGAAGTAAATGATCCTAATTGCTGTGTGGACAGCAGAAGTGCTAATGTATTATTTCCTTTAACAACCTTTTCGGAATCATCCTTGCCACTGGTGCGCAGTGACGTAGCCAGCAAATTGGTATCACTTGCAATCTCACTATTAAATGTAATGTTACCTGCAGTAATTTCTGTATCGCTTCCGCTGGTTGTGAATAAAGGTTTACCGGGATTAAGCGTACCGTCCATTGTATATCCTAACTGATGCAGGCCGTTAAGACCTGGAACAATTGTCTTAACATCAGAATTCAAGGTGGCTCCTCTAGGGAAAGACGAACCTGCGGCAATTGTGGACACAGCTCCGTCTGCACTGGTTATGCTGACATCATTAGTTAAAATTGTACCTTCAGGAAGAACAGAGCCCTTTGGAAGGGTAACCTGCACATCCCCTGTAGCAATCGTATTAGCAATATTATCAAGCTGTGATTTATAGTCAGCTACGTATTTTTTGCCGGACGAAATCATACCGAATACTTCTCCTGATTTCAGATCACCAGAGGAATAAGCGCTATTTAGCAAATCGCTGTTTACCGTTGCTGCAACCGTACCACCTTGAACCAGCAGAACACTCCCAAGTGAAATATTATATCCAGTTTCACTTTGCACAACGTTAATATTCGCGATCTTGGATAATTTATCTGTCAGCAAATCACGCTGGTCACGCAGATCGTTGGCTTTGTCTCCCATACTTTCGATCTTAAAAATAGATGAGTTAAGGTTAGCAATGGAAGAAATATAACCTTGTATTTCGGTTCCTTTTACTGTAACACTTGAAGCCAGGTCAGCATCCAGGTTATCCAGCTGCCTGCTCATATAATTAAGCGCATCCGTTAAGGATTGTGCGGTTTGAACGACTATTTTTCGCGCTGTGCTGTCTTCAGGATTTTTGCTTAGGTCAGACCAAGATTTCCAAAAGTTATCTAATACCGTGCTCAATCCAGTATCTGAAGGCTCTGCAAATATTGCCTCTAGCTTGTCCAGCGTATCGGACTGAATCGTCCAGGATCCGTAAGAGGAATTCTCCCCGCGGTACTGGTCATCCAAAAACGTCTCACGAATCCGGTCAATAGAACCGAATTCTACACCTGTACCAAGCTGCCCTGGTAGTGTGGAATTGTTAAGCCCGTAAGCTTCAATAGGGATGGAAGCCCTCATATTCACACGCTGACGTGTGTAACCTTCTGTATTCGCATTAGCGATATTATGTCCGGTAGTACTGAGTGCAGCAGTCTGGGTAAACAGGCTCCGTCTTGCCGTCTCGATTGAATGAAATGTAGATGTCACTGCTAATTCCTCCCTTTTAATTGCTCCGGCAAAACGGATTGAAAGAAAACTACCCTATCCGCGGGCGTCAAAAAGGCCGGGCCGGGCATTACTATAACCCTTATCGGCCGGATGATGATACGTAAATTCCTGGTTCGGTCTTCCGACAAGCAAATCCAGGGAATAGTCTATAAAGGTAAGCGACTGCTCAATCAGCTTCTGGTTCAGCTCGTTAGCTTGCTTTAATTGCTGCAACGTGCCTGAAAGCTTCTGCTGGATTTGCTGCAGCCGCGATTTGTCTTCGGGATCAAATACAAGCCGGGACAGCTCGGTCAGATTCAAGTTCAGATTGGAGCGTATGCCTACCCCTTGTAAGAAGGTAAACGCCGCCTCTGCACGCTGCTCTTCAAGCTGTCCGATCAGCTTCATCAGCTTGGACTCGCGGTTCATAATGTCAATCAGACCATCCACCTTGTTGTCCATAATCGTCTGTTTCTTGACAGCGGCCAGATCAAGCATCTGAAGATGCGTCTCGTCCAGCCGCTCAAGAAGTTCAAGTAATCTCGTCAATGCCATGGATGAATTCACCTAATTCTCGGAGGATTGCTTAAAGTAGGGGGCGAGTGAGTCTGCGAGTTTGGCTGCGTCAACTTGGTAGGTACCTGCGGATACTTGCTGTTTCAGGCTTTCAATCTTGCTTGCGCGGTCGGTATCAACTTTGCCGTTGTTCTGTGCCTGCAATAGCTTGATGGCTTCATCTGAAATCGAAACCTCATCCTTGCGTGTGCTCTTCTTAATCTGTTCCTGGCGCTGTACTTCTGCATTCCGCTGATACGGATTAATGGGGCTGATTCGTCCGGTCTCGTTAATTTTCATAACTTCCACCTTCCTTTTAATATAAAAAAACCGATAATCTTTACTAAGTTTATCGGCCTTTATTGAATCAATCTTTATAGCTGAAAACGTTTTTCTAAAGTTTTTATTACTTACGGAACTTATCAACGACCTTGTAAGCGGCTTTATTACCGCCTGTAGCCGGTTCATTAGCAGCGGCACTTTCAGCTGCTGCTCTGGTAAGATCCTTACTCAAACGAGCCCGGCAACTGTCGCACATATGCCCTTCGCGGATCAGTGTTCCACATACCTCACAGGGCAACATCATGTTCGGTGCATTCGCTATAGAAATCCGGCCTTCGCGGATAAACCGGGTAATCTCCTTAATAGAAATTTCTGTAGCATCAGACAGCTCCTGAATGTTGGTACCACGGTTTTTGCGCAGATATTCTGCACAGATAAAATATTGATTCTCAAGCTCTTTGATACATGGCTGACAAAGCTCCATAATATTCTTGACGTATAAACGGCCGCATCTTGGACAATTGTCTACATTCATTTCACCAGCGGCTCCTTTCCTTACATTTTGTGCAATGCATAATTAACTTATGCTTAGATTACATGATTGAATTAACTTCGTCTACGATTAGTATCGGCCGGATGACTTCAACTTGTGATGCCTCTTCCTGCTTTCTTCCTTTTCGATACATCAAGTTTAATCTATCTGTGATGTTATTAGCATTATATTGCATTACCTAGAAATCCGATATTACCCTTAAGTGTTACTGACAACGCAATCTGAGTAGAAAGACTTAAGAACGAGCCCACGTCAGACTATAAACTTCCGCAGTTTTTCCATAACATGCACATAAATGCTGTAAAACTTCTGCACACGCGCGAATGGTACTGCCTGTAGTGTAAATATCATCGATGATGATGATCTGCATTGGCCGATCCTCCTGCTCTGCCTTATCCAGCATCCCCGCAAACTGTATTTTCACAGACTCATTCATAATTGCGTCAAAAGCATGCTTCATAGCTGCGATGCGCTCTGCCCTGCTCTTGAAGCTCTGTTTGCCGGTATGGTGGGTACGGATAAGAAGCGGGAGCTGCGGGATTCCTCTGCGTCTGGACAATACATCCGCCAGGCGTTCAGCCTGATTAAAACCGCGCTCGATGAGACGGGATTCCGAGACCGGTACAGGGACAAGCAGATCGGCTTGCCAAGGTGCGGCCCTGCTTATCTGACGGTTACGCTGATGTTCTCCAATAAAACTTTCCAGCTGTATGTACGCACTATCCAGCATCAGACCCAGTAGAGGAGCAAGCCGTTCGTGCCCCCTGTATTTATAGCGTCCCAGCAATTCACGCATAACCGGCGTATAGGCTACTGCACTCCGGTTACAGATAATTGGATCGGATTGACCGCTCCGGCTGCAGTCGGGACAACCGACGTGGCGGCCGCATTTTGGGCAGCGGGGCTGACGGATCCACGGGATGCCAGCTTCGCAGCTCGTACAGATGCCGGGCACCCCAGCTGATGATTGGCTGTTTTTGCCGCAGATCAGACATTGGATTAATGCCGGAGCCAATAATAGGCGGAAATTAGCCATCCATTCGTTTAAGGGATTCATGGCCATTTCTCTCCTTTCAGGTAACCTTGCCTGCGGGCAATGGTATTCATCGTACGGATTTGGGCAATTGCTTTACGCTGGGAACTGGTCCACTGGGGAGAAAGAAATATAACTGAACCTGCGGGGTCTTCCTTCGAACGTCCTGCCCTGCCCGCCATCTGTACCAGCGAAGCCTCATCAAACAGGCTGCTGTCTGCATCCAAAATATACACATCGCTGCGCGGAACCGTTACTCCCCGTTCCAGAATGGTTGTGGTGACCAGGATTCTGATCTTCCGCTCCCGGAAGGACATTACTTTGGCAGACCTGAGCGGATCTTGGGAAGAGGTGCCTTCTATGCTGACTTCAGGGAAAATCCGGCGCAGCAGCAACAGTATTGGTTCGATATGAGCAATGCGTGACACAAACAGGAATACCTGTGCTTCCCGTGACAGAGATCTGCGAAGTGCCTGTATAAATGTCCTGTGCAAACCGCCTTTTCGGATACATTGGTGTACCGGACTCATTGTCAAATGCTGCGGTACCGGCAGCGGATGGCCGTGAAAGCGTACTGGCACTCTTGCATGCTGTAGCCTGCCCAAGCTGACTTGCCTTTGCAGGTTTTGCGGCGGCGTTGCTGACAGAAAGATAAAGACTCCATCCGGCTTACACGCCTGTCCGGCTGCAAAGGCAAGCATGGGATCGTTGTGGTACGGAAATGCATCGAGTTCATCAATAATTACCAGGTCAAAAGCCTGGTAGAAACGCAAAAGCTGGTGCGTAGTGGCTACGGTAATCTTTCCCGGTATCCACCGGTCCGGGCTGCCGCCATAGAGCACGGCCAGCATCTCGGCCGGAAAAGCCCGGGCCAGCCGCGGGGCCAGCTCCAGCACGACGTCGCGCCGCGGCGTCGCCACCAGTGCCCGCCCTCCGGCGGCGAGCACTGCATCCAGGAGCGGGAAGGTGATCTCCGTCTTCCCCGCTCCCGTCACCGCCCAGAGCAGGAACCGCTCTGGGCTTTGCCCGGCTGCGCGCCCAAGCCGCGCAGCCAAAAACCCCAGTGCAGCCCCGGCGGCCCCCGCCTGGGCTGCACTAAGCCCCCACCGGCGTGCCGCAACGGTGGGGCTGGTCCCGGCCGCTGTGCACCGCACGGCCGGAGAGGCCGCGCTGCGGAGCAGCAGCGCGCAAGCCCGGCTGCGCCCGAGCGCGAGGCAGGCCTCGCAATAGGCGCAGCAGGCAAGGCCGCACGCAGCGCAAGGCGTGCGGCCTGTGGGTACGCTGCCGCAGCGCAGGCAGCGCTCATCAGCGCGGCGGCGGGCAGAGCCGCGCAGGAGCAGCTGCGGCAGGCGAAGCGCCGCGCGCACCGCACTCCAGCGGATGCTGCCCATTCCGCTGAAACCGTGCTTCTTTTTAATTAAGCCACCTTCGGTCCTCTCTTTATTTCTGTTTCTAGAGCCAACAGCAGCCCCCAGCATAAGCCGTCCCTGCAAATATGCAAGCTGGGCAGCAGCCATCCAGTGCTGTTCAGCACCAGGAGCCTGCTCTGCCAGCAGAGCCTCCACTTCCGGCTGCAATAGCGAGCGGCCTGATATTAGGGACACAAAATAATCAGCCTTCCTGCTGAGAGAAGCAATATACTCATGTGAATCCAAGCCAGCGCAGACATTCCCCTCACTTTCCCACCCGCAGTCCTCACTCCAACCTGAGCTGGCGCTATCACTTACCTGCTGAATTCTAATATCCTCAAACCACCTGTCTGTTGGCTTTCCGCAAGTCCTCTCTTCTTCATTGATTTCCATTTTAAGAACATCCATCAAACAACCCCGCCACTCCGCCGCCGTCCATCTCCCCATAGCAGATCCGCATCTAATCCGTTCCCGCAGCTTCACAGCCCATCCAAGAGGCATTGAAGATGTGAGCAGCACAATCCTTTCTGCTCTAGTGTGATTCCAGCCTTCTCCTCCCGCACCCTCCCACCAGATCCAGTCAACCGCCGGGCAAAGCGAGATCCGCAGCGTCCAGCGTCCTTCTGCTTCCACTGCATAGACACTAACTCTCATATTTCTCCTTCCTCTCCTGAAAATAAAGCTCCATGATCATCCTGTCCGCTCTTTCCAACACAAAACCAACATAAAAAAGCACACTCCCCCAAACTGGAGAGTGTGCTTCACCCGTTGCTTGCATATTCAGTTAGCTTCCGCCGCACGTTTATTGCGATCCCCCGCTTCCCGGCATCCGTAAGTCGATTACGGTCTGCCGCTGAGGTTCGGGGCCATCCTCATAACGATACAGCTGCATCAGCGGCGCAAATTCAATCAAAGAGCCGCTCCGGGCTAGTCTGGCGGCTACAGCCACAGTACCATCCCTGGATTCGTCATCAAGCAAAGTTACCTGATACGTTCTGCCGGCCCAGAAGGCCCGCCAGGCAAGCATCCGGATATAACCTTCAATAACCGCCTCATGATTACGGGTAATCAGAATATAATGAATCCGCTTGCTGATCCGTCCGGCATACCGGATTCGCTCCCGGTGCTGCAGGATGTGAACGAGAGCTACTGCCGATCCATAAACAGCCGCAATCCATATTAACTGGGCTACCATGGAGATGCACCTCCTCTTATACCGACACTATATGCCGGTGCTCCAAGGTCGGTGACTGCCCATGGTTCCCCTGCGGCTGTAAGCCCTTTGCTTCGCTGTACCTGACAGCGGGCAGGGTCAAACTGCCTATATCCGGGTACATACTTAAATCAGCATTTTGCAAAATTCGAATATAACTGCGACTGAACAATACGCTGACAGATGGTAAAGTAATACCTGCCGTTATGTAATGTTGTTCCGGATCATTTGGATTCTCCAAAACGCTCAGTTAACGTTATGCCGGTTATAGGGTGACCCAGCCGTATTTAATCGAATTGATTACAGCTTGTGTACGGTCATCAACTTCCATTTTCTGCAGGATACTGCTGACATGGTTTTTGACGGTCTTTTCGCTGATAAAGAGGTATTCCCCGATATTCTTGTTGCTCTTGCCTTCTGCCATTAGACGCAGTACCTCTGCCTCACGGCGGGTCAGCGGGTTATTGTCACCGGCAACGAACTTCACGCCTGCTTCTTTAACCGGAGTTTCGGCCATTGCACCTGTTTCATTAAGATAAGTCATCCGGCGCAGCTGGTTGATCAGCTTACCGGTAACCTTAGGGTGAATGAACGCATGCCCTTCACATACCGAACGGATGGCATTAATCAGTGACTCAGCCTCCATATCCTTCAGCAGATAGCCGTTGGCACCCTTGCGCAGTGTTTCGAATACATAGCTTTCATCATCATGAATCGACAAAATAATAACCTTAACATCCGGAAACATCTCACGTACCTTCTGGGTGGCTTCGACACCGTTCTCCACAGGCATATTGATGTCCATCAGTACAATATCCGGTTTGTTGACGTTGCAGAACTCCAGTACCTGAATACCGTCACCGCACTCGCCGATGACTTCAATGTCATCCTCCATATTTAAAATCCGCTTAAGCCCTTCGCGAAACAACTGATGATCATCGGCCAAAAGTACTTTTATCGGCAATTTGCCAGAGCTTTGGTTTTCCATCACATTACTCCTTCCCCTTTTCCACATTTGTCGGAATGTGAATAACAATAGTTGTTCCCTGATTCTCCTCCGACTCGATCTCAATTCTGCCTTCAAGCAGTTCTACACGTTCCCGCATGCCGACCAGTCCAAAGCTTTCCCGGCTGCCCTGCTCACTTACCTTCTTTACATTGAAGCCCAGACCGTTATCCTTAACAACAATTTTGATCAGCTGCGCCTGATAGGTGATTTCCACCAGCACATAGCTCGGATAGGCGTGCTTCGCAGCGTTGGTTAGCCCCTCCTGCACAAGACGGTAAACAGCTGCTTCCATAGCAGACGAGAGCCGGTGCTCTTTACCTCTTGTTTCAAAGGCAGTGCGGATTTTGGTTTTTTCCTCAAAGTCATGCACATATTTGCGGAGTGTCGGAATCAGCCCAAGATCATCCAGCGCCATAGGACGCAGATTAAAAATAACCTTGCGCATCTCTTCCAGACTATAGCGGACCTGTCCCTTTAAATCTATTATTTCGTCCTGCACCATGCCAAATTCCTGCTTTACCAGCATTCTTTCTACAATTTCCGTCCTTAGGACTAGATTTGCCAGCATTTGAGCAGGACCGTCATGAATTTCCCGGGCAATTCTTTTACGCTCTTCTTCCTGAGCCAAAATAATCTTAAGCCCGATCAGCTGCCTGTTCTTGGCCGTTTCTACAATCCTGGTTACTTGTCCCATTTCTCCGGCCAAATAATCAATAACTACACTCATTTGTGAGCCGATCGATTCTGCACGCTCGACTGAATTTTCTACACTGCGGACCCGCATCTGCAGCTCATCCCGTCTGCTGCGCAGATAAATCTCACGTTCTCTTGTCATCATAAGCTCGAGCTGCAGCTCAGTCGCTTTCTCATAAGCAATCCGGATATCCTTCTCCGAATAGCGGACGAAATCCCGGCTGACCTCGGTCAGCCGGATCCGTGAGCGGTGATATTGCAGCTCCAGCGTGTCAACTTTTTGCAATGTTTCATCCGTTTCTTCCATGACCCTCTGCAGTTCTTTAGTGAGTGCACCAAGCTCGTCCCGGGCAACATGCATTATTTCAAAAATCTGATACTTGCTGCTCTCCATCACGTCGATGGTATTCTTAATGACGCGATCTATCGCATCGGCCTGAAATTCCACGGATGCTGCCCCATTTCTATCGGATCGTATTAAAGGCTTTCCTTTATATTAACATATCACGATTCGATCGTTACGGTCTTCGTTTTCTGTTCCCATTTTACGGTCAGTCCAAGCTGCTCCGAGACGAGTCTAAGCGGTACTAAAGTCCTACCGTCTAGGATTAAAGGAGCTACTTCGGCACTTTGGCGCTTCCCGTTCAGTACATATTCCTTTTTGCCGACGGTCAGATCCATCGCCTTGGAACCGCGCAGAACCATAATTTTCTTAGTATTCTGATCCCATGCTGCACTTCCGCCGAAGACATCCACCACATATTTGATCGGGATATAAGTGGTGTTATCCTTAACGATCGGAGCCACATCAATCGTCTTCTTGGTTCCGTTAACGGTCAGGGATTTCGAACCGATGATCATCGAAGCTGTTCCTTTCGGAAGCCCGGCTTCACTGGACAGCGACGGCATAACAAAGGAAATATTATCAAAGCCTACCGTACCGGTCTTGGCCCGCTCGTCCTGGCCCTCCTCCACGTTGACTACATATACTCTTTTCAGGGATGCCGGGAACTTGATTCCCGATCCGGACAGATCAATGTTCAGGCTCTTCCAGCCATTCCAGTCAATTACTTTAGCTAAATCAATATACGCTGTGGTGCCTGCATTGTCGACTACCTCAGCCCGCAGCCAGTTAAGGCTCATATCGCCCATAACATCCAGCGACATGGAAGTCGCTGCGGCTGGAATGCTCTTGCCGGAGGTTCCGTTGAACTGGGCGTAAGCGTACATTTTTCCGCTGCCAGCTGTCATGTCATAGCTGAGTGACAGCACTTTCGAGCCTGCACGTTCTGCAGAACCTGCTACGACCGCTGCAGTTCCGGTAACGCCTGCTGCATTGGTAGTGAAGGCAATCGGATAATTCACATTTTCGAAATTCTCCCAGGCTGTAGCTGCTGCTGTAGACAGTACAACCGCTGTGCTGAAGCCGTCATACCGGGCAATAGCGTAGCCTGTCGTTACACCTGCGTTGACCGAGTTAACAGTAAGCTTGCCATTTTGCACACTCCCGTTAAAGCCGACAAATTCCCATTTCAGCGCCGAAGCCGGTACGGTCAGCGATGCCCCGCTTTTAGAGACTGCTGTAACAGGAACTGATACTGTTGTTCCTGCTGTCAGAGGAGCAGTGGCGATTCCGGCTGACAGGCTGGCAAGATCGTCGCCTCCCAGAACCGTTACCTTTGTTGAAGCACTGGCTGATCCGCTGGTAGCGGTCAGTGTAGCCGTTCCTGCCTTGACTGCTGTAACTTCCCCTGCGCTGACTGTCGCACTGCCGCCGCTTGCTGTCCAGGCCGGATTAGCTGAAGCCACATCTATCGGATTATAGTACGTATCATAGCCTTTTAGTGAATAAGTAGCCTTTTGCCCAATCAGAAGTACAGAGCTGCCGCTGATCTTGATTCCTTTTACTGCCCCCTGCGGAGCAGAGGTGTACACTCCAAGCCCGTTTACAATGCTGCGCTGTTCTGTGCCGTATTCTGTATTAAAGGTCAGTGTTGTCGAGGTTTCAGCCAGCGGGCGGTCTACCATCGTTGTAGAGCCCCCTCCATCGAGGTTTATTCCTTTCCATACTCCAATATTGGTCATAAAGGATTGCAGCTCTGTCAGCGACATACCGGTGCTGTTAGCGTTATCCTCTACTGCAATCAGATAGACATAGCGGCCATCCTGGGAGTATCCCAGCGCTGTCCGCGCCCGGTAGCCGCCAATACTGGAAGTCGACCGTGAGAACGTGGCTGCCTTGCCGTTGTTGACAAGAATGGTATGTCCGCCAATCATCATTTGCAGGCTGGCCGGATCAATGGACTGCTGGGTAGTCTTGGACTTCAGTGAATATACACTGCTCAGCTTCTGGCCTACTGCCAGATGGGCCTTGACGAATTGCGCGGCCAGCCCGTGAGTCCGCAGGATATAAGCCCCTTCCGGAACAGCCATAGGCAGCGCTGCATCCAGTGAGATCTGCGTAATCACATCATTCTGTACCAGCACCTCAGTCGGTGTTGTTGAGCTGTTCTTCGGCCGGTCCAAGGCAGTCCAGGCATCGGTATAGATGTAAGCAGCATTGGCATGGCTGTAGGTGGAGCTGCCGCCTTCCGGGTTGTAAGCCCCTTTGTTGATACCGGATAACGGGAACTGGGAACCGTCTTCTGCGGTAACAAGCCCTTCAAACGTATATTCATCAATGACCGGCTTGCGGTCCTTGGTCACTGCAAAAGCATACATTCCGTCCAGCTGCGAAGGCGTCGAAACCACTACCCCGCCGGATACCTGCCCCCCGATAGGAGCTCCTTCACCACCGGTATTAAAATAATCCCCGTTGATTGCCGCAACCGCTCCGGTCTCTGCTGCCATGCCGCCGGTACTCTGACGGGTAGTCAGATTACCTCCCTTGCCGGTCATCACATCCAGGGAAACATATGGATTATTCAAATCAACGCGGATGACGTCCGCCAGCCCGGTTGCACTTTTGCCTGAACGCAGTGCCGTGAATTTATATTTCATCATCAGCGCTCCGGAGGTAATGACCTCCTCACCTAACTTCGTTACTGTAAAAGAACTCGCTGCAGCCTGGGCTACAGGCGCTGTACCTGTTCCTAATCCCGGCAGTCCTTCGCTTCCGATCACCGGCATAATCCAGAGCACCCCGGCTAAAGATGCGGCAATCCAGCGTTTTGCCGCCGGCTTCCCTGTACCCCGTCCCGGCTTCTTGTCACTGTTCCCCATAAAAACTTCACTCATTTCAGCGTAACTCTCCCATCTCTTTGTATAATCTCAATCTTTCATTTGTCTGCGTCTATTTTGTAGTCAAAAATCAGGCATCTGCTTCCCCATTACTATTACATAGACTGAAATATGGATGAAAAGTTGCGAATATTGCTAGATTTGTCTCCTTTATTTGCTGGCTGCCGAGGCTGCATAGCACATAAAAAAGCCCCGCGTACGCGGGGCTTCCCTCTTTAAAACCAAGTTATTCTAGAGATATCCTGCCATATTCAGCATCCGCTGCAGCATGACCGCAGCCTGAGCCCGGGTGGCATTGCCCTGCGGCTGGAACTCCGTTGTGGTCATTCCCAGGATAATTCCTTCCTGAACGGCTTTTGCCACAAATTCGGCTGCTGCATTCTGGATTTTGTTTTTGTCTTTAAATACGCTCAGTTTGGAGGCTGCTGTACCGCTTAGAGTAATCGGATGCTCCGTATATTCCATCGCACGGATAATCATAATTGCCAGCTGTTCCCGGGTAATATTGTCGTTAGGCCGGAATGTACCGTCAGTATTACCGGTAATGATCCCTGCCTTGGCTGCTGCCCCGATATAGTCACCGGTCTGGGTTGAAGACTGTACATCCCCGAAGCGCTGTGCCGTTTCCCGGTCGCCCAGGAGTCCAAGCCCCCGGCTAAGCATTACAGCGAATTCAGCCCGTGTGACTTTCTGCTCCGGCTTGAAGGTACTGCCGTAGCTGCTGTCGATAATATTTTTGGCAGCAAGGAGTGTAACAGTCGAATTAGCCCAGTGCTTGCTCATATCTGTAAAGCTGCGGGTCGACAGGAATGTTCCGACTACCTGATTCCCTGTTACATTCGCCCGTATAACGGTATAGCTTCCGGCTGAACTGATCTTCGTCGGCAGATACGTCGCATCATAATAGACAAGATCCAGTCTGACAGCCGAAGTCTGGTCGCTGTTTAGCGTAGCAGTAGTCCGTACAGTATATTCTCCAGGGGAGCTAAGTACTGTGCCGTTCGAATAATTACCGCTCACTACTGCACTCATGCGGATATCAGTCAGGCCTGTTACAGTTTGCAGGCCTTGAGTTTTAAGCTTCTGTTCAAATGGCGTGTATGTGCCTGACGGCACCTTCTCCAGCCGGATCACAAGCGATATTGTGCTGCTGTCTGCAATGAGCTTGGCAGCAAGACTGTTCATGTCTATATCATCCAACGCCAGATTATACAGATTATCTCCGTACCGGATGCCGAAGGTTGATTTGCTGTTCCGGTTGACCGCATCCAGCAGTGGTTTTAACGGCACCGATACATAAGCGGCAAGCTCAGTCGCAGGCACCTCGAATACCAGGGAGGGCGTACCCAGCTTGTGCAGGTACTCATAGCTGGCAGCCAGACGGTCAGCTGTAAGCACATACCGTTTGACGATCTGGTTATAGACGGAACGGTCATCTGCTGTGGTAGCAGAGTCACTTTTGAGCAGCGGATATTCCTTGCCGAATTCACCGGCAGCAAGAATACCAAGATAGGACGGGCGGCTGGATGCTGAGGTTGAGCCTGCCGTTCCGGTCAGATTCTGTACAGCAAGAGCTGTAAACGAGGCAAGCGCAGTACCGCTGGCATCGAGAATGCTGCCCGCACCAGTCATGTACGATAAATCAACGGTTTGTCCCGTTTTGACTACCGTCGACAAAACCAGCTTCAAGGTTGTGCCGGATACATTAACCGTTTGTACGCCTACCGTACTGCCGTCCACCCGGACAGCAAACTGGCCGCTATACAGCGTTGAGCTCGCCTGCATGCTTTTACTAAAAGTGACCGTTAGTTCATCCCCGGCTATCATTGCTGAACTAATATTCGGCACAGTTGTAACACTGCTTCCGGAAACGGATACCGGCTGAAGATTGATGTAAGCGGCCCGGTTGCCGTTCAGATCACTGATTCCGGCAACTCCCGGAACATAAGAAACCGTGGTATAGCTGCCCGTTGACAGAGTGCTGGCCAAAGTCAATGTTACCTGATTGCCGTTCACAGCTACGTTAGTCACATAGTTAGGCGTGCTGCCGACCAGTACCGAGTACTGGCTGACCAGCGGCAGACTGGATGGAGAAAGCCCCTCATTATAAGTCAGAATAATCTGCTTGTCCGATCCTGCTGCGCTCTGGTAGACCGGGGGCACTGAATCGCTCGTATTCCGGACATAAAAATCACTGAAACTGGCTATGTTCTGCCCGTATTGATCCTGCAGCGGATAAGAGCCGGCATAATACGTTACGCGGACACTTTGCCCGCTAGCTGCAACATTATTTAAACCGAGGGTAAGGGAAGACCCGCTGGAGCTAACCGAACTAACTCCCAGGGAGACGCCGTCCGCATACACATAGAACTGGCCGTAACCGGCTGTTGACGCTGTTCTAAGCTGATCGTTAAAGTTCAGCACTAATGTTTTGCCGGACAAGGTTCCATCCTTAGGTGTAGGCAGCACAGACTGGATATTATTAGTCACCAAACGGGCTGAAAAGGAGCTTGCTGTATTTCCGCTTAAATCCTGTATCATTCTTATTCCCTGGGTGTAGGATATTCTAATAACTTGTCCCACGGCAACTCCGGTACTAAGCGTAACGTAGACACTGTCACCCTGAATGTAGACACTGTCTATATTCCGTTTCTCCTCATTAACCGTAACCGCAAAGCTGCTCAGCATCAGAGACACGCCCGAATGGAGTGCTTCATCGTATTTCAGACGGATGGTACGATTGTTCTCAAGCAACGCAGATGAGAGCAACGGAGCTGTCTTATCAAGAGCTACTGTTTTAAAACTCCAGCCGTTTCGGCCGTTTATGCCTTCGAACGGATTGTTACTGCCGTCAACAAAAGCTCCCTGGGCAATATCAACATAATAAATGGTATCATTATCGAGTCCTGTCGAAGGTGCAATAGTAAATTCCTTTGAGTCGGCACTCGGGGTTACACTCGTTGGAACTAATGTACCATTGCTCTTATATAAAGCTACCCCGCTCGGTGCAGTTAAAGTGGTTGCCTGGTTAAAAGCAATCTTAATCGGCTGCTTAATCTGCACTGCTTCACTGCGGTCAGCCGGACTTAGCGAGGTTATTCCGAAACCTGTAAGTGAAGTAGTGGTGAAGGTCCATGTGTACGATCCTGAGGCAGGAAATACATTACCATCCTGGTCGTAGAATGCCCCCTTCGGAATAGTTACCGTGTACTGAGTGTTGCTTAATAACGGATTCGCTGCTGAAGCAGCTGCCACACTAATGAACCGTGTTCCTCCGCCCGTTACCGAAGCAGAATTCACGTTAAAATATCTGGCATATGCTGTGTTACTCGGCGATACAGTTATGATTCCTGCAGCCGGCATCATCGGCTGATCAAACGTAAGCTGGATACCTGTTGATACCGGCACTGCACCTGCCCCGTTTAATGGAGAAACTGTCATTCCCGGCACAACCGACCCTTTTACCGAAAAGCTCCAGACGTTACCTGTGGTAATGCCTGCATAGGACTTATTGTCATCATCCTTTAGTGCATATGGATCGATCAGCACATAATAGCTGCTGCCGGCTGTAAGTTTACTTGCTAACGTTAGTGTTACAGTTGTAGTAGAATTTGTGTTGTCATTTTGCAGATAGAAGTACGGCTCTCCATCTTTAATTTTAAATTCCTGGACGACTGAATTATCCGCTGAAGCGATCAGTTTGATCGATCCGCCGCCCTTCTGTAGCTTATTATTTAGCTTTATGCTTAGCTGAGTGAGACTGCTGTCAACACGCGAGTAATTCGCCGGAGAATATTCCGTAGCAGTAATGGCAGTATTAATAGATGGCGCTGTAGTAAATGTTGAAGACGTCGCTAACGACTCGAGCCCTAGATTATCCTTGAACATCCCTTTTGGCACATTAACGGTATAGGTCTTGTTATATTCAAGCTCCTTGCCTAACTTAACCTGATACTCGGTTGAACTGCTGATCAGACCTGAACTCCCCACCGGAATTGTTACATACGGCTCACTCACTCCCTGAGCTGTTACTGTGATGTTGCCGCTTTGCGGGCTTACCAGCCTGTCAAAGCTAAGCTTAATGGATGAGCTGATATTGACGTTCTTTTCACCATCCGCTGGTGAGATGCCTACGCTAAATTCATTTGCGGCATGTACCGTCTGGCTGCCGATTCCGATAGACGGATACCCGGTACTGAGCAGCATATTCCCAGCCAGAATGAGTGCGGTCCAAATTGAAACTTTCCTTTTCATGCGCTAAAAGACTCCTCTCAAACCATACTTTCTCGTCTGTATACATATCCTTATATTTCGGCTTCCAGGCTTCCAAAGTTTAGAAGACACCCTCTTTTGAGGCAGTTACATACTCATTCTGTTGTAAAATAACGCAAAAAAGCCCGCAGCCAGTAGTCTTCTGCAATAGAAGTACTGTCCGCAGGCTTGTCCGAATTATATTTAAAAAGGTTAGATTCCAGCCTTGGCTCTCAGCATATCCGCTTTATCTACGCGTTCCCAAGGAAGATCCACATCAGTACGGCCGAAATGTCCGTAGGCTGCAGTCTGTCTGTAAATAGGCTTGCGCAGATCCAGCATCGAAATAATACCGGCAGGGCGAAGATCAAAGCTGCTGCTGATCAGTTCAGCCAGCTTTTCTTCACTGATTTTACCTGTTCCGTATGTATCCACATTAATCGAGACAGGATTAGCCACACCAATGGCATAGGCCAGTTGAATTTCGCACTTGTCTGCAAGTCCGGCAGCAACCAGGTTCTTGGCTACATATCGGGCAGCATAAGCAGCCGAGCGGTCAACTTTGGTTGGATCTTTACCGGAGAATGCGCCTCCGCCATGACGGGCATAACCGCCATATGTATCTACAATAATCTTACGTCCGGTTAGACCGGCATCGCCCTGAGGACCGCCGATAACGAAACGTCCTGTAGGATTAATGAAGTACTTTGTATTCTCATCCAGCAGTTCTGCAGGAACTACCGGCAAGATAACATGCTCTTTAATATCTGCCTGAATCTGCTCCAGCGTAATTTCCTCAGCATGCTGAGTCGATACTACGATGGCATCTACACGTACAGGCTTATCATCCTGATACTCAATGGTAACCTGTGTTTTGCCGTCCGGACGCAAATATTCCAAAGTGCCGTTTTTGCGGACTTCGGACAAACGACGGGCAATCCGGTGTGACAGAGCGATCGGCAGCGGCATAAGCTCAGGTGTTTCATTGGTTGCAAAACCGAACATCAAGCCCTGGTCGCCGGCACCAATATTTGCAGTTTCCTCAGCGACCTGTGCAGGATCACGGTGTTCCAGGGCAGCATTTACGCCTTGAGCGATATCGGCAGACTGCTCATTGAGCGAGCTCAATACAGCGCAGGTATTGTAGTCAAAACCGAATTTAGCACGTGTATACCCAATTTCTTTAATGGTATTGCGTACAATCGATGGAATATCAACATATTCCGATTTGGTGCTGATCTCGCCGATGACAAGCACAAGACCGGTGGCCACAGCCACTTCACAGGCTACACGGGCATTCGGATCATTTGCTAAAAAAGCATCCAGAACTGCGTCGGAAATCTGATCGCAGATTTTATCCGGATGCCCTTCCGTTACGGACTCGGAAGTAAACAAATGACGTCCTTTGATAGACATGTACTCAACCTCCCATATTATTAGTCTGACACTGTATAAGGGGGCTCCTTAAAACATAACAGGTCAAATATAAAGTATAAATAATAGCGTAAACGAACGGCTGCCCATTCAAAAAACGAACCTTTTCCATATGGAAAAGGTCTAAGGCTTTCCTCAAAAGTCATATTATCTTATTTGCCGGATGGTGTCAATTAAAGGCAAGTACCGCTCTAATTATAAAAGAGACTGCTCAGCCTGCTTTACAAGCCTCTTTGTAATTTCTCCGCCTACAGATCCGTTATCTCTGGAGGTCAAATGACCCAGATATGGACTCCGCCCAACTCCGCCCGAACCTCCCATAGCTCCCAGCTCAGATGCAAATTCAGTATCTGCTCCTCCGCCATAAGATGCACCATATAACCCGAATTCAGCTGCAATTTCATATTGCATTTGTTTAAGCATTGCGCGGCTTTCCGGTACTACTGTCCGATTAGTACGTGCCATGATACAGCACCTCCTGAATGATTGTTTAGAATTACAGGAAGTATTGTGTACCTGAACCATACCTTTAAACCGGGTTAATGTTTGTCAGGCGAGGGAAAGAGTTCCTAGCGTATGAAATCCGCTTTACAGGGGAATCTTATTATATAGAAAGAACACAAAAAGTTATTTCAGCGTGTACGATCCGCGTACCATTACAACGAGTCCCAAGGTTTGTCCGGCTTGGACCGATATTCCCCGTCCATCACGGGGGAAAGATAATAAATGATTAGATGGTGCGGCTGCTCCATTAAGAAGATCAACACCAGCAGTCAGATCAGCAACACCGTTACTATCCTGTGAAAAAATAACCGCTTTACCGGCTCGTACAATAAATTCAGCACCGGCCCCGGCAATTAAAGTCTGGCCCGGTTTAACGTCAACGATTTCCGAAGCATCCCCGCTTTGGACTGGAGCAGTTGTCGCAACTGGTGCAGTAGTAGCTGCAGGTGTTGCAGTTGCAACTGGCGCTTGCGTTGCTGCAGGTGCTTGCGTTGCTGCAGGTGCTTGCGTTGCAACCGAACCACCGCCGCCTTGCAGCGCCTTTTGAATTTGCTGGTCTACATAGCTTTTAGTAACTACAGGGTCATCTGCCGTTCCAGGCTGGGAACCGACACTTGCACCATCAGCAGTTACATTTAGTAAAGAGCCCGCCCATAAGCTGCCTGCTAAAACGCCTGTTGCCAAGGTGATTTTCCATACCGTTTTCATTAGCGTCCTCCTTATGTGTAAAAAAAAAGAATAGCCTCCGAAGAGGCTATTCTGTGCTTCGGTATAACCGAGAAGCTAATTATTTACCGTTAACAGTAGTGTCTTTAACGATAACATTACCGGAAGTATCCTTAGTTGCAGTGTTTACAACTGTAACAGTAATGTTGTTTACATAAGTTGCGCTCAGGTTAACTGCACCTGCTGCGTCAGATGTGTAAGCAATAATCTCGCTTGCTTGGATGCCTTCAGTACCATTTTCAACATAAAGTACTCTGGAATTGTTGTAAGTTCCCTCAGTAGCATTAAGTTTGAAGAAGTATTTGCTTCCGGATCCACCATCTGCAGTTACGTTCTTAATGGTTACACCGTTAACCTTGAATTCAAGGTCGCCAGCAGCCAGAACAACATCTTCAGAGAAGTTAACGATCAGGCGTTTGGAATCATCAGTAGATACGGATGCAGAAGCCAGCTTAGGTGCAATACCATCAGCAAGTGCAACTGATTGAACTACTGGAGTAATTGTGTTACCAGCAGTATCCTGGATACCGTTGATTACGAAATCAAAGCTCTTAGTAGCATCAATTCCAGTTCTAGGAATGTAGAGAGTTACAGTAACTTCCGAATCAACTGGTTTCGAGCTGCTGTAGTCAGTTGTGATGTAGCTTCCTGCAGGTAAGGCTTTACCAGCCAATGTGTAGTTGTTAACGTCACGAACTGTAGTGATGTTAAGACCATTAACATCTTTCACACCGAAGATGATGTTCTGATCAGCATTACCAGTATTAGCTGCGTACGGAGTTGTAACAACAACCGGACGGGAAGTATCTGTAGAAGTTGTAGCAGTAATCGCTACAGTGTGTACAGAAGCAGCGTTTCCGTTAGCTTGAGCAGATGTATCCTTAACAAGGCCAGCTGTCAAACGAAGAGTGTAGTTACCAGCAGACAATCCAGTTACATCTTTGAACAGGATGTCTTTGCTGTCGTTAGATGTGGAGTATGTTGCTGTGCTAACAGTTTTAGTTGTAGGGTTACCAGTAGCATCGCTAATCAATGTGTATTGGGCTCCAACTACAGGGTTAACTGTTTCAGAGAATTTAACTGTAAGACCAGTGCTACCGTAAGTTGCGCTAACAACTGTAGGAGCAGTAGTATCCTTAGCGAACGATACAGCTTGGCTGGAAGAAGAAGCTACCAGGTTACCCAGTACGTCTCTGATGCTGGAACCAAATACTACTGTTCCGCTGAACGAGCCGCTTGTAGGGAATGTGAAGGAAGGTGCTTTCAGTGTGAAAGTCTTCTTGTCACTACCAGCAGTAACATCGAAAGTATCTACTTTTACTCCGTTGGAATCCAACAGTGTAATGCTGCCATACAAAGAGTTGATATCAACGTCTTTGTTGAAGACAAGCTTAGCAGTTCTTTCACCCGTTACAGTGAAGCTAGAGATCGTTGGTGCAGCAACATCGGACACAACAGTAACAGTTGTTTTAGTTGGGTTCGGTGTAATATAGTTACCAGCAAAGTCTTTAACATTCAACAGGGAAACGTCATAAGTTTTGCCAGTTTCCAGAGTGGATGTAGTCAGAACGATTTCATCAAGAGTAGAACCCTTAACAACAGCTGCAGTAGCGCCATTTACATAAGCGATAATTCCGCCACCATTAGGCTCGGATACTACTGGCTCGCTGAATTTAACTGTTACTTTTGTAGTTGTAGCTTTAGCAACAGAAGAAACAGAAGCAATTGTAGGAGCAGTGGTGTCAGCAACAGTCAGCAGAGTAGTGTAGGCAGCTACGTCTTCGCCTGCAGAAGTGTTCACTTTATCAGTCAAAGTAAACGCATATTGACCCTTCAGATATTCAGTGCCAGCAAGGGTAATCCAAGCCTCAGTACCATCAGCTGCCAGTACTGCGTTAGCAATATCAGCATTTACTGCTGGTGCATCACCAAGTTTGCTAAGGGAAACAACGCCATCGATAAGGCTAGTTGTTCCACTTACTGTTTGAATAAGAGAATCAGCATCGATAGAACGGTTGAATTTAACAACAATCTGCTTGGAGTTAGGCGCAGTAACGGAAACAACCTTAGGAGCAGCCAAAGTTACTTTTGCTGTGTAGTTGTGACCATTGTTAGTGAAGTTAATTGTAGTTTCAACATTTGCTACCAGAGCAGTTGTCAAAGTTACAGTTGTAGTAGTTTTGTCAGAGAAAGTAACGAATACGCTAGTTGGGCTCAGCGCTTCAGCGGATGCTACAGTTGGAACTGCAGTCAGGTTGTCAACTGCATAAGCTGCTTCTACTACCAAAGAGCGAGTAGCGTTAGCTTTGAAGTTGGTACCTTGAGCAACCAGACCAGCGTTGATAACTGCTTGAGCATAGCCCTTAGCCCATGCGGATGCGGAGTTATCAGTTGTAGCTGGAGTTTCCAGTTTCAGAGCGCGGAACAATACAGCCGCTACTTCTTCAACTGTTACTTTACCGTTGTAATCGAAGATACCTTTAACAGTATCTTTACCTTGCATCAGGTTAGCTGCAGTAACAGCTTCGATGTAAGGAACTGCCCAGTTAGTAGCTGTGTAACCTTTGTCGTTGTAGGACAGTTTACCAGTTACTTCTGTAAGACCGAACAGCTTAGTAACGATCTTAGCGAACTCAGCGCGAGTAAGATCTTTTTCAAGGTGAGCTTGACCGTCTGGGTAGCCGTTCAGGATACCTTTAGCTGCCAAAGCGTCGAATTTAGCTTGTGGAGTTGTTGCAGTTTCACCAAATGCTACAGAGGCAAACATCGAGAATGCCATTGCTGTAGATAATGCTACGGATAAAATTTTCTTCATAACCTTTTTTTCTCCTCCTTGGACATTCATGAACTGAGATTTTTCTTTAGTTGGGTAGCTCATGTCACTCATTAGCCGATGCACCCCCTTTCCCGAGTTGAGCATATTAAGTATAAATAATGTCTGTGACGGGTATCACAGAAACTTGTAAACAGGTTTAAGGCATACTAATACTAGATTCCTAATTCTACCTAAGTATTATACAATGTGCCTCAAGTCACGTAAAGCTAATTTTTCCATCTGGCATTGCCCGAACCAACTGATACTAGGCAAATGCCCGGTGTAATTGACTCTACATCTTAAACGCAGAAGTTTTTAAAAAGTTGCGCTTGGTTCAAAAGTTTTTTAAAAAATAATTGCTTATGTCCTTTGATCCACTAAAAGATACATTTGTATCTTCTACTAACTATTGTTAATCATGGGCGGCTACGGGAATTAGTATAGCATAGCGAATTCGGCAGCGTCATTAAGCAATATTTGTTAAGTAAATAAACATAATTCTCCTGTTCTAAACCCACCTGCTGAAGCTTTAGAGCAACAAAAAAAGCGCCGTTGCCGGCGCTTTCCTTCTATAAACATATCCTAACGGATCTTCATGGACAGCTGAATCAGTTCCTGACGCTTCTCAGGGCTGAAATTTACATTTTCATACATCGCATCGATTGCCCCGCGGTTCTCGCGGTAGGCCTTCTCATGCTTGATGGTTGTATGGGACCATTCAATCAAAGCATTCTCCGCGATGACAAGATCATTGTATGCATCATGGAATCCGGTAGCCTGTACAAGCTCTTCCATTACTTCCTGTGTAATCTCCTGCAATGCGCGCTTTGCGGCAATTTCCTTCTCCAAAACTTTAGCTCTATTCTCAAACAGGTTCTTTGCTTTCGTGTAATCCAGTTGGGCTTTAGATAAAATCGGTTTCATCGATGGCTTTCACCTTTCAGAAAAAAATTATTTTCTAAGTTATTGTAACGTAAAACAGTACAGATTACAAAGTTAATGTCGGCGATATGTAATTTCCTTCAAACAGTCTGTTACAGATTCATAATCTAAAGTATATCCTCATCAGCACAAAATAACTCTCATTATAATGTAGAATTTGAGCAGTACACTTAATCCTGACTTAATAAAAGAACCGGGCCGCGAACAGTTGTCGCAGCCCGGCGTACTGTAATTAATTAAAAGTCTTAGGGAATATGCTGGTGCTCTTCTGGAGAAGCGCTACAGCAATTTTGCCGGCTTCCGCTCTGGTGAGCTTACCTTTTGGATTAAAGTTGTATACGGGCTTGGTCTGGCCGGTAACCGTAACTGCGCTACCTTCCATGATCTTGGCCTTCGATACTGCTTCAATCGCCGGACGGGAATAGAAATCCATGCTGCCTGAATCGACAAATGATTTACTGAGGCTGGAGAGCAGCTTGGCATCATTGGTGGACATTTTGAGCTTAAGAGCCCGGGCAATCATAACTGCCGCCTGCTCTCTTGTCAGTGGCTGGTCCGGACCAAAGAATCCGTCACTCAGTCCCGTTACAATCCCCGCCCTTGCCGCTGTCTCAATGCTCTTGAAGTTCCATGTTGTCGATACAGCCTCCGGTACAATATCAAAGAAGGTCTGCTTATTCGTATCGTACTCGAGCGGAATGCTGAGCCCGGTAACCAGCAGGGTAGCGAACTCTCCGCGGGTTGTTGTATCATCTGCACCGAAAGCATCGGACCGCAGGTTCGTCATAATACCTTTGGAATACAGGCCATTCAGTATATTTCTTGCCCACGGATGGTTCGTAATATCGGTAAATCCGCGGCGCAGTTTCATTACAGTATAGTAGCCGAACTCATCAAAAGGAACGGTTACTGTATGATTTTTGGTATCTACTTCCCCGCCGATATTCTCCCATTTACCAGCATCCGTGTAACGGAATACAGTTACGGTCGAACCCACTTCGTCAACCACGTTAGGACTGAAAGTAAGGGTCAATTCACCGCGCTGGGAAGGAACGATTTTGCGAGACTGGCTAATCTGTGTGAAATTGCCTTCGATGGAGTATGGAGCAACCCCGTTTGTTGCAGGCACATAACTACTGCTGCCCTTAGCGCCAACCTCACCTAAACCGCCGCTCAACCAGTAAATATCCGATACTCTGGAAAAGTTGCTGTTGGTCGCTGTTGAGGTGAAGCGGAGAACCAGCTCCTGCAGAATGACAAGCTGCTTCTGGACACCTACAAATCTTTCATCGACCGGGCTAACGTTAATGATATTACCGTAGTCGTTAGCACGCTCTACAACTCCGTCAGTAGGGTCGGCAATTCCGAACAGCAGCTTGGTGTCAGGATAATACTTAGCTGCCCCTGAACTGGTATAGCCCTTCATCAAGGTTCCTTTAGGGAAGTTCAGCTCCAGCTGCTTGTTGAATACACTATACTTGGTGGCAACCTTCTCAGCCATGTACTCCGTATCAATCTGCACCGCGCTGGCATAGTAGACAGTAATTGTATCATTAAGGGTTGAATCCTCGCGTACGATCTGAATCTTGATCGTTGTAGACTTGTCCGGCTTCAGTCCGACATAGTCATAGGTGAAGCGGTTAGCCAAATCAGTACGCGGCACTGCTTCATACTTATCGATCATTACCTTTGTTGCACCTTCAGCTTCAATGTCAAAACGCACGAAGTTTTTGTTTACAACAATCTGGTCTCCGACTGTAGCTACAGGAGCCAAAATACGGTAAGGCAGCACTTCACGGACTATTTCAATTCTTTGTGTCGTTCTCGCTCCGGTTTTATTGATCAGTTCCAAAGTGTAAACATGACTGCCTGGAGCATCGAACTTCAGATCACGGATACGCAAAAGGAAGTCCTTAGTTGTTCCAACATAATCGTAGATCAGTGAGCCGTACGTTCCTGGTGATGTAAAATCATCCTTGCTGTTTTCTTTAAGCATACTGGTGTTGCCAACAGTGGTGAAAACCAGGTCAGAGCCCATGTAGAGATTAAGGGTTGTAGCTCCTCCACCTTGCAGAACCAGATCGTAATTGTCTCTGGTTGTTACATACTTGCCGTCAGTGTAGGTAATCTCCGCCGGCAGAGCCAATATTGCATTCCGTTTAGCATCATTGGAACGGGAGTCGGTTTCGAATGGCTGACGGTTTGTCACCAGTACCGGATGGAACTGCGTCAGATTCGATACATTAGTATCAATAATATAGATGCGCAGCTCTTTGGTGATAACGCGCTGGTTACCTGATCCATCCATCGAAATCCCCGTGAATCTCAGTGTATTTTCCCCGTATACCAGCGGGCCAGCCTGATCAATCTTCAAAGTAACTTTGAATTTGGGTGCCTCCATGCTCACTTTGAACTGCGGAGCTGATGCAGGATCCCATGAGGCGCTATCCTTTCCATTAATCTGGAATTGCGCTCCTGAGATATTTTCAAAACCGATATACTCACCCTCAACAGTAATAGTTGTGCTTGAGTTAGAGTTGTACTCAATCGTCTGGCCGTCCTGCAGGTTGCTTACATAAATATAGTTTTTGGATACATAGGAGATATCAACGTTATATACCGATTTGGAAGTGCCATATTTAAACTGTACCTTCTGTTGTCCGTTAGAGAAGCCGGTAACTTTATAGACCTGCTGTGTACTGGTAAGTCCGTCAACACTTACATTGGTAAGCTCCAGACCTTTAGTGCTCAGAGGCAGGTACATTGCACTCAAAGTCCCTCTAGGCTCAACATTGGTTTCAAGCATGATGTAAAAGTTGTCTTTTTCCATCTGCTGTCCGTTCAGCGGAAGCTTGGATACTTCACTGATTTTTTTGCCTGTTGTGTAGTCCGGAAGGTAATAGATATTATTAATTACCGTTTCACCAGGAACATAATAGTAAGTCTTAACAAGCGACGCAGTATAATTGCCGAATCTTACAGTTAAAGTAAAGTCGTTGCTGCCGGTAGCAATTGGAACATCCTCAGAGGTTGTGAACTTTACCAGCTTGTATGCCGGCGTAATGCCGTCCGGTCCCGGGATAGTCTGCTCCTGAGTGGTGGTAATGGTTCTGATTGCAACCTCACCTGTTGTTCCGGCATTGATAATAAATTGTCCTGTTCCTGTATTGCCGCCGAAAGCAGCAGCATTGTATGGAAGCAGGATTTCCCCGGACAGGCCTGCAGTAAATTTATTCTCTACCGAAAGAGTCGGTGTATTGTTAATCAGGGAATACTTGCCGCCAGCATGAACCAGATCAAGGGAAGCATACGGCTGGTCTGTATCAAAAAAGTACACGTTGCGGTCTATGGTTATTTTGTCAGAAGCATTCTGGACAATAATCTGCAGTGAGCTTAACCCGGGCTGCAGAGTCAAGGCCGGCGTAAAGAAGGTTCCGTCCTCCAGCAGGGAGGTCTGAAGCGCTGTCCCTCCATTGAGTGATACAGTTACTTTAGTAGCATTGGCTACCTTACCCTGCAAAGTTATCGAGGATACAGGAACAACAACTTGTGTTCCTTCATTTAAGTTGAGCGCAGCCGGGCCGCCCAGTACCTGAAGTGATGTTATATAAGGCACCCTGTCATACAGCACATAAAAAGACTCCGAACGCGTCAGATTCCCCTGCAGACCCGAGAAGGTGACTTTATTAAAGCCGGAATACAAGGTTACTCCGCTCGTTGTAAAACGGTTGCCCGGGCTGTTGGTATCAGTAGTCACAGTCCCTGTGGTCAGCCGCGTGGAATCTGTTACCCATCTGCCTAAGCTGTCCTGCGACAGCTGCTCTACAACAACCTTCATTGTTGTAGAAGTTACCTGTGAGTAAACACCGGTTATATTAAGTGTGGAGTTGCTCGTCAGATAAACTTTGTCACGGGTAATGGCATTTGCTGATCCGGTAACAGCACTTGGATCCAGTACCACTGTGGACCGCAATGTCTGATCATCGGGAGTAAAGTACGTGGTGATAGCATCGGCTGCCGCCGCCTGAGGCATATATTTGCCAGGGAACATAGAAACGATCAGAGCCGCAAGCAGCACCCAGACAAATGGTCTCTTAAAGCGTTGCATGTGTATATCTCTCCTTTGAGTTAAAGTTCTCTTTGTGACCTTCACTTTTCTCTTTATCGGTCGTTTCCAGCTATCTTGTTAGGGAGAACAGCAAAAAACTCACCCTTAAAAAGGATGAGTTTTGGTAATTTTACAATATAACCCTGGATTAGAGCGGTAAACTAGGACTTTGAGCCGCGTTCAGGCGCAAGCTTGAGACGCATTCTTAAAAATAAATCAATCAGCGGACGTTTCGTTTTACTGATGACGCCGGTGATTTCTGCACCGATCTGCAGGAAGAACAGCATGACACAGATCACTACGAAAGTAACCCAGTTGGCTTCATAGAGCGAAGCGGAAGTCTGAATGACGGCCAGCACTCCAAAGAATGCGGCAATCCCGTAAATGATCAGTACCGTCTGACGGTGACTGAACCCAAGCTCACGCAGACAGTGATGCAGATGCCCCTTATCCGGCGCAAAGATCGGCTTCTTCTGCAGCTTACGGCGTACGATTGCAAAGAATGTATCTGATAAAGGTACTCCGATGATCAAGAGCGGTGTAATAAAGGATACGACAGCGATCTGTTTAAACCCGAGCAGCGCCAGCAGCGCCAGACAGAAACCAAGGAACAGCGAACCTGTATCCCCCATAAATATTTTGGCGGGATGAAAGTTAAAGAACAAAAACCCTAAAATACTGCCAAGCAGCAGCAGACACAGAAGCGCAACCATTGTATTCCCCATCAGGAAAGCCATAACTGCAATTGTAGCAATTGCTATACCTGATACACCGGCAGCAAGCCCGTCCAGGCCGTCAATAAGGTTAACGGCATTGGTGACACCGACAATCCAGAAAATCGTCAGCGGAATGGCGATCCAGCTCTCCAGCGAGGAATACGTATTATTAAATGGAATATTTACGAAATCAACAGTAATATTAAAACCGAAAACAACGATGCATGCTGCAGCAATCTGGCCCAGCAGCTTCACTTTGGCTGAAAGCTCGAACCGGTCATCCAGTCCGCCGATCAGAACAATCAGTCCGCCGCCGCAGAGCAGCGCTTTGATGAAATGTGTTTCCCGCGAAGTGAAATCGTATGGAATAATCGGCAATACGGCAAGCAGGCCTAACACAAACGCCAGAAAAATACCAAGTCCGCCAAGGCGGGGCATAATTCTCGTATGCACCTTACGGGCATTAGGCACGTCGGTGGCACCGATCTTGATAGCGAATCTCTTCACTAGCGGTGTCAGGAGAAGTGCAAGTCCCATGCACACAATAAATCCAGCGATGTATATGATTAACATTTGAAAAGTCGACCCCCATTTCTCTACCGCATTGAATTATACGCTGAACTAAAAGCAAATTCCAATTCCGTTTTTAGGCTGTTGTTCGGATTTTTCCGGTAAATTCGCTCGTTTCTTTAGGATTTTGTCACTTTATCTTTCTCACGCACCACTTTTACTGCAAATTTCGGCAGTGCAAGCATTCTTTTGTAACGTGTTGGTTCTTTCAAAAGCCGGTATAGCCACTCCGCACGCAATTTCTGGAAGGCAACGGGTGCCCGTTTGCTCTTGCCGGAGATCACATCAAAGCTCCCGCCTACCCCCATCATAACGGGAATATTCAGCCGGGATTTGTATTTGGCAATCCATGGCTCCTGACTGTCCGCCCCTCTGGCGACAAACAGCAGGTCAGGCTGGACCTTTACAATGTCCGCAATAACGGCCTCATCCGCATCGGGTCCAAAGAAGCCGTCACGGTAGCCGGCAATTACAATACGCGGATACTGAGATTGTAACCTGGAGACGGTCTCGCGAATCACCTCAGGTGTCGAACCCAGAAGATACACTTTCCAGCTATAGCTTTCTCCCTGACGAAGCAATTCATGTAAAAGGTCAAACCCTGCTACACGCTCAGCTACAGGCTCCTTGCAGTACTCAGCAGCCCACACTACGCCTGTCCCGTCCGGGACAACCAGCTCAGCTGACTTCATAATATCCATATAGGAAGGGTTCTCCAGTGCAGCCATAACCATAATGGGATTAGCCGTAATCACCTGATGAGGCTCCCGGTTACGTACGGCATCTGTCAAATAGGAGACCGTAGTCTGCATATCGACTTTGGAAATACGTATACCAAAAATCGGTACTGTAGGCAAAATACTATCTGCTTTCACGTTCAATCATCCTTTACGGCTCAAATATTCAACAATCCGGCGGGCTGGTGCTTCAGCTTCCTCGACCAGAGCTGAGATCAGCGACTCCCGCTCCTGCCTCCAGGCTTCCCCCTGCTTAAGAAGCAGCAGAAGTTCTGCGGCAACCTTGTCTGCTTCCAGTGTAGCTGTTGACCCGACAGGTCTGGAACGGACACGCTCCAGGAAATGGTCAATCTTCGGATCATAGGAGATACCCATCAGCGGCACCCGTCTGCCAGCGGCATAGATCAGGCTGTGCAGACGCATGCCAATCAGCGCATCACAAGCTGCAACCTCACGCAGCATCTGCTGCGGATGCAGCGCATCCTCGCATATACTAACGCTTCTCCCTAATGCAGAAACCTTATTCTCCAGCTTCTGCATTACATAACGTGATGCTTCATTATCCAATGGATGGTGGAATGGCAGGAACCGCAATTGCAGCGGCATTTCGGCACTGGCCTTCAGCAGCCCCTCCACAATGGCATTCAGCTCATGCCGGGACTCTTCCCAGTATCGCACGGAGATACCTACAGTCTTCTGCTTAGAAGCTGTCTCTGCAGCAGATACACCTGTGGCGGCCGGAGAACCGGCGCTTTGCGGAAGCTCCAAACCCATTACAGGGTCAGGTACAACCTGAATATTGTTCAGATTCAGTCCCATGCTCTGCAGCAGCTGGCGGGACTGCTCGTCCCGCACGGATATATAGGCAGATTTGCGGAAAACCGACTTAATCAGCGGGTGAAACAGCTTACGGTTAACAGGCCCGATCCCCTGCGCATAAATAAAGGTCGGCTTGCCCATCCATTGGGCAAGCTTCAAGATTCCCAGGTAGTACGGTATGGTCTTTGTGCCGGTTACGTCCTGCAGCAGGCTTCCGCCTCCGCTGATCAGTCCGGCACTTTCCGAGATGGCTTGCCGGACCTCGCCCAGCTTCATCCGGTGAACGGACTTGACGCCGTAGGTGGCGGTTGTCCATTCCGGATCTATCGATAAAACAACCGGTTCAATGGCTATGCCGGCGGCTTGTGACTGCCTCTGCAATGCATTCAGGATGGATTGCAGAACAGCCTCATCTCCGCTGTTGCGGAAACCGTAATAGCCGGAAATTACAATTTTTTGAGCAGTGGTGACCATCGTTTCCAACACCCTTCCGCAATCTGCCAGACGCCCACAGCAATCAGGCCAATAATCAGCCCGAGTCCCAATCCAAGGAGTCCGCGGATCAATGAAATCAGCGCCGGAGTATGAATATGGGCAAAGGTATCCACCATCGACAGCTGGCCGATGACCGCAATAATCATGATGAATGCGGCATTGCGGTATTTATAGGCCATAAAGGCTCCTAAAATAAACAGCGGATGGGCAAGCAGGAATTCCTTATTACGCGGCCGTACACCGACTGTATTCTCCAGGAAGATACGGAACGAACGTTCAAGCGGAGTCACACTTCCGCTGTTGCCCGTACGGCTCAAGTAGTACATCCCAACCACACCAAGAATGCAGGCGGCGATTACCATGGCTAGTGTAATTGGAGTGCGCAGAAGCTTGCCCGTCTTATTAAAGGCAAACTCTCCACGGTATAAGAGCACATATAAGGCAGTCAAGGCAATCGGGGCCAGATGCAGCAGGCTGACGCCGCGGAACTGATTAAGAACCAGGGCATAAGTAACGTTATTCAGCAAGGCAATAACAAACGGCACGGCACTCAGCGAGATAAGTGCGGTTTTGATATAGAGCACAAGGCTATGCGCCAGACGGCGTCCCGGGCTCATGACTGCATAAGTCAGCTTATTATGCCGCAGCGGCGGCCCCTGCTCATTGATTTTGCGGACAGCCAGCACAGTCGCAACCGTCGGTGCGCTTATGGCAACCGCAAGCGCAAGCGCCTGTTCAAACAGCTCCGGCTTCACCAGCATCAGACCGGCACTGCCTGCGAGGCCCAGAATCCAGGCAACAAGGGTAAGCATGGGAATGAAGTACGAAACCAGCAAGGCTACCATCGATACCGCACCGATCACTGCCCCCAGCTTAAAGTAACGCTGGTAGGAAGAATCAACGACATCAAACGCTTCAGCCTGTCCCAGTGTGAATCCGTTATCTTTGATCTTCTGTACGGCTCCGTCCGGTCCGCTTAGACTGGTCACCAGATTGTCCAAGGTATCTTTAATCTGCGCTGTAGTGGTATCCCGCGAAGGGATCGTATTAAGATACAGCATCCGGATGTTGCGGTCCTTGGTTGCCAGGGCAAACCGGTCCGCGATGACTTCCGGAGCCAGCCCGGAATCGCCTTCACTAAGCGAATACAGGCGTGCGACATTGTAATCAAGCAGATACGCCAGCTTACCGAAGCCCTTTTGCTGGGCTTTGATATTTTCAATAGCAGCCAGCCCTATCCCGCGTTCTTTAAGGAGATCAGCAAATGCGGTCAGACTGCCTGTATCAGCATCATCTGTAAAGCCTTTGACTGATTCGCCTTCAAACAGGATACGTTTAACACCAAGCTCCTGGTAGCGGTCAAGCAGCCTCGTAACAGCCTCCTCATTATAAGCAAGAGAATCCACCAGGCGGGGCACAATGCTAAAACCCTTTGCATGCAGCATCTCCAGATTGAACGGGTCAGGCTGGAGCGGCTTCAGGGTAGCATCTTCCAGCGGGGTCTTAATAATCAGCCCCTGCTGCCCGCGGAAGCTCCAATTTTCAGTCTCAATGTTAAGAGCATTAAAAGCTTGCTGAATTAACGGTGTGAGCACCGAACTATTCTCCGTGCTCGTAAAGAGGACGTATGTATAGTTCTCATTCTCGGGGATGACCGTATCGGTCAGATTGGCAATGTCCGTTGCCCCCCAGATCATCAAACGGCGGGCTTTGCGGTAATCCTCCAGCGTACTCTCATAAATAGCCATACTCTGAACGCCGGCTTCCTTCAGGCGGTCAAGCTGCTGGGAGATATAATCCTTGGGATTTACCCGGTAACTTGCTACCTCCACCAGATCACGGTAATCGAATACAAACTCAACTGTCTTGGAAGATTGCTCTGTCTGCAGGCGGTCATAGACAACCGGGAGAGCGGCCAGAACACCGATCACCACGAGTATCCATAACCATTTGCGTGAAGTAATATTCCATTGTTGCCATTTCTGATGCACCAAAAGTACCTCCTCTTTCACTTCCTTACTCAAGCAGAAACGGATGTGCGTCCGGTCAGGAGCAGTATCCGTTTCTGTGAGAAAGCTTTATATCCAGGATTATTATTTCCCGTCGACGCGGGTCATAACCTGCTCTGTAAGGGCAGCCACCTTGTCTTTGGCATTCTGAAGCGATTCTCCGCGAACCGCAAAGTATACTTTAATCTTCGGCTCTGTACCGGATGGGCGCAGGCAGAACCAGGATCCGTCAGACAACAGATACTTGAGTACATTTTCCTTTGGCAGCCCGTTAAGACCAAGTGAATAATCGAGTACCTCCGTGACAGAGGCGCCGGCAATTTCCTGCGGCGGATTGCTGCGCCAGTCACTCATGATCCCCTGGATCTGGGCTACACCGTCCTTGCCTTTAAGAGTACGTGATTCCAGGCTTTCCAGGAAGTAGCCAAACTGTTCATATAGCTCCTGAAGCACATCATACAACGTCTTGCCCTGTGCCTTATAATAAGCTCCAGCTTCAGCAATCAGCATCGAGGCAAGCACGGCATCCTTATCTCGGGCATAGTTGCCGGCCAGATACCCGTAGCTTTCCTCATATCCGAACAGATAGGTATATTCACCGGACTGCTCGAACTGGGTCATTTTTTCTCCGATGTATTTAAAGCCTGTCAGTGTATTGAACACAGTTGCACCATAATGCGAAGCTACAGCGGCGCCCATCTCACTGGTAACGATGGTTTTGACAACCGCACCATTGCTAGGCAGCTTCCCCTGCTCCTGCAGACGGCTCAGGTAATAATGGATCATCAGCGCGCCCGACTGGTTACCGGACAACACTACGAACTTACCTTCATTATCACGGACAACAGCGCCCATACGGTCTGCATCCGGGTCTGTTCCGATCAGCAGATCGGCATTAAGCTCCTCACCCAGCTTGATGGCCAGCGTAAAGGCCTCGCGCTCTTCGGGATTCGGCGATTTCACAGTCGAGAATTCAGAATCCGGCTGTTCCTGTTCAGGAACGACGTGTACCTCGGTGAAGCCGATTTTGTTCAAAACACTGCGGACCGGCAGGTTGCCTGTCCCGTGCAGGGGAGTATAAACGATCCGGAAATCCTTCCCGAGCGCAGATGTAATCTCTTCGCGGGCAACACTGACAGCAGCTACTGTATCCGTAAAGGCTTCATCCTCTTGTTCTCCAAGCCAGTGCAACAGGCCTTGGCCTTCCGCTTCTTCCCGGGAAAGACGTTTAACACCATTGAAGGAATCCACCTCCAATATGTATGAAATCACCTTCTCCGCTTCATCCGGTACAAGCTGTCCGCCGCCGGCATTGTATACCTTATAACCGTTATACTCCGGAGGGTTATGGCTTGCCGTAATAACTACGCCTCCTGAAGCCTTCAAGTGGCGTACGGCGAAGCTCAGCTGCGGAGTGGAGCGCAGGGATGGAAATAAATGCGTTTCTATCCCGTTACCGGCCAGAACTAGCGCTGCTTCCAGCGTGAATTCCGGCGAGAACCGGCGTGAATCATGAGCGATCACGACCGAGGGTCTGCCTTCACCTGTATGCTGCTCAAGAATATAGTTAGCGAAGCCTTGGGTGGCTCTGCCCACAGTATAACGATTCATCCGGTTGCTGCCGGCGCCGATTACCCCGCGCAGACCGCCTGTACCGAATTCAAGATCTCTGTAAAAGCGTTCTTCCAGCTCCTGCGGGTCGTCCGCCAAAAGGTTCAGCTCTTGTCTGGTGTTTTCATCAACAGAAGGGTCCTGCAGCCAGCGTTGGAGTGTCTCTGCGGCTTTCGGGCTTAACTGAGTCATATGAATCTCTCCTTCTCCATCTATAATTTAGGGTAGTATAACTGGAATTAGCTGAGCGCAAACATAATTTCTCCGGAAGCCACGACCTTACCGTCAACTTTAGCGGTAGCCTGGCCTTTTCCGATACTTCCTTTGAGTCTGGTGATTTCTACCTCAAGCGTAAGGGTATCGCCCGGCACAACCTGGCCGCGGAAACGGAAACCGTCCAGCCCTGCCAGAAAGCCGATCTTGCCGCGGTTGGCTTCAACCCCGAGGATTGCTACTGCACCTACCTGAGCCAGTGCCTCTGTAATCAGCACACCCGGCATAACCGGATAGCCCGGGAAATGGCCGGCGAAAAACGGCTCATTCACCGTCACATTTTTGATGCCTACCGCCCGTTTGCCCATTTCAATTTCGATAATTTTGTCCACCAGCAGAAATGGGGGCCGGTGGGGGATTATTTCCTGGATTTCATTGATATTCAGCATTTAGGCAAAGCTCCTTTCGGATTTAACCGCGTCGTTTGGCAGTCCTGCAGCAGGCTGCAGCTTTATTCTTTGCTGATCCCTGCATAAAGTTGGACTGCTCCGGTAAAAACTATAAATATCCTTCACCACCTGCAGCAGTGGAGGTTGAGATAAGGGGCTTTCTCCGCCGCACGCGGCAGCTTGACGGAGAGGGCCCTTTTTGGGTTGTCAAAAGGAATCCCTTTCGCGGTCCCCGCAAAGGTTCCCGGTTGCTTCCCTATGAAAGCTTTGCCTGTCCTTAAGTCCCCACTCATTATACATTTTCCAGTATAAAAAAGAAAACTCCCCTGTACAACAAGGGAGTTCCAAAAAACGCGTAAATTAAGGTGCAAAGACCAGATCATAGACATGCTTCCATGTGCTCCATTGAAGCACATCGCTGAATTCTCTTTTGCCGATAATAACATATCCCGCAACTAATCCGCCGGCAAGAGCAGCAACCAGCAGGAGCGGAATAAGAAACCATTGGGTAATCGTCCACTTGGATACACCACGCCGTTTGGCGGGCTGCTGCTTGTCCTCTTCAGGCGTTGGTTTATTCTTAGCACTCATTCGGTCACCTACCCGCGCATATTATTGGCCAGGCCAAGCATCTGGTCACTGGAGGAAAGCGCACGGGCAGCCAGCTGGTAAGTGCGCTGAAGCTGCATGAGCTCCGTCATTTCCCTGCTTAAATCTACATTGGACTGCTCCAGATATCCCGAGCGGACGCCGAAAGCTGTCTCTTCACCGGGCTGACGCTGAAGAAAAGCCTGCGCTTCCGCTACACCCTCAGGCAACGCATAGAAGTTACCGTCCACAGCCTGCAGCGCCGTCTTGCTCAGCGGCTCCACAATCATGATTGTCCCCGCTACCTGCGCAGGTGCATTCTCGCTGGTCTTAGTAAGCACACGGCCCTTCTCATCTATTGCCGCACTGACATTTGCCGGCACCCTGAGCGGGTTACCCTCCGTGTTCAGCACCGGATTGCCTGTATTGTCCACCAGCATCATCTGCTGTGCATCTGCCGGATCGGGAGTGAAGTGGAAGTCCCCCTGACGTGTATACGCTATCCCGCCGTTAACCTGCACCCCGAACAGTCCGTTGCCCTGCAACGCCAGATCTGTCGGATTGCCTGTCTCCTGCAGCGGCCCTTCCTCCCAGTTGCTGGTTACCGAGGATACACGGACCCCGAAGCCCATATTGAAGCCAAGCGGCATACTGCGGCCAGGCTGGTCATAATCCTTGGACTGCTGCTGGACACGGGTCAGCACATCTTCAAAGGAGCCTTCCTTGCTCTTGTATCCATTCGTATTCATATTGGCGATATTGTCCGCTATGATATCCAGACGCTGCTGAAGACTGGACATAGAGACGGCCGCACCGATCGTCGAATTGTTCACAGGTCATTACCTCCTAAAATAACCCCACAAAGTGAGGCTTTTACATCGAAGCTGACTCAGGTACTTTGCGGGGACCCCGAATATATATTGATATGTTCAGAAAAAACTTGTCCGCCTTGCTCCGGCTTATACTCTGCCCACTTCATTGACGGCCTTCTGCAGGCTTGTGTCATAGAACTGGATTACCTTCTGATTGGCCTCATATGCCCGGTAAGCGGCATTCATATCTACGGTCACCTGGGTAGCATCAACATTGGAGCCTTCAACATAGCCCTGTTGCAGCTGAAGGTTGTCTCCGTCTTGTGCAAAACGGATCTCTGCCGCATCTGTATCATCAGCATGGAACACGCCATTACCGTCACGTACAAGCTCCTGCGGTCTTCCAACAATACTAATTCCGATCTTCTCTCCGGAAGGAAGGCCGGTAGCCGGGTCCAGCAGGTTACCCTGCCCGTCCACTGTGAAATCATCCATCGGTTCTGTCAGAACAAGCGGATTGCCTGCAGCATCCAGCACTTTGAAACCTCCGGAGCTAAGAACTTCGCCCGTTGCATTAACAGTAAAACTGCCGTTTCTTGTATATAAATTATTGCCTTCATTATCCTGTACAGTAAAAAAAGCCTGCGGCTGGTAAGTAACCTCGCCGTCCTCGCTTACATTTTTGCCCGATCCGTCAAATAGCATGTCCGCTCCAGTCGCGGGATCCTGAATCCGCAGATCAGCAGACAGCGCAAAATCAAACGGCTTGCCGCTCTCAATCAGATCGCCCTGCAAATACTGGGAAACGGCCTGTTCAGCGAATACCCCGGTATTGAGACGTCCGACCTGCTTCGTTGTACCGCCGCTCATTGCCGAGATCAATACATCAGGAAAAGCGTGGGTTACCGTATTAACCTGCTTGTACCCCGTAGTATTTAAATTGGCAATGTTCTGCGTAGCCGTATCATGTCTGCGCTGCTGTGTGACCATACCGGCAGCGGCCGTATACAATCCTCTGATCATGCGGGCAATTCCCCTTCCTGAATCTGCTGTTATCCCTTATATCGGCAGCTTAGAACTTTTTCTTAACAACCTTGTCCAAATGATCGAGCATCATTCCCGTTCCCTTAACGACACAGTGCATCGGATCTTCAGCTACCCAGACCGGAACATGAAGCTGTTCAGAGAGCAGCTCGTCCAGTCCGTTAAGCATCGCACCGCCGCCTGTAAGGACGACTCCGCGGTCAATAATATCTGCCGACAGCTCCGGCGGCGTACGTTCCAGTACAGACTTGGCTGCTGCCACAATCATTGAAACCGGGTCCCATAGTGCTTCCTTCACTTCGCCGGACGAAATGGTGAGCGTCTGCGGAAGTCCGCTGACCATGTCCCGCCCTCTGATGTCCATCTCGGATTTCATGCCGCCGGGGCGCACGGAGCCGATTGAAACCTTGATATCCTCTGCAGTCCGTTCCCCGATAAGCAACTTATATTTGTGTTTAATATATTTTAAAATGGCCTCATCGAACTTGTCCCCCGCGACTTTAATGGAGGAGGCGGTAACGATGTCGCCCATGGAGAGGACAGCTACATCCGTCGTTCCGCCGCCAATATCGACGACCATATTCCCGCTTGGCTGATAGATATCCATACCCGCCCCGATCGCTGCAGCTTTGGGCTCCTCCTCCAGATACACATCCTTGGCCCCGCTTCGTTCAGCAGCTTCCCGGATGGATTTCTGTTCAACGGAGGTAATATTTGTGGGGGCACAGATCAATATGCGGGGCTTGGAGTACCAGGTACGTCCGCCCACGCGGTCGATAAAATGCTTCAGCATCATTTCCGTAATAGCAAAGTCAGCAATGACTCCATCCCTGAGCGGACGGATCGTTGTAATATTGCCAGGTGTACGCCCGACCATCCGGCGCGCCTGCTCTCCTACCGCAAGGACCCGCTTCGTATCACTTTCAAGTGTGACCACGGAGGGTTCATCCAGAACGACTCCCCTCCCTTTTACATGAATGAGCACATTGGCAGTGCCGAGATCGATTCCGATATCCTTGCTAAGCATAATGAAAGAGCCCCCAAAGTGTTATTTTAAATGAAGAACAGTCCGTCTTGGAACATGAACTTAAGAATGCTACTAGCGCCTCATTCTTAAGTTCATCCTATATAGTACCAAATTTAAAAATACCATACTTTAGGGGGAGTATACAATGCAGTAAAGCTTAATTATTCCTTAAATAACTGAAAAATTCATGGCTTTGCGGCTACGGCAACCTCACGTTTTTTTCCTGTTGATTTTTTGTACTTGATCTTGGTGGCTTCTCCCCCCCGCAAATGCCGGATTGACTTATGATATTCAAGAATGTGCTTCACCTGATCTGCCAAATCCGGATTGATCTCCGGCAGCCGTTCGGTTAAATCTTTATGCACCGTGCTCTTTGAAACGCCAAATTCCTTGGCTATGGTCCGGACCGTATGCCTGGTTTCCACGATGCAGCGTCCGATTTTAATCGTCCGTTCCTTGATGTAATCGTGCACGCTCCCGCCTCCCAACTGTGGATAGTTTGGTACATTATATGAGGGGCGGGCCTATATATTCGCGCTTTCAGGGCGTGACAAGCCTATGAAAGCCCATTTTCTTTCCGGGACAACCGTTTGGCCTGCTGATTTATGGAATTAGGACTAAAGTTGCGCTTTTTAAAATATGTATTAAAGGTTACCCGTCTCAGGACGCATCAAAAAAACAGGGAGCGTATGCCCCCTGTCTCCTGCGGATATGATTAGCGCTGAGCCAGCAGATCGGACGGGTTCACTACCTTGCCGTCCTCGTACACTTCAAAGTGCACATGATTGCCGAGATCCTTCTCGATCTCACTGCGTCCCGCCGTTGCCAGCGTGTCGCCCTGCTTCACTTCATCGCCCTGCTTCACTTTAACATCGCCGAGGCTCTGATAAACGGTCTTCAGATTGCCCGGATGGGTAATCTCCACCACTTTGCCAAATACAGCAACTTCTTCGACACGGGTAACTTCACCGCTAAGCGCAGCTTTAACGTCAAACGTTTTGTTGTCTTCACGGGCGATATCGATGCCGACATTCGGCACGAAGGTGTCATTATACTGCACCATAGCCGCCACATGATTTTCCTCTGTACCATTTTCATCATAGAACGGCTTAACAACCTGCACTTCACTTGGACTGGCTACCGGCCAGGCCAGACTTTCTGCTGATGCGACAACTTCCAGCGCCTCCGGATCAGCGGGTGTGCCGGCTTCATTGCCGGTACCGCTGACGTTCTGCGACACAACTGCGGCGGTGTCAGGATCAAGCGGCTTCTGGCCGGCATCCTGATAGAACCACACCAAAGTTAGGATAAGAGCCGCTGCCGCCGTGTAGACTGCCGGGAATACCCAGCGTTTGGATAATGCTCTGTTCCATGAAGAAGGCTTGGCGCCTGAATCTCCCTGCTTGTTTTTGAGAGATTCATCATGGTTTTGCTTGTTTTTGTCTTGTTCATTCATAGTTTATCACCTCAGTAACCAGTGTTACCGGGCGGTTCGCTTTTATACGTATCTTTTAAGTTATTTTTTCAGGAGAGTTGAGACTTGGGAAAACTGGACTCCGCTATAGTAGTGTTTGAGAATTCCCGTGGCTGTACTCCCTTCCTTTGCCATCCCGTTTGCCCCCCATTGGCTCATCCCTACTCCATGCCCGTTGCCGTAAGTGGTAATCAGCACTTCACTGCCCTGGCGCTTCCAGGTGAACTGGCTGGAGCGCAGCCCCAGCTTCTCGCGTACCTCCCGGCCGGTGAATATCTTTCCGCCGATCGAGATTTCCTTCACCCGGTGACCGTCGGTTAACGACAGCACCACGGCCGGCAGTGCCGAGGAAGACGAGGATACGGGCTTCACCTTGCCTGCAGCCGCCAAATCCTGCGACGCAGGCAGAGCTGCCGGGTCCAGCCCCAGCTTGCCCAGCAGCTCGGAGGTGGTGAAGCTGACCGTGACCGCCAGATTCGGTGTAATCTCCAGCTCCCAAGGGCTGGCTACGCTGCGCAGATAAGGAACAGCCACATTCCAGTAGTCTTCCGAATTTTCGGTATAGCCTCCGCTGGAGGCAAAGAAGGAAGCCGTAATCGGCTGTCCTTTATAGGTCATGATCACCCCGCGCGTCTCAAGGACCGCGCGGCGCAGTTTGGCCAGCGCGGCGCTCTTGCCGCCGTGCTCCCAGTCCCGTTCCAGCACCGCCTGCGAGATGTAAGCCTGATGGCTTACTGTATCGCTTACGTCGGCCTCCGGAACGGGCACCCCGCTGTGGTCGCCGGCCAGCAGGCGGCGGACGATAAAGGTGCGGGCGGCCACGGCCTGGGCTTTGAGCGCTTCGAGCTCAAAGTCCGCCGGCATCTCGGCCGCCAGCACGCCGCTGACGTAGTCCTCCAGCGGCAGGGTCTCTATTTGTCCGCTCTGCGACAAATAGACGGTCACTTCCGGCTGCGGGACTTCCGCAGCAGCCTCTGCCGGCGAGGCCGTGGCCTGCGGCACGGCCACGGGGGCTGGCTCATGTCCTCCGCGCAGCGGGACAAGAGCCAGCGGCAGCAGCAGCCCCGCGAGCAGCGGGGCTGCCAGCCAGGCGGCGGGGGCGAGCCGCCTGATCCGGGGAGCGCGCGGCCGTGCAGCGCGCCGGAACTTCATTCTGCGTTTCAGGTAGCGGAACTCTCTCATCTCTTCTATGGCTCCTTCCGTAGGCACTGGTGATTCTTATAGATATGAATCTGCGGAAGCTGCTAGAACGTGATTTCTGAGAGTCAGAGAATCCCGGAGCACAAAAAAGACCGTCCGCCTAAGCGGAACGGTCTTCGAATGAACAATGAATTATACCCAGGTCGGCTGAACCTGGAAACGAGGCTTCAGCTCTTCACTTTTAGGAGCTTCCGGCTGAACTGCTTCTTCCTTCGCAGCCGCCGCCAGAGCAGCCGAATCCTGCAGGGAAATACGCCAGATGTCCGCGCCAAGTCCTGAAAGCTTCTCAGCCAGATTCACATAACCGCGGTCAATGTGATGGGTTCCGCTTACTTCTGTGGTACCCTCGGCAACAAGACCCGCCAAAATAAGCGCAGCCCCTGCACGCAGATCCGTCGCGCATACCTTGGCGCCCACAAGCTGGGCATTGCCGGTTACGATCGCAGAACGGCCCTCAATCTTGATTTCGGCATTCATGTTGTGGAATTCATCCACATGCATGAACCGGTTCTCAAACACAGTCTCAGTAACGACAGAGGTGCCTTCCGAACGGAGCAGCAGCGCCATCATCTGTGACTGCATATCAGTCGGGAAGCCAGGGTATGGCAATGTCTTCAGATCAACAGCCTTCAGCGGCTTGTCACTGATGACACGGATGCCGTTCTCGTCTGGAAGAATGGTTACGCCCATTTCCTCCATCTTGGCAATTACCGGACCAAGGTGATCGGCAATAGCGCCCTCAACATAAACATCGCCGCCGGTAATCGCTGCAGCCGCCATATAGGTGCCTGCTTCAATCCGGTCAGGGATGACATGATGCTTCACGCCGTGCAGGCGCTCAACGCCTTCAATACGGATAACGCCGGTTCCCGCACCGCGGACAATGCCGCCCATGCCGTTCAGATAGTTGGCCAGATCGACAATCTCCGGCTCTTTTGCGGCGTTCTCAATTACAGTAACACCTTCCGCGAGTGCTGCGGCCATCATTATATTCTCAGTTGCGCCTACGCTGGCCACATCCAAATAGACCTTGGCTCCGCGCAGACGGCCGTTAGATTTAGCTTCAATGTAACCCTGGCCCAGACTGATCTCGGCACCCAGCGCTTCAAAGCCCTTCAGATGCTGGTCGATCGGTCTTGTGCCGATTGCACAGCCTCCCGGCAGTGAAATGCGGGTATGGCCCATACGGGACAATAGCGGGCCCATGACTAGGAAGGATGCACGCATTTTGCGCACCCATTCATAAGGCGCTTCACAGGAGGATATGTTTCTGGCATCCACCTCGATGATATCGTTCTGGTATGTAACACCCGCACCCAGAGATTCCAGCACTTTGCTGATGGTCATTACATCGTCTAGCGGAGGAGCGTCTACAATAACGCTGACTCCTTCTTCTGCCAATAGAGAGGCGGCTATGATCGGTAGTACGGAATTTTTTGCGCCGCTAACTTTCACGCTCCCGGTCAATCTGTTGCCACCGCGGACGATAAATTTGCTCATTTCGGTTTCCCTCCGCGTCCATTATTTCTTAATTTAATTTTTGAAGGTAAGATGCATCTGTTAAAATATCGGATATTCCGTCATTGCGCCCGATGTGCGGGCACGTTCCTTAAACATCAGTGTTGACATAATAAAACCTTATTATTCGACACCATTTTTGCCGTCTGGGCCTAAGACAGATATAACCAAACCACCTGCCATTAAAACATGTTGCGGATCTGCCCGCTCCAGCCCAGGTAATCCAGCAAAAAGCCAGCCACGAAGTGGCCCAGAACGATGGCCAGCAGCAAATGCAGCAGTCTGCCCTGAGGGCTCTTGGGATATCTTATGACCAGATCGAGCTTAAGGTTCTGAAGTGCCCACCAAGATAAGACTACACAGAGCAAAGAAACGATCATGGATACCAGACCGCTGGTACCGACCGCACTGGACAAATCTTCAACCAACAATTGATCCATGGAAAACCTCCGTGTAAGTTACTTGGAAATCGACTCTTATATCATACTTGTGCAGGTCAAAAGAATCCAGTACTTTTACAAAGTTTTAAACATTACATGCCCGAATAGCCTGGATTGTTACGAGATTTTCATAATATTTGCAGTACCGTACCATGAAAAAGCGGTCAAGCCTTAGGCTTGACCGCTGAATTGCTACTGTTGTCCTTTTCCGGTGGACACTTTAATCCGTGTAACAGCGCGCTGAAGCGCAAGCTCCGCACGGCGATGATCAATCTCGTCCTGTTTGCTGCGGGTCTGAAGGCGGCGCTGAGCGCGTTCTCTGGCCGCTTCGGCGCGTTCAACGTCGATGTCCTTAGGCAGCTCGGCGCTTTCAGCCAGAACTGTCACTTTATCTTTGTGCACCTCTACGAACCCGCCATGAACAGCGATAGTGGTCGTAACGCCGTCCGATTTGACAGTGAGCGGAGCAACCTGAAGTGGAGTCACCAGCGGAATATGTCCCGGCAAAATGCCCAGCTCCCCGTCAACTCCGCGTACTGTCAGGCTGGTAACCTGCTTGGAGTAAACGAGATGCTCCGGTGTGACAATTTCAAGCAGAAAGGTATTCACTTCCATTCCTCCTAAAAGCTTAACATCGTTAAGCTCACATCGTAAGCATAAGCTTAAGCTTTACGAAGTAAAGCTCGCTATCGAAAGCTTAATCTTAACAAAATTACATGGATTTCGCTTTTTCGACTGCTTCTTCAATCGTACCTACAAAGAGGAAGGCTGCTTCCGGAAGATCATCGTGCTTGCCTTCCAGAATTTCTTTGAAGCTGCGTACAGTTTCTTTGATAGGCACGTATTTGCCCTTGAAGCCGGTGAATTGTTCAGCTACGTGGAATGGCTGGGACAGGAAGCGTTCAACTTTACGGGCACGGGCCACGATAACCTTGTCTTCTTCACTCAGCTCATCCATACCCAGGATCGCAATGATATCCTGAAGTTCAGTATAACGCTGCAGCAGCTGCTTAACGCCTTGTGCCACATTATAGTGCTCATCGCCGACAATTTCCGGAGCGAGGATACGCGAGCTGGATGCCAGCGGATCTACCGCAGGGAAAATCCCCTTCTCGGAAATCTTACGCTCAAGGTTGGTCGTTGCATCCAAGTGGGCAAACGCCGTTGCCGGAGCCGGGTCAGTATAGTCATCCGCCGGTACGTAGATCGCCTGGATCGAAGTAACGGAACCCTTCTTGGTGGAAGTGATGCGCTCCTGCAGCTGACCCATTTCTGTAGCCAGTGTAGGCTGGTAACCTACCGCAGACGGCATACGGCCGAGCAGGGCGGATACTTCGGAACCCGCCTGGGTAAAGCGGAATATGTTATCGATAAAGAGCAGCGTATCGCGGCCTTCCACATCACGGAAGTACTCTGCCATGGTCAGACCGGTCAGAGCTACACGAAGACGTGCGCCCGGCGGCTCGTTCATTTGTCCGAATACCATTGCGGTTTTCTTGATAACGCCGGAATCCGTCATTTCATGATAAAGGTCGTTCCCTTCACGGGTACGTTCACCAACACCGGCGAATACGGAGATACCGCCGTGCTCTTGCGCGATGTTGTTGATCAGTTCCTGAATCGTTACGGTTTTACCAACGCCGGCACCGCCGAACAGGCCAATTTTACCGCCTTTGGCATAAGGGGCCAGCAGGTCGATAACCTTGATTCCTGTTTCCAGGATTTCCGCTTGGGTGGACAGCTCATCAAATGTCGGAGCCAGACGGTGAATCGGGTTGCGCTCTGCGACTACTGCAGCGCCGTTATCAATAGGATTGCCCAGTACGTTGAACACGCGGCCAAGTGTAGCTGCGCCAACTGGTACGGAAATCGGTCCGCCCAGGTCAATAACCTCAAGTCCGCGCACCAGGCCGTCCGTGGACGACATAGCGATACAACGAACCAGATTGTCACCCAGGTGATTGGAAACCTCAAGAGTCAAATCAATCGTACGGCCATTTTCCAAGCTGGTTTCAATCTTGATAGCGTTGAAAATCTCGGGCAGCTGGCCGCGTTCAAATTCAATATCGACAACCGGACCCATAATGCTTACAACGCGTCCTTTGTTCATCTTATTATTTCCCTCCTCGAAAGCTGTTGCATTGAGAAGAAACGGGAAGGCCTTCACCAAGCTCCGGCGCCCGTTTCCATTGTTTAAGACTGCGCGTTCGCTCCGGCCACAATCTCGGTAATTTCCTGGGTAATAGCCGCTTGACGGGCACGGTTATAAGTAAGTCTGAGTTCACCGATCATCTTCGATGCGTTCTTCGTGGCACTGCCCATCGCGGTCATTTTTGCACCGAGCTCACTGGCTTTGCCGTCGAGAACCGCACTATAAATCAGGGTTTCCGCATATTTGGGAAGCAGCACGCCGAGTACACCTTCAGGAGAAGGCTCATATTCGTAACTGGCACTTGCCTCGTGATGTTCCCCTGCACCTACAGTATCCATTGGGAGCAAGCGGTCTACGGTCGGCACCTGGCTGATCGCATTTACGAACATGTTATAACAGATATACAGTTCGTCGTACACGCCTGTTTCGAACTGCTGTACCGCCGAAAAAGCAATCGACTTGATGTCGGAGAATTTCGGTGAATCGGACAGTTCTGTTATTTCCTCTACAATCGGATACTCACGGCGGCGCAAAAAGTCGCGGCCTTTACGGCCGATCACGAACAAAGCATACTCGTCTTTGGATTTATGCTTTTCTGCCAGGAGCATTGTCACCTTACGCAGAATATTGGCATTGTATCCGCCGGCGAGGCCTCTGTCGGAGGTAACGATAAGATAAGCAGTCTTCTTCACGGGACGGCTCACCAGCATCGGATGGCTAATCCCCTGGGTACCGGCAGCAATGTTCGCTACAACCTCTTTCAGCTTCTCCGAGTAAGGACGGGCAGCTTCCGCTTTTTCCTGCGCTTTGCGCAGTTTTGAGGCGGCTACCATTTCCATTGCCTTGGTGATCTGTCTGGTGTTTTGAACGCTCTTGATTTGACGTTTAATATCACGCATGCTTCTTGCCATGATTTCACCACCTTAAAGCTTTGACGAAGTCAAAGCTATCTTCGTAAGCGTAAACTGAGCTTTAACAAAGTTAAAGCTATCTTTGTAAGCATATCCCGGAGCTTCGGCAGTGCCAACGCCCCGGTTCAGGCTATGTTTGTATGTGTATTAAAGATTAGCTGGTTGCGAAGCCTCTTTTGAACTTATCGATCGCTTCTTTGAGGGCAGCTTCGTTATCTGCAGTCAAGTCCTTGGTATCCGTAATGGACTGAACGATACCGGCAGCTCCGGAATCCACAAATGCCAGGAATTCCTTCTCAAACCGTCTTACATCTTTGACCGGAATATCATCCAGGTGGCCCTTAACAGCAGTGTACAAGCTGATAACTTGATGTTCTACAGACAACGGCTGGTTAACGCCCTGTTTGAGAATTTCCATCATACGCGCACCGCGGTTCAGACGGGCCTGCGTAGACTTATCAAGATCGGAACCGAACTGGGAGAACGCCTGAAGCTCACGGTATTGAGCCAGATCCAGACGCAGGGAGCCGGCAACCTTCTTCATCGCTTTGATCTGTGCCGAACCGCCTACACGGGATACGGAGATACCGACGTTGATCGCCGGACGCTGACCGGAGTAGAACAGGTCGGATTCAAGGAAGATCTGGCCGTCAGTGATCGAGATTACGTTCGTAGGAATGTAAGCTGATACGTCGGAAGCCTGTGTTTCGATGAAAGGAAGGGCGGTTAATGAACCACCACCAAGCTCGTCGCTAAGCTTGGCTGCACGCTCCAGAAGGCGGGAGTGCAGATAGAATACGTCACCCGGGAATGCTTCACGGCCCGGTGGACGGCGGAGCAGCAGGGACAACTCACGGTATGCAGAGGCTTGCTTCGAAAGGTCATCATAGATGACAAGCACGTGCTCGCCTTTGTACATGAAGTATTCGCCCATTGCGCAGCCTGCGTATGGAGCGATATACAGCAGCGGGGACGGCTCGGAGGCCGAAGCCGTTACAACGATTGTGTAATCCAGCGCGCCATGACGGCGTAGGGTTTCCACAACCTGAGCTACTGTAGATTGCTTCTGGCCGATGGCTACATAGATACATTTCATGCCATTGCCTTTTTGGTTGATAATCGCATCAATAGCGATTGCTGTTTTACCGGTCTGACGGTCACCGATGATCAGCTCGCGCTGTCCGCGGCCGATTGGCACCATCGCGTCGATAGCTTTAAGACCTGTCTGCATAGGCTCATGTACCGATTTACGGTCGATAACGCCTGGTGCATTATTTTCGACCGGACGGAATTCTGTTGTTGCAATCGGGCCTTTGCCGTCCAGCGGCTGACCCAGAGGATTTACTACACGGCCCAGCAGGGCTTCGCCTACAGGAACCTGCATAATTTGTCCGGTACGTTTTACTTGATCGCCTTCGCGAATTGCTGTGTACTCACCCAGGATAACAACACCGACGTTGCTTTCTTCCAGGTTGAGCGCCATGCCCACTACTCCGTTGGAGAACTCCAGCAGTTCCCCTGCCATCGCGTTTTCCAGACCGTAGACACGGGCGATACCGTCGCCGACTTGAATGACGGTGCCGATTTCGGCCACTTCAATATCGGCTTTATATTGCTCAATTTGACTTTTGATCAAACTGCTGATCTCTTCAGGTCTAATGCTCAATATCCTCACCCCTATCTTCTATGCTTATCATTAAAAGATTTCTCAAGACGTGCAAGCTTGCCCGCGAGGCTGCCATCATACAGCGTATCGCCGATAACGACCTTCAATCCACCGAGCAGACTTGGATCAACGAGATTCGTAACACGAATCTTCCGTTTGGTAAGCTGGCTGAATTCCCGGGCTACAGTATCCTGTTCCGCCTGGCTCAGTGCATAAGTAGAGTAGACAGTCGCATCGCCGATACCCTGGGCTTCGCCTTCTATCTTCACGTATGCTTCCAGCAAATCTGCAAAAATATCGGTTCTGCCCCGTTCTACCAGCAGCTCTACCGTATTCAGTACCGTATCAGAGAGCTTGCCCTGAAGTCCGGTGCGCAGCACCTTCAGCTTGTCGGACTGTGAAATGCGCGGTGCAAGAATAAACCGCTTCACCTCTTCATCAAGATGGAGCACCTCGACTACCGTCTTCAGCTGTTCTTCAACCTCAAGCGTATTGCCCTTCTCTACCGCAGCACTGTACAAGGCTTTGGCATAACGTTTGGCAACTACCGCACTGCCGCTCATGGCCGGCCTCCTACCTCTTTGAGGTATTGATTAACAAGCTGCTCCTGCTCGCCATCAGCCTTAACTTCTTTTTCAAGCAGCTTGGAGGCAATCCGGACGGAAGCAGCACCAAGCTCCCCGCGCAGCGCTTCCACTGCCTTGTTCTTTTCATTAGCAATATCACGGACAGCCTCATCTTTAAGACGGGCAGCCTCATTCTTAGCCTGATCGATCAGCTTGTCAGCCTGGTTAAGGCTGGTAGCCTGCGATTGCTGGATAATCTGCTGAGCTTCCTCGCGCGCCTTCTGCAAGGCTTGCTTCTGCTCTTCTACATAAGCGACCGCCTGCTCTCTGGTCTTAGCCGCTTCGTCCATCTGCTGCAGCACAAGTTCACGGCGTTTCTCCATGATTCCGAACAATTTGCTGAAAGCAAATTTACTGAGCAGGATATACAGGATTACAAATGCGACAATTGAAAATACTATGTTAGTCCATACTATAGTCACTGTGGTCACTCCTTTCCGTTACCGCGGTGTGCGGATATATACAAAAGTAAGGCGCGGATGGCACTAGCCCTCCCCGCCAAACCGTAAGAACGGTTTATTATGAAAACATGATCAAGAATGCAATAACTGTTGCCGCCAAAGGAATAACTTCGACGATACCTACACCGATAAACATTGTAGTCTGCAGGGCGTTACGAGCTTCCGGCTGACGGGCGATAGATTCAACCGTTCTACTTACGATCATACCGTTACCCAGACCTGCGCCGAGTGCGCCCAAACCAACCGCGATTGCTGCTGCCAAAAATTCCATTGAAAATATCCTCCTTTAATTTCGGTTCATTTTTTGTGGTTTTAATGATATAAAAATCTCCCGCGAAAACCCCATGGCAATTGCCGCTCAGTCTCACGGCAGTTCATTAATGCGCTTCTTCTTCGTGAATGGTCATCTGTGCGATGTACACCATCGTCAGAATGGTGAAAATAAACGCCTGGAGTGCCCCGACAAAAATACTGAAGCCTTGCCAGACTGCCAGGAACGGTATACTTACTATTCCCAGCTTGAGAATTACAGTGATCAGAACCTCACCGGCAAAGATATTCGCGAACAAACGAATAGCCAGTGCAACCGGCTTAGCCAGGTTTTCGATGATGTTGAGCGGCAGGAAAATCGGAAACGGCTCAATGTAGTGCTTGAAATAATGCTTGCCGTTCTGCTTGATGCCCAGGAAGTTCATCAGTACGAAAACGATGATCGCGAGTCCGGCAGTAATGTTGATGTCGGCAGTCGGTGACTTATACCAGAGCAGCTCAACATGGTCGCCGTGCGCCAGATTTTTGGTCGCATCAATCACGTGTCCAAAAATATATACTGGCTCATGGGCCTCAGTGATAAAGGAAAAAGGCAGACCCAGGAGATTGGAGACAAAGATAAACAGTATCAGCGTCAATCCCAGTGATATGTACGGCTTGCCCTTTTTCAGGTCCATTGCACTGCTGATAATCCCTTGTACGAACTCAACTACCCACTCCATAAAATTCTGGAGTCTGGACGGATTATCGACAGACAGGTTGCGGACAGACAGCATCACCAGAACAAAAACAACAACAGAACTGATTAGCAGTGTCAGTACAGCAGATAGATCAATTGGTATGCTGCCAAGATAGATTATTGGCATTTCATGCATGGTATCATCCCCCTTTCCCTTTAATCTTACATCTTGTTCTTTACACTTAAATAAATCCCTACCGGAATAGAGAGAAGCTGGGGAATAAAGACTCCAGCAATAGTAGCCTCAAGCGAGAAATGCTCAATCTTGACCGAGAACATAGTGACCAGAATGGCAAAGCTGATCCGTGTTACAAACCCGAGACTGAAAGCCTTCCCCTCATTATTTGCAACCGATTCAGCTACCCGCCGCACCTTTACGGCCAGATAACGGAAATTCACTATACCCGCAAGCAAACCGAGTGTCATCCCCAGTGTGACTGCACGGGTTTCATGATGAAGAGCATATCCCATCAGCAATCCGGCCATGAGTACAAATGTGACTCTTGTTACGGCATTGATCATGGGAGTCATATTATCCATTTTGCTCCCCCAGAAATTTTTTAATTAACAGGACGACGTTAATAATTCCCAGAGCCATTCCGGAAATCGCGCCGATTGCAACCCAGAATTCAGGGCCGTCAATCTGGCGTTGAAGCCACCTTGCTGCAAAGATACCTATCATAATGTAAGCGGCAAGCAAAGTGCCTGCACTTGCAATCACCAGAGCGGTTTTTCCCAGCCCGGCTTCACGCTTCGGCTCTTTCATAGGCTACAATCCCAACTAATTTTACTGAATATCCAGACTCTTTGTCAATTCACCGAAAATTGCCCAAAAGTGCATGAAAACATGAAAATAATCACAGCATTTTTATTCAAAACCATACAAACCGTACAGTTTCACTGTATGCTGTATTTTCATTTTCGTATATTAGTAATTTTAGCCTTTTACCTCATTTGTGAACGTTTTATGAAATTCTTCTGGACGATCGGCATTTACACCGAAATGGTGCTTAATCGCATTGACAATTCTTTCAGAAGCTTTGCCGTCTCCATACGGGTTGGCGGCCCGGCTCATCGACTGGTAAAGTGCCTGATCAGTCAGCAGAGCATGTGTCCGTTGATACACCTTCTCCTCGTCCGTCCCCACAAGCTCCAAAGTTCCGGCCTCGATCCCTTCCGGGCGCTCAGTCGTATCACGCAGCACGAGCACAGGAACTCCAAAGGAGGGAGCTTCCTCCTGCAGGCCGCCGGAATCGGTCAAAATCAGGTGGGTATGCGGATAAAAATTGTGCAGGTCAACAACATCCAGCGGATCGATCAGCTTGATTCTCGGATGTCCGCCCAGGATCTCATGCGCCGGTTCCTTGACTGCAGGACTCGGATGCACAGGATAGACAATAGCGACATCTTCAAACTCATCAGCGATTCTTTTGACAGCACGGAAAATATGACGGTGCGGTTCGCCTTGAGACTCCCTGCGGTGCGCCGTCATCAGAATTAATCTTTTTCCCGCCGCAAAATCGAGCACCGGATGCCGGTAGTCCGGCTGTACGGTATATTGAAACACATCGGTTACGGTGTTGCCTGTGATATAGATACTTGACTCTTTTTTGTTCTCGTGTCTCAAATTCCCTGCAGACCAGTCAGTCGGAGCAAAGTGTAAATCAGCCAAAACCCCTGTTAATTGACGGTTCATTTCCTCAGGATATGGAGACAGCTTGTTCCAGGTCCGTAGTCCCGCCTCTACATGTCCAACCTGAATCTGCTGGAGGAAGGAGGCATAACTGGCCAGGAAGGTTGTCAGTGTATCACCATGGACAAGTACCAGATCCGGCTTGGCTTCACGGAGAACAGGCTCAAGCCCCTCCAGCACACGGATAGTGATTTCATTAAGCGTCTGCCGGTCCTTCATTACGTCCAGATCATAATCGGGAACGATTTTGAACACTTCCAGTACCTGATCAAGCAGCTCACGATGCTGTGCGGTTACACACACAACTGACTCGATATGTTCAGGATGCTTGTTCAGCTCAAGTACGAGCGGCGCCATTTTGATAGCTTCCGGACGCACGCCGAAGATAGTCATTACCTTTATTTTCTTAGTCATTTCCCCACCCCTTTCTACTATATAGGTAGCAAGCCGCACAGACAGAAGTCTGCGCCGCTATTCTCTAATACTCCGTTACGTCCTATTTGGTTCCGTATAAACGGTCTCCGGCATCCCCGAGTCCCGGAATAATGTATCCGTGATCATTCAGGTGATCATCAAGCGCAGCTACGTAAATATCAACATCAGGGTGAGCAGCCTGTACAGCCGCAACGCCTTCCGGAGCAGCGATCAGGTTCATCATCTTGATCTGGGTACAGCCGCGGTTCTTCAGCGACGTGATTGCCGCAATAGCAGAGCCGCCTGTAGCCAGCATCGGATCGATTACAATCAGTTCACGCTCCTGTACATCAGTAGGAAGCTTAATGTAATATTCAACCGGCTGCAGCGTTTCCGGATCACGGAACAGGCCTACATGGCCTACCTTGGCTGCAGGCAGCAATTTGAGAACGCCCTCAGTCATTCCAAGACCGGCGCGGAGAATCGGAATCAGCCCGAGCATTCTGCCCGAAATAACCTTGCTCTCTGTTTCTGCTACCGGTGTTTGTACAGTGATTGTCTCCAGCGGAATATCCCGTGTAATTTCATAAGCCATAAGTGTCGCCACTTCATCTACATGCTCTCTGAATTCTTTTGTGTTGGTCCGCACATCGCGGATAAATGTCAGTTTGTGCTGAATCAAAGGATGATCGCAAATTACCAATTTTCCCATTTCTGTCCCTCCGGTAAATGTAAGTCTTGTCAGCCGCAGAAAGCGCTTTTGCCGCTTCTGAGGCTAAATCTTGTCTATTATATCATCACCGGAGGTGTATTTCACCTCCGAAGGGAAAGTAGCTGCATAAAACTGCAGCTCCTCCTGAAGCCTGTAAAGACAAGTCTAGGCTTATTCCTCAATCTCTCAGGATATAAACCGAGCCTTAGTGTATGCTATTTCACCTTTTTAATACCATTCACATTTTTTTCACTGTTTTTATTGAAATTTCCATGAACTTTCATGGATATTTCATGGAATTTATCGACAATTTCCGCGTTTAAATTGTGAACATTATGCAACTTTACACCTTAGCAATAAAAAAAGCCCCGGCAAAGACCTTCAAAAAACAGTCTTTGCCGAGGCGTAATTCCGCTCCATAAGCTGAAGCCGGATTAGTTATTAGTATTGCAAACCAGGATAGATCGGGAATTTCTCGGTAAGCTCAGCTACCTCGCGGGCCGCTTCACTCAGCACCGTCTCATCCTTAGGATTCTTCAACACCTTGGCAATAATGCGGCCGATGACGCTCATCGCCTGCTCGTCCATTCCGCGGGACGTAACCGCCGGCGTACCGATGCGGATACCGCTTGTTACAAACGGGCTGGTCGGATCAAACGGAATAGCATTTTTATTTACGGTAATTCCGATGGAATCCAGCACCTTCTCTGCATCTTTACCGGTAATATTCAGGTTACGGGTATCCAGCAGCATCAGGTGGTTGTCTGTACCGCCGGAAACGATATTAATACCTTCACCGATCAGCGTTTCCGAGAGTACCTTGGCGTTCTTTACAACATTCTGGGCATAGGTCTTGAAGGATGGCTGCAGTGCTTCACCAAAGGATACGGCTTTGGATGCAATAACATGCATCAGCGGTCCGCCCTGGGAGCCCGGGAACACAGCCTTATCAATAGCAGCAGCCCAAGGCTGTCTGCACAGGATCATCCCTCCGCGCGGTCCGCGCAGCGTTTTGTGGGTTGTTGTTGTAACAAAATGGGCATGCGGCACAGGGCTAGGGTGGAGTCCGGCAGCAACGAGGCCGGCAATGTGCGCCATATCAACCATAAACAGCGCACCGACATCATTTGCAATCTTGCCAAGCGCTTCGAAATCAATTGTCCGCGGATAGGCGCTTGCTCCGGCAACAATCAGCTTAGGACGGTGCTTGAATGCAGCTTTGCGCACTTCGTCGTAATCAATCAGGAATGTATCTTCCTGTACACCATAAGCCACAAAGTTATACAGCAAGCCGGAGGCATTAACCGGACTGCCGTGCGTCAAATGACCGCCATGGGCCAGGTTCATACCCAGTACAGTATCTCCAGGATTCAGCGCAGCCAGATAGACCGCCATATTCGCCTGGGCACCGGAATGCGGCTGAACATTGACATGCTCGGCACCGAACAGCTCCTTGGCACGGTCGCGGGCAAGGTTCTCCACGATGTCTACATCTTCACAGCCGCCATAGTAGCGTTTGCCGGGATAGCCTTCGGCATATTTATTCGTAAGCACAGAACCCATTGCTTCCATTACAGCTTCACTGACGATATTCTCTGATGCAATAAGCTCGATGTTGGCACGCTGACGGCTCAGCTCCAGCCCCATTGCTTCCAGTACTGCCGGGTCACTCTTGCGCAATTGTTCCATGATTTCTTACTTCCTCCCTGTATTGCTCATAATTTTATGTGGTGTTAAATCAAAACCTCTGGCTGACTGCTGTACGATGCTGCAATTTTTATTCCGCGGGTTTAATCACACTGCGGGGAGCCGCTGGTCTCCTGTGTGCGGTAGACCGCACGTTCACCGCCGATCAGCGGCGGTCTGCTGAAGGCGGCATTCACTCTGGCTAAGCCGATATACCGCAGGCTTGGCCGGAAAGGCACAGCCACCCGCCGGAGATGCATGCCGATCAGCGTCTCGCCGATATCAATGCCGGCATGGGCCTCTACTGTCTCGGCCAGAACCGGATCTTCCATGGAGCCGTAGGCTGCTGCAGCCATCGAACCGCCGGCGCCGGGAACCGGCACAGCCGAAACCTCCCTCAGACCCAGAGCTTCCAGCAGGGAACGTTCCATAACCAGTGAGCGGTTCAAATGTTCACAGCACTGGTATACAGTATGGAAGCCCCGCTCATCTGCTATCCGGCGTATTCCCTGCAGCAGCTGCTGCGCCACATCCAGGGCACCGCCGGTGCCGATCCGTACACCCGCAACTTCACTGGTGCTGGCCCCGACTACAAGAATCCTGCCGGGCCCAAGCTTACCGGCTTCCGCCAGCTCGCCCACAACCACAGCAGCTGCCTCTGACAGCGAAAGCTCCGCACCCGCCGGAGACTCCCCCTGCCCTGATATACTGCCTGCTGCGCGTTCTTCCGGCGAGTCCTGCTTCATGACCTCATCCATCGCTTACGCCTCCTCCAAGCACTCATTATGTCAATTTAAACAAAAAAGAGCAGTCCGCAGGTGGCTGCGGATGTGCTCTTTTGCCCAGGCGACCGGCCGTTTATTCCAGTGCTCCATCGTGGTTTCATCCACACTTGTCGCCAGTCACACCGGAACCGGGTAATATTTATTACATCTTAATGGATAGCCTGCAAAAAATCAACCTTCTTTACAAACGGCGTAAGGACTCTAATTTGTCGAGCAGACTGTAAAGCGCAGTCCGGATCTCGGCAGCGGCAAGCTCATAATCCTCACGGGAGCCGCCAAACGGATCAGAGATATCGAAGCTCGGAATCCGCTGCCGGATTTCAATAATCCGCTGCAGGTCTGCTGATTTGGGCTCCCGGCCGAGTGCGACAGAGAGCTCTGCCTCCGCGTACAGGCTGTCCAGCTCCTTAATATCGCCGTTTACAGAGTCCTCATTATATACATATTCCTTGAGTGTGTGAGTTTTGGATACCGCCTCCGGGAAATACTGCAGCAGATGCCGTTTATGCCCGCCGGTCAGCGTCAGCACCAGGTCCGCCCAGTTCACGGCCTCCGCACTAAGCTGGGTGGAGCTCATCGGATCGTTAATTCCTTCCTCGCGCAGAATCGCTGCGGCATGTCTGGATACGGATGTGCCGGAAATGGCGGAAACGCCTGCAGACCGTACTGCAAGCTCGATGCCCCGCTCCTTTGCCAGCTTCCTTAAAAGCCCCTCAGCCATAGGACTGCGGCATGTATTGCCGGTGCAGACGAATAAAATATTCAGCATGCTTTCCACCTCCATGAAGGATAATATAAAATTCTGATGCCGTTATTGTATCAGAAGATGAACAGCAAGCCAAACCCCAAAAGAATCGCTCCGCCCAGCGCCTCACCGTAATCACCAAGCCCGCGGCTGACATGCCTTCCCAGTAGCAAACCGGTAATAGCCATGAAACCGCCGCAGACTCCAAAGGCCAGTACGGTTAAAATAATACTGTCCACGAACATCCCCAGGGATACCCCTACAGAGAAGGAATCAATACTCACACTCAGTGAAATAAGCAGCATGCCCCAGAAGGTGCGGTGATCCATCGGCCGGCTTGTGTTTTCCTCTTTGCGGAAAGTGTTCCAGACCATATGCCCGCCCAGCAGAATTAGCAGTCCTCCGGCTGCATATGTCGTTACTTGTCCCAGCAAATGGCCTACGTAACTGCCGGTGAACAAACCGAGCAGAGGCATCAGTACATGAAAAAAAGCAATCAGCAGGCTGAGCTGCAGTACATGCAACAGACGGATGCCCTTCATTCCAATCCCCACGCCCAGCGAAAAGGCATCCATCCCCAGTGCAATTGCCATGATGGCAATCGTTACAAGCTGGCCCCAGCCAGCATAAACCCCCGCCATGCCCATACCCCCAAAGTCTGAATGTCTTGTACAACAACGATATGCAGACAATGGGACAATCATGACTGGGGAGAGGCTGTGCGCACAATAAACGGCCCCATCCAGGACGGGGCCGAAGCTGCTATATTACTATGACCAAATATTCATAATTCCGGATCAGGCCCACAGCCCGCTAATCCAATTCCATAGATTCTTCAGCATATCCCAGAGGAAGAAACGCACCTCCGGCGCTTCTGCTTCGCCGCCGTCTGCAGCTGCCGCTGTTTGTTTTAAACTATTATCATTGTTATCCGCAGTCTTATTATTCATGCTTGTCTCAGCTCCGGCAGCCGAAGCAACTCCTGTTCCTTTAGCGGCGGCGTCACCAGTACCTGCATCAATGAAGCAGAGCGGCGGAAACAGCACGCACCACCAGTTTTGTCCTTTTCCCGCTCCCAGCGTAATCCGCACGGCTTCATACTCACCAGCCGGATATACTGTTCCGCCATACAGCTTGGTCGGGAATGGCACGACACCGAGCTCGACCTGGAAATCATAATCAATTCCCCGCTGCAGCAGTTCCCGGGCAACCAGCTCATTCAGCTCCGGTAAATGGCTTTTGATCAAAGCCCGTGCCTGTTCCAGACTTTGCGGGTCCTCCAGTCCGGAAACCCACTGGTTCATCTGCTCCACCACGGCATCGCGGATCTGGCGTTTGACCAGCTGATCCCCGGCTCCGTCAGAATTAGCAAGAATGCGCAGACGGATCGATTCCTGCGGAATAGCCGACTCTGCTACAGCCGCATCGCTTTTTTGTCCTTCCCAGACCATCATCAGCACCATCAGAAAAGAAAATAAAATGGCAGTATGCTTAAAAGTAACGCGTAAGGCTTCCTGTCTCTCCGGCGAGAATAATTTCATTTCCTGCAGCCCCTCTCCCTGAACCTCTTATACTCCCAGTATGTCCGGAAATGAGAGACTGCAAACCTATTAAACTATTAAAAGTTTATCTCCTGCTTAAAAATACATTGCGGGGACAGGCAGCTCCTCCTCCACATCCCGGCCGTATATATGCACACTCATGGCAATGCCCATACTCGCCATATTAATCAGAACCGAAGTGCCCCCAAAGCTGATGAACGGCAGCGTAATACCCGTAAGCGGCATCAGGCCGATATAGGCTCCGATATTCTCCAGAATCTGATACAGCAGCATCGCAATTATGCCAATGATCAGAAAAGGCCCGGCCTTATCCTTGCATTCCAACGCGAATAGAATCATCCGGTGAATCAGGATAAAAAACAGCATCAGCAGCACCGCTGCGCCAATAAACCCGAATTCCTCAGCAATTTGCGCAAAAATGGCATCAGAGTACAGCACTGGTATTTTATTAGACTGGACTGAACTGCCCTCAAGATAACCTTCCCCGCTCAGGCCGCCTGAGCCAATAGCGATCCGCGCATTTCGCGTCTGGTAGCTGTCATCACTGCTGGCCCGCTCCGGCACCAGCCAGGGGTCAAAGCGTTTGATAAAATGCTCCCGGCCGATCGTTGCGCTCAAAAAATCCGCCGTTTGCTCATGATAGTTAATATAGCTGTAAACAAAAGCCCCAAAAGCGCCTCCGGCTATCAGCAGCCCGATCAGCGCGTGTGAAGCCTTGATCCTGCCTATCCACAACAGGCCGACGAGAATAACCATATAGCTAAGGGCATTCCCCATGTCATTCTGGAGAATAACGATACCAAACGGCAGCAGGCCAACCAGGCTAAGCGGTACAACATCACGCCAGAACCGGAGTTGGCTCCGGCCAAGCCGGACCAGCAGGGCCGACAGCGCCAAAATCAGAATCAGCTTGAACAGTTCAGCCGGCTGGAAGCTGAAGCCCCCAATTTCCAGCCAGGCTCTGGCGCCAAACTTTACGGTTCCAAACAAACTGACCAGCACTAGAATCCCGATCCCCAGAATGTAAATATATATTGCATACCTGACCAGAATCCGGTAATCGAATAAGGATAATCCGAAAAAAACGACAAAGCCCGCCGCGTAATATTGGGCCATCTGGATATGGAAGCCGTCCTCAGCCCGGCCATGGGTAACGCTGTATATCGACAACATGCTGACAGCCATCAGCAGGAGCAGCACGATTACGATTATCCCGTCTATCTTTTTAATTCTTTGCAGCATCTGGCGGACTCCTATCAGTACAGGAAATAACTTCTAATTCCCATATTAAAGCATGCCGCTGCCAAAATACAAATGTACGGGTATTCACCAGCCAAATAAAAAAAACTGCCGGAGCCCCAGTTCCGAGGTCCGGCAGTTTTCATTATCCCGTCTTTAATTATCCTTGCTTAGCGGCAGCCGGGTAGACAGCAGGAGCCGGCAGATCCTCCTCCACTTCCTGCCCGTGCAGGCGAACACTCATGATAAGGCCGATACTTGCCATATTAATCATCAGTGAGGTTCCCCCGAAGCTGATGAACGGCAGCGTAATCCCCGTGAGCGGCATCAGGCCGATAAATGCACCGATATTTTCAAATATCTGATACAGAATCATCGCCACAACACCGACAATCAGAAAAGGTCCGCTGCGGTCCTTGGCCTCCAGGGCTATCAGAATCATCCGGTGAATCAGGATAAAATACAGCAGCAGCAGCAGAGCAGAGCCGACAAAGCCGAACTCCTCGGCAATCTGCACAAAGATCGAGTCAGAATACGTATACGGTACGCGGTCGGTCTGCACCGAGCTTCCGTTCATATAACCCTCCCCGCTCATGCCGCCTGAGGCTATAGCCAGCTTCGCATTCTTGGTGTGGTAACTGGCTTTAGCCGTCGCTTTTTCAGGGACGAGCCAAGGGTCAAACCGTTCAACCCAGTGCGAACGGCCGATATCGGTCAGAAAGGTCTTCAGCTCATCGTGATAATGGATATAACTCATTATTCCGGCAATTGCCGTTCCCGCTACGAGCACAATTCCGATCAGCGCATGCGAGAATTTGATATTTCCGATCCACAGCAGGCCGGCCAAAATGACGATATAAGACAAGGCATTACCAAGGTCGTTCTGGCTGATTACAATCACGAACGGCAGTAGAGTCAATAGCCCGAGCGGCACGACATCCTTCCAGAACAGCAGCTTGTTCTTATTTTTGCGGAACAGCACCGCCGCCAGAAACAGAATCAGGATCAGCTTAAACAGCTCCGCCGGCTGGATGCTCAGGCTTCCGATCTTCAGCCAGCCCTGGGCACCATTCTGGGTTTTGCCGATAAAACTGACCAGCACCAGAATTCCGATACCGGTTATATAGATATAAAGTGCATATTTGACGATCAGCCGGTAATCAATGAACGTCATGCCCAGAAAAGCAACCAGGCCAAGGATATAGAACTTGATCATTTTAATATGATGACCGTTCAGGCCGTCTCTTCCGTGGGTCACACTGTATATAGAGAGAATGCTGATAACCATCAGCAGCAATAGAACGACTACGATAACGCCGTCAATCTTTTTAATCTTCTGAAGCATATCCTGTCTCCTTACTCGTTACTTGAGCTTCCACTTCAGCAGCTGTAGAAGTCCGTTCATTCTTATTGTAAAGGAAGGGGCAGCAAAAATACAATTTCACCGCCGGCTGTTCTTCTAACAGCGGGGGCGGTGAAAGATAGAGAATTACATTCGTGTAATGCGCGTTAGCTCAGTGTAAGGCTCACGGCCTGCGGCTGAGATGCAGGGGCTCAAGCAGAGGCACTTAGCGCGCGATGCCCAACACGTGGCGGGGGATGCCGGCGAGATCGTCGATGGTGACGATCTCGGTCCAGTGGCCCGCCGCGCGCAGCAGCGCGGCCACATCGCCGGCCTGTCCCTGGCCGAGCTCAAAGCCGACCAGGCGCGGGGCTGCCGGCAGCAGCGGCAGCTGCTCCATCATGCGGCGGTACGGGTCCAGCCCGTCGTCGCCGCCGTCCAGTGCAGTGCGCGGCTCATGGTCGCGCACCTCGCGCTGCAGCCCGGCGATGTCACCGCCGGGGATGTACGGCGGGTTGGAGACGAGGATATCCGTCTCCATCCCCGCAAACGGCTCGAGCAGATCGCCGAGCCGCAGGTCCACAGCCGCGCCATGCCGCAAGGCATTGCGCGCGGCCACGGCCAGTGCGCCTGGCGAGATGTCGCCGGCGCAGACCCGCCACGCCGGCGCTTCGGCCGCCAGCGTGACGGAGATGGCTCCGCTGCCGGCGCCGATGTCGACGGCGGCCAGCGGCCTTGCGCCGTGTGCGTCGCCAGCGGACGGGACGAGCCCGTCCGGCCACAGCTCCGCACCGTACTTGAGAATAGCCTCGACGAGCAGCTCCGTCTCCGGCCGCGGAATCAGCACGTCCGGCGTTACCTCGAACGCCCGTCCGTAAAACTCCTGCTCGCCGATGATATACTGCACCGGCTCACCAGCTGCCCGCCGGCGGACTGCAGCTTCCCAGGCGTCCTTGAGCGCCGCGGGAAAAGGGTCAGCCAGCGCCATATAATAAGCGGCTCCGCTTACGCCCAGCACATGCTCCAGCAGCAGCTGGCTGCTGCGCTGCGGCTCGTTGCACCCGCTTTTGTCCAAAAAAGAAGAAGCCTCCGCAAAGGCTTCCCGGATGCTTTGCACATGAGGCATGACATATAAGCCGTGTTTCAAAGCATTATTCTCCTTTTTCCATCAATTCTGCCTGCTCAGCAATCGACAGCGCCGAAATGATGTCTGTAATTTCCCCGTTCATTACCTGCTCCAGACGGTGCAGCGTCAGGCCGATCCGGTGATCGGTTACCCGGCTCTGCGGGAAATTGTACGTGCGGATCCGCTCACTGCGGTCGCCAGTACCGACCTTGCTCTTACGTTCCCCGGCATACTTCGCTTCCTCTTCCTGCCGTTTCACATCGGAAATCCGGGCACGCAGTACCTGCAACGCCTTCTCTTTGTTGGAGTTCTGCGATTTGCCGTCCTGACAGGTAGCTACGATACCGGTAGGAATATGGGTTACGCGCACAGCAGATTTAGTCGTATTAACGGACTGTCCGCCCGCTCCGCTGGAGCAGAACGTATCAACGCGGATGTCTTTATCATGAATCTCAATTTCAAAATCTTCCGCTTCCGGCATCACTGCTACCGTTGAAGTGGAGGTATGAATCCGTCCGCCGGATTCTGTGGCTGGAATACGCTGTACGCGGTGTGCGCCGCTTTCGTACTTCATCTTACTGTAAGCACCGCGGCCGTTAATCAGGAAAATAACTTCCTTGAAGCCGCCAAGGTCGTTTGAGTTCACATCCATCAGCTCAACGCGCCAGCCTTGGGCATCGGCATAACGGGTGTACATCCGGTACAGGTCGGAGGCGAACAGCGCCGCTTCATCCCCGCCGGCCGCGCCGCGGATTTCGACGATTACGTTCTTGTCGTCATTCGGATCCTTGGGCAGCAGCAGAATGCGGATTTTCTCCTCCAGCTCGGTCTGGCGCGAGGACAGGTCCTCGATCTCCATTTTGACCATTTCTTTCATTTCATCATCAAGCTTCTCGGCCTGCATCATCTTGGCTGCCTCGAGCTCTTCCATTACATTTTTATATTCAGCATAGGCCTCAAAGGCCGGCTGCAGATCGGATTGTTCTTTGGAATAGTCCCTCAGTTTCTTACTGTCGTTTGCAACATCCGGGTCACAAAGCAGTTCACTGAGTTTCTCATAGCGGTCCGCCAATGATTGCAATCGGTCCAACAACAAGGGAATTCACCTCTCCTGATTCAATATATTTCGCTTAAATACTTAAAATTACAGGTTACAGTAACAATAGATATACGACTTTATATTATAGCACCGTTCTTGTCAGTTGGCTACAGTACGGCGTGCTGAATGCGTATATCTTTGCAAAAAAGTTTCCAGCCGCCCTATAGTATGCAGAACCCTTTGTCATTTATTCCGACGGTCCTGCAAAAAGAAGCCATTTCAGCAGCGGATACCCGCCGCAAAAATGGCTTCCTATCTTTAAGCGCTAGCAGCTGTGCAATTTACACATTGAAACGGAAATGCATAACATCGCCGTCCTGAACCAGATATTCCTTGCCTTCGAGGCGCAGCTGTCCGCGTTCTTTGGCACCGTTCATTGAACCTGCAGCGAGAAGGTCGTTGTAGGCCACAACCTCGGCACGGATAAAGCCGCGTTCGAAGTCGGTATGGATAACACCGGCAGCGCCCGGCGCCTTGGTTCCTTTGCGAATCGTCCAGGCACGGACTTCCTGCACACCGGCAGTGAAGTAAGTGTACAGACCAAGCAGCTTATAAGCCGCTTTAATCAGACGGTTCAGACCGGATTCCTGCAGACCCAGCTCTTCGAGGAACATTTCTTTGTCTTCGCCTTCCAGCTCGGCAATTTCAGCCTCAACCTTGGCACTGATCGGCACTACTTCAGCATTCTCAGCAGCTGCAAATTCACGGACCTGCTTAACGTACGGGTTCTCCTCAGCAGTTGCCACTTCATCTTCGCCCACGTTAGCTGCATACAGCACCGGCTTCAGGGTCAGCAGGTGCAGATCGCGCACGATCAGCCGCTCGTCATCCGACAGCTCCAGGCTGCGCGCCGGTTTGTCTTCGTACAAAGCTTCCTTCACACGCTCCAGCACTTCAACTTCCTGGGCGTATTTCTTGTCGCCGCCCTTGATGTTTTTGCGGGAACGCTCAATGCGCTTCTCCACGCTTTCAAGGTCAGCCAGAATCAGCTCCAGGTTAATCGTCTGGATGTCGCTGATCGGATTAACCTTACCGTCTACGTGGGTTACATTCTCATCCACAAAGCAGCGGACAACATGCACGATTGCATCCACTTCACGGATGTGGGCGAGGAACTTGTTGCCCAGGCCTTCGCCTTTGCTCGCACCGCGTACCAGTCCGGCAATATCAACAAATTCAAAAGCGGTCGGAACTGTCTTGTTCGGCTGCACCAGCTCAGTCAGCTTGTCGAGACGCTCGTCCGGCACTTCCACGACACCGACATTCGGGTCAATGGTGCAAAAAGGATAGTTAGCGGATTCCGCACCCGCTTGTGTAATTGCGTTAAACAATGTAGATTTACCAACGTTTGGCAATCCGACGATACCAGCTTTCAAAGCCATTTATATGACAACTCCTATTTTCGGTTGTATTGATCCACCGCATAATTACCGACTTGTGATCTAAACCATTATATATTAGAACAAAACCGCCAGCAACAGCGGATGTCCGGGGGGTGTGTCAGAAAAAAGGCGGGGTCCGGACGCAGACTGTACAGCCGCTTCTATGGTATGTGTAGGAAGTAATGTGCGTTTTCCCCTGATGCGTGTGCTCTTCAGTATGAAAATACGGCAAAACACATCATTCCGCCTGCCCTTGGCCCGACCCATAATTCTAACGGACTCAGATGCGCTTATTCGAGCCAAAATCCGCTTTGAGGCACGCTAACGGACTCCAACGCTCTTATTTACGGAATTTTGTCTTGGTTGTGGTCGTTTGTGAGCAGATAAGAGCGGTACAGTCCGTTAGCGCTTCCGGCCAGCCGTTGCATCAAGAAGGGCGGCCGCAACCTGCGGATACAGTTACTTAATGGGGCAATCCAACCAGCAGCTTATCTGAGTAACTCAGCTGAACACTCCTCTATCCCCCGGCATGCGGCTTTTAAACCATTACAGCTGCTATTCCTCCCGTAACCTTTGGCAGCTCATGCTGGCTGCGGTGGTTTATAACACATCCGGCCGGGATCGTACCCGCACAGGCGCAAAGTAGCTTTTGCAAAATAGACAAAAAAAGACCCCTATGGAGTCTTTCAAGTCCAAGTCCAACTTCCAGCTCCGTTAAAGCTTTTTGGACATCGTAATATCCGTAATCCCGTAGCCCATCTTCTGATACAGCTTAAAGGCGCGGTCATTATCACCGAAGACATGCAGGCCGATCCGTGTTACTCCCATGGAGCGCGCCTCCTCATCCAGCAGTGTCAGCGCCATGCTTCCATATCCGTTCCGCTGGTAAGGCTCGAAGATATAAAAATCGTAAATAAAAGCTTCCTTGCCCTGGCGGCCCTGAACCACGTTAAACCAGATGTATCCGGCCTGGTCATCGCCGGCGTTCTCGACAATGGAATATAAGTAGGCACCTTCGGTGTACAAGCCCTGCGGCAGATAGCCGCTCATCTCTTCCTGAGACAGCTGCATCGCGGTGTCCTGCTCCCAGGCTCCGATTCTTATTTTGTCCTCCGCATAATCGCGGGTTGACTGCTTTAGAAAAAATTGAAAGGTCGGTTCGTCCATCCTGACCAGCTTAATCATGTGTCCAGCACTTCCTTTATACTTCATTAATTATTGGCGCTTCAGCAGACGGGGTGTTCCCCGCAGTGCTGACAGATCGGCTGCGCCGATGCCGAACATGGCAATCCGCAGCTCCAGCTCCACCTGAGCCAGCGCCCGGTCCAGCGCCTCCTCGGACTCCACCGCCGGCCCGAGCAGGCTGCGGCCGAAGCCGGCCAGATCAGCGCCGAGTGCGAGTGCTTTGGCGGCATCCACGCCATGCTTCAGGCCGCCGCTGCCGATCAGCGCGCCGTGCGGGGCGGCCGTCCGTACCCCGCGGATGCATTCAGCTGTCGGAATGCCCCAGTCGGCGAATGCCTCCGCTGCTGCCCGCCGCACAGGGTCGGTGCTGCGGAATTTCTCCACCTGGCTCCAAGAGGTGCCGCCTGCACCGGCCACATCGATGAAAGCCACGCCGGCATTGTACAGCCTGAGCGCAGTATCACCGTCGATGCCCCAGCCAACCTCCTTGATGCCGACTGGTACCGGCAGCGCCCGGCATACTTTTTCGATTTCGGCAAGCAGGGAAGCGAATCCGGTATTGCCTTCCGGCTGGAACACTTCCTGCAGCCCGTTCAGATGCAGCACAAGCCAGTCAGCCCCGGCGATCTCAACAGCCCGCCGGCACTCCTCTACACCGAATCCGTAGGACAGCTGCACGGCCCCGATATTGGCGATAATCGGTACGCCGGGCGCCCGCTCACGTACACGGAACGTCTCGGCCAGCTCCGCCCGCTCCACGGCTGCCCGGACAGAGCCGACACCAAGCGCCCAGCCCCGGCGACCGGCGATTTCAGCCAGTCTGGCATTAATCGCGCCAGTTGCCTTGCTGCCGCCAGTCATGGAGCTGATCAGCAGCGGTGTCTGAAGCTCACGCCCCAGGAAGGCTGTGCGCAGTGAGATGTCGTCGAAATTCAGCTCAGGCAGCGCATTATGCACAAACCGGTAATCTTCCAGCCCGGTCGTAATTCCGCTGCCGCCTACGTCCTCATTCAGACAGAGCCGTACATGCTCCAGCTTGCGCTCCCCTGTTGTGGAGGAAGGCAGCAGGGACTTCTCCCCGGCAGCGACTGGCAGCTGCGGGTCCCCGCCATCTTCAGCCGATGAGGATTGTGTAATCTTATACGGCAATTGTTCCATGCTGTCTCCTCCCTTGTTCCTGATCTGCACATCCAAAACCGTAAAATGCCGGACCGGCCGGCATCTCTTTTGCCAAGAGCACGCTTCATTATAGCATCGCTGTCCGGCAATTGACAGAAACGCAGGCCACTCCTAGCTTTCACCTGCAATATGCTCGCCTACAAGCCGTCCCGATAAGGATACGACCGGTGTCCCTCCCCCGGGATGCGTCGTTCCGCCCACATACCACAGCCCCTGAACATCCCGGGAACGGTTAGCCGGGCGGGAGAAGGTCTGGCGGACAGAATTGGAGGAGATGCCGTAAATCGCGCCCTGATGGGCAAGAGTGTCGGCAGCAATATTTTGCGGGGTATAACGCTGAAGCACCTCGGCCTGCTCCAGTCCCCCAATCCCGAAGCCGTTAAGTGTCTCTGTGATCCGCCGCCCGTATACCTCCGCCTCTCCGGCCCAGTCGCAGCCGCTGTTCAAATAAGGGGCGTTAGCCAGAATGAACAGATTGCTGCCATCCTCCGGGGCCATGCCGGGCTCAGAGTAACCGGAATAGCATACGTATACTGCCGGGTTTTGCGGAGGGCGTCTTTTGCCAAAAATGTCTGTGAACTCAGGCTCATACTGCTCCGGAAAAAATACCGTATGATGCAGCAGCTGCTCATATTTCTGCCTCACACCGGCAAGAGTCACCAGACCAGACAACGAGGGTTCATAGCGCGCGATCCTGCGGTCACTCATCGTCCTTCTGGCAGATCCAGGCAGCAGCATGCGGCTGACGCTGAGCACATCCCCGCCGGCAATAACAGTCCGCGCCGGATAAAAGCCGCGTGAAGTCTCAACCCCTTCGGCCCTTCCGCCAGCCACAGCGATGCCTGTAACCTCTGTTCCGGTAATGATTTCGACGCCCAGCCGCCGGGCCAGCGCCACCAGCCCTTCCACCAGCTTATATGTACCGCCTTTAACCCCGTATACTCCAAGTTTAGCCTCTACATGGCCCAGCATCGCAAAGATCGCCGGAGACTGGTAGGGGGATGATCCCACATAGGTGGCATAACGCCCCAGCATAGCAAGTGTATTGGGATGTCTGAAATAGCGCTGAAGCAGTGACTGCAGAGTTAGAAACGGCCGGACCCGCAGCAGGTCCCGTACCAGCGGCAGGGACAGCTTATCTTTCCAGGAGAGCAGCAGCCGGTTGAGGAACTGCTTTTCACTCAGCCTGTACAGCAGTTCAGCTTCGGCCATGAATTCCCTGTAGCGGTCAGCGTCATGAGGAGAGTAGGCTGCAATCTGTTCACGCATAAATGCCGTGTTCCCTGATAAGTCGACCGTATGCCCGTCTGCAAAAATATTCCGTGTCCGCGGCTCCAGCTCATACAGCTCGACGTACTCCTCCATCTCAGCGCCGGCAAGCTCGTAGAGCGAGCGGAATACATGCGGCATGGTTATAGTGCTCGGGCCCCTGTCAAAGGTATACCCTTGCTCCGTAACACGCTGCAGCTTGCCGCCAGGCTGTGCCTGCCGCTCCAGCACGGTCACCTTCCAGCCCTTTGCCGCCAGCGTGACTGCACAGGACAGGCTGCCGAAGCCGGCACCGATAATAACCGCCTGCTTGTTCAACGGTACCGCCTCCCTTTCCATTCATAGCCCTGGCCGGATACAGCGCCGCGCCAGGATGCGGCTCCAATGGCAATCAGGCTGACCATACTTGCCGGCAGCAGCAGGCAGAACCAGACCGGCTGCCGGCCTGCACGGTCGGCCGTTCTTTTTATGGCAGCCCCTCCGGCTATGGCGGCTGCCGCCCAGACCAGAGCCTCCATTTCTCCGGTGATCAGCGCCCCGACTGAGGCAATCACCGGGAATACATACAGAAGCGCATAAAACAGCAGTACACCCAGCAGCAGCAGCGGTTTGCGTCCGAGGCCGGCGTAAATGTTTTTGCGGTAGCCCTTCCAGACCTCTGCCGCATTGTGATACATCCGCATTTCTGTATGCCCTGTAATATCGGCCAGGGTCACCGGTTCACCGGCCAGCTTGACCGCTCTGGCCAGTGCCATATCGTCCACCAGCTGGCCCCGGATACCGCTGTGCCCGCCGCAGCGGGTGTAGCTGTCCCGGTGGATCAGCATGAACCCGCCGTGGGCGGCCACAAACCGCGGGTCCCTGGAGCGGCGGACGAGCGGAACCGGCAGGTGGCAGACAATAGTAAACACCATCAGCGGAACCGCCAGACGCTCCAGCCAGGTGCCGGTCAGCTGCCGCGGAAAGCCGGTGATCAGGCCGCTGCCCTGCGCCGCTGCTGATGCTAATGCTGCTGTAAGCGCCTGCGGCTGCAGGCGGATGTCCGCATCAAGGAACAGCAGCCACTCTCCCCCGGCTGCTTCGGCCAGCTGGGCGCAGGCATGGCATTTACCTGCCCAGCCTTCGGGCAGCTCTGCGCCTGCAAGCACTTGCGTCCGCGGGCCTCCGGCAGCTGCGGCAAGCTCAGCAGTGCCGTCGGCTGACCGGTCATCCAGCACGATTATTTCAATATGGCGTCCAGCGGTGCTGCAGGCAAGCACGGAGGTCAGGCAGGCGGTGATATTCGCCGCCTCATCGCGAGCCGGAATCAGCACCGACAGGGAGGGTACTTGTGTACCAGCCGGCTTTGCCGGCTTTTTCCTGTGCTGTGCATCCGCTGGCTCTGCCTGTTTATTCCTGCGCTGCGCCCCCAGCACGGGAAGCCGTGCAGCATTCCACACAGCAAACGCCAGCTGCAGCAGAACCATAGCTGTAATTCCTTGCAGTACGGCAATCATCGGCTTCCCCTCCGCCAGGCGTCATATCGTTCATGAACCGATCCGCCGGTTTTGATCAGCGGTGTAAAGCAGGAAGGCATATGTCCCTTATGCTCAAGAATCAGCTGGCGGTGCCGGTCCAGCTGCTCCTGCAGGCAAGAGGCCAGCAGTGCTGAAATACCGCTTCTGTCCAGCTCCTTCCACGGCTGCAGCAGCGGTTCACCTGCCAGCAGCGTAGCCTCAGGCTTGGGATGGAAGAACAAGCCGTGATACAGGGTCACAGGTACAACCGCCGCATCCGGACACAGACGCAGCACAACTGCAGCCCCTTCCTTAAGCTGCAGCGGGCGGTGCTCAAGCGGCAGAAGCTCCCCCTCAGGGTACATCCAGACGCTGCCGCCTTCACCAAGCAGCCTGGCTGTATACCGCAGCGAGGCACGTACATCCGCCGGCTCATCCCGGTTGATTGAATAAGCACCCAAACGGCGGAAAAATTGAAATTTGCGCAGCTGCGCCTCCTCCATCATGAAATACTGCCTGCGGCGGGTCTGCATTCTTGCTGCATGATAGGCCAGCAGACCGTCCCACCAGGAGCTGTGGTTCATGATGTACAGCACCGGCCTGCTCCCGGCTGAAGCCGGCTGCAGGTCACCTGAGAGCCCGATAAAGCGGAAATGCCTGCGCAGCAGATAGGAGGTATTATAGCGGCTGAACACCGCATCAAAGCTTCGGGATTTGGCTGCTTCGAGCATAGCGCAGGCTCCCCTCCGCCAGAACGGCCCCAATACCGGCGATGACCATGCACAGGGGAAGGCCTTCACGCAGGCCGACAAGGCCGAACATAAGGATCACCGCCTGATAAAGCCTGGTGCCGCGCCGCAATGCCCTTCCGGTTAAACGGACAGGAGGGACAAAGAGCGACAGCAGCGAGCCGGCAATCAGCCAACCGATGAAGTTACTCACAGGTACCCCGTAGAAGCCGCCTCCGTCTCCCCAGCTCCAGAAGCCCCGCGCATGGGCAACAGGATCAAGCACCAGGTCCAGCAAAACGGTCCAGAAGCCGACCTGCACCGCCCGCAGCACCATAAGCCGCCAGCCGGACTGGCCGAAGTCACGGGCCAGCAGAACGGCATTGCAGACTACTGCAATCCAGGCGAAGCCCAGAGTGGCCGGCACACCGTACAGCAGCGGACCGAGGATATCAGAGTATCCGTAACTGCCGAACAGATGACCGGTATGAACGCCATACCATTCCACAGCCATTCCGCCGGTCCAGATTAACACAGCAGAAATGAGGAAACGGACCGGATCAGGCTGCGCCGAAAAAATGACTGACCGGTCGGCCACAAAAGGGCGTTCATATCCCTTGATGATAAGCTCTCCGGCATAAACAGCATAAAACAACAGGAAAAGTCCATTTGAAAACTGCAGGCCCTGAGGCACAGTGAAAAAGATAAGCAGCAGTGCCCCGATTGCATACCAGATCCAAAATACAGTCCTGATCATCTACAGTACCGCAGCCTTCGCGGTTCTGCCGCCCAGCCTTGAGGCATAACGTGCCGCTGTACGGCCCAGCATCCGCAGCTTGGCTTCATCGCTGACATACGCCCTGTTGCGGAATACATCGTACCCGGCTTCAGCCACCGAATCCAGAATAGCCGCATAAAATGCCGCCGCCAGCTCTACCGCCAGACCGCTCTCAGGCGGATAGGTCTCCACATGGGCAAGCCCCTTTTCGAACCAGCCCAGCGCTTCCCGGCGGAGGTCTTCGATCACGTTCACGAAACGCCGGTCGACGATCCCCGACTCCAGCTCCTCCTGGGTGTACCCGTGCTTCTGCATAAGCGCAAGCGGTATATAACGCCTGCCCCGCCGCAGATCTTCGCCTACATCGCGGATAATGTTGACAATCTGCATACCGATACCCAGTGCAATGCCTGCTGCCTGCACATCCTCATCCGAATCATCGCGCAGAACCGGAAGCAGCATCTCGCCGACAGTGCCGGCTACCAGGTAGCAGTAGCTTTCCAGCTCTTCCATGGTCTCGTAATGGGTGAACGTCAAATCCCCCAGCTGGCCCTGCATCTGCAGCAGGAACGGTTCCCTTGTAAGCTTCGGGAAGCTGGCGAACAGCCAGCGCAGCGCCGGCCAGATAAAGTGGCCTTCCGCTTCATCAAGCTGCTTAAAGTGCCGGCGCAGCTCATGGATGGTGTATGGCGACTTTTCGGGCTCATCTACACTGTCGTCAATAATCCGGCAGAAGGCATAGATGACATGCACCGCTTCCCGGCGCGGGCTCGGCAGTCCGGCAAACGCTTTATGAAAGGAGGTAGAGCCCTTCTTCATCAGTTCCTCACACTCACGCATAATGCTCTCATTTATCATTGTTTCATCTCCTTCATAAGTTCATGGACAGCCATCCTTGCTCCTTGCATAACAATCGGCACACCGCCGCCGGGATGAACGGAAGCGCCGGCAGCATAAAGACCTTTAATCGGGTAAGGCCGGGGCTGTGGCCGGAATACACCCAGCTGGCTGAGCACCGGAGCAATGCCGAAGCTGCCGCCGCCGTACAAGCCATCCTTCTGCGCATCCGCAGGGGTACGGATTGTCTTCCACCGCAGACTGGCCTTCAGGCCCGGAAAGCCTCTCTGCTCCGCATCATCCAGGACACGTTCCGCCAAAGGCTCTGCAATCGCCTCCCAGTCCAGCCCCGGATCAGCAGGCACGGGAATCAGGAAGTAAAGAGCGCTTTCCCCCGGCGGGGCCGCACTGTCGTCAAGCGCCGCCGGATTAAATACATAATAGGAGGGCAGCTCTGAAATTCTGCCCTGGTCAAACAACTCACGCAGGTTGTCGTTCAGGCTGTCCGGCAGGAAAAACTGATGCGTCTGGGATTCCGGCCAGCGCCGGTCAGCACCGGCATAGATCAGCACACAACCTGAGGAGGGCTTATACCGGCCGCGCTTGATCCGGCCTCCAGCACCGGAGCTGACCTTCACTGCCCCGTTCCCCGGGTCTGTACTCCCGGCGAACAGCTCAGCCGGCAGCAGCCCTTCCAGCTGCGGGAACTCACCGTTGTAGAGCACAGCATCATACGAATGCTTGACGCCGCCGGCTGTAAGTCCGGTGCACCGTCCATCTTCAACGGTCAGGCCCTCAACCTCTGTGCCGGTATGAATCTCAACCCCGCGGCTGAGCAGCTCGCGGGAGAGAATCTGCGGGAGCTTACCGTAGCCGCCCTTCAGCATCCAGATGCCGAACGCGCTCTCCGCATACGGCAGCATCGTGTATATGCCCGGGGTGCGGAACGGGGCTCCGCCAATATACAGGCTCTGCAGGGAAAAGGCATCCCGCAGCTCCTCGCTGCGGAAATAGCTGCCGACCGCCGACCGCAGGCTGCGGTAGGCACGCAGACGGCTCATCAGCCGCAGATTCGCCGGACTGAAGAACTCACGCCGCCGGTGGAACGGCTGCTCCAGGAAGGAAGCCTTGCCCCGGGGGAACAGTCCGGCCATATCGCCCATAAACCGGAGGAAGCCGCTGCCCTCTCCGGGGAATTCACGTTCAATCTCCGCTGCCTGCTCCTCCAGGCCCGCCACCTTGGTCAGCACACGCCCGCTCCGGAAGTGAATCCGGCAAAGCGGATCGCAGCGCAGCAGCTCCAGACTGCCGGGCGGAAGCCCACCTTCCTCCAGAATGCCGTTCAGCATCTCCGGCAGCAGTACAATCGTCGGCCCCTGGTCAATCCGGTACGGCCCCTCCTCTTCAAAAGCGACCCGCCCGCCGACCCTGCCGGCACGCTCATAGATAGCAACCTGCTGCCCTTGGCGGCTTAACAGCAGCGCCGCGGTCAGCCCGCCGATGCCGCCGCCGACGATAGCTACGCGGCTCACAGCGGCACCCCGCTGCCCGCTGTCCCCGCAACGGCAACTGACCGGCTGCGGGCAGCCCGGTCATGCTCCTCAAGCAGGCGCGCGCTGATCTTCGCCGACTCAAAGATCGTCGGCAGCCCGCTGCCCGGATGCGTCCCGCCGCCGACCAGCCAGATGCCGGACACCTCCTGGAAGGTATTGTGCGGGCGCAGGTACATCATCTGGCCGAGGTTATGGGCCAGGTTGAAGGTTGCGCCGTTATATACATCCAGAGTGTCCCGCCAGTCCAGCGGCGAGAAGAATTTGCTCTCCTCCACCCGGGAAGACAGGCCGGCAAGCTGCGGAATCTGCTCCAGCCGCTCCATCAACTGCGCCCTCACAGCCGATCCCTCCTGCCGCCAGTCAATACCGGCCTGCAGATTGGGAACAGGCATCAGCACATACAGCGACGATTTGCCGGCCGGAGCCAGGGTAGAGTCAATAACCGAAGGATTGTGTATATAAATGGACGGGTCAGCCGAGAGGACGCCCTGCCGTGTAATTTCATCAACATTACGGCGGTAATCTCCCGAGAAATGAACAGAATGATGCGCCAGGTCAACGGCGCCGTCCACCCCGAGATACAGCATCGCGGTAGAGCAGGAATAACGCTTGCGCGCCATCTTGACCGGTGTATATTTTTTGAGCAGGCCCGGCTCGAACAGCTGGGTTACTGCTGTCCCGAAGTCAGCTCCGAGCACAACGTAATCGGCGTGCACCTTTTCCCCGTCCTCCAGCAGCAGGCCCGAGGCTTGCCGGTTATTAACCAGTATCCGCTTCACTGCACTTGAAGTATGGATCCGCCCGCCATGCTCCTTAATAACATCCGCCATAGCCTCCAGCACCTTATTAATACCGCCTTCAGGATGATACAGGCCGTAACGGTGCTCCAGGTAAGACAGAATCGTGAACGTGCCGGGACATTCCCAGGGCGACATCCCGAGGTATTTGGCCTGAAAGGTGAAGGCGTAACGCAGCCGTTCATCATCAAAATACTTGGAGAGCCGGTTGTACACCGTATCGGTCGCGTGCAGCTTAGGCAGCGCGTGCAGCACATCTCTTTTTATGTAATCTGCAGGTGACTGAAAGGGGCGCTGCAGCAGCGGCATAACCCTGGCAAACTTATCGTCCTCATCAGCCATAAACCGGCGGTAACCGGCCCCGTTCCCCGGAAACAGCCGTTCAATCTCCGCTGCGGTCTGCTCCTGGTCGGTAGACGGCCGGAACACGGTCTCCCCGAAGTGCAGGGAGTACAGCGGGTTAAGCTCCTTCATGGAGACATAGCTGTGCAGGGAGCGTCCTGCCATCGTAAACAGCTCCTCCAGCAGATGCGGCATCATCAGAAAGGTGGCCCCGCGGTCAAAACGGTATTCACCCAGCCGGAGCTCGCCCGATCTTCCGCCGACCGTATCCTGCTTCTCAAAGACCTCTACCTCATAGCCCTTTGCGGCCAGAAGCATGGCGGCAGCCAGACCTCCCGGGCCGGCACCGACCACCGCAACCTTTGCGGCGCTTTTTCCAGTCATCAGTCCCACTCCCTAATCCACTTGGTTTTTATTTCTCGTATACATCGTTATTTGCGCAAACATTATACAAAAACTATACATTGGTGATACAAATATCATACATACTTTATTTACCCCTGTAAACAGCTACCCTTAACCCGGTTTACCGGAAAAAACAGGATTATTTAAAATTAAGGAAACTGATTTTCATTTTCCCGGATAAAAAATGCACAAAAAGCCCTTCCGCTTCACCTGCAGGTGATTCAGAAGGGTTTTTGCAAGTTCTTGTTCAGCGCTGATTCCTGAGTGCCGTAAATGAAAAATCAAACCATTCCTGCCAGCGTCCGGGAGGACCCGATATCACTTCAGCACCTTCCGGAACAGGCACTCCCGTCTCTTCATAGGCCTTGCCTCCCAGTATAAACCGCATGTCCGTCCGTACCGTTTTCAAGCGTGCAATCAGCTCTTCACAGTAGGGCAGCAGCTCCTTGTCGGTAACCGACATGCAGACAGCCCCGATCCGGCTCTGCGTTTCCAGCATGGCTATAATCCCGGCCTCCGGCGTATTGGCACCGAGATAGACCACTTCGACCCCGTTTTTGCGCAGGAAAAGCGAAAACAGCAGCAGGCCGACCTGATGATGCTCTCCCTCCGGACAAAAGGCCAGCACTTTCGGCAAATGGGCATACACCGGGAACAGATGGAAAAACTGATAGAAGCGGTTGGAGACCATATGCGTCATGTAATGCTCCTGCGCCACTGTCGCCGTGCCTTCTTCCCAGGCATCGCCAACCCTGACCAGAACCGGTACAAGCACCTGATGGAACATCGCCTCATACCCGTACATGGAGAAGCCGAAATCAATCAGCGCATTCGCCCGCTCGCCCTGAAATTCCAGCAGCGCTGTATAAATCTGCTGCCTCATCTTCGTGAAGGCTTCCCGGGACGTCCCGTCGCCCCCTGCCGGGCTTTCTCCCGCCGGACCCTCCTTACGGGCTTTCAGCAGCCGGACCGCATGTGAAATACTGATCCCCTGCTTCTCTGTCTGCTCCTTCAGCCAGCGCAGGTCTTCAATATTGTCCTGGGTGTACAGCCTGTAGCCGGATTCCGTCCGCTCAGGTGTAACCGCCTGATACCTGGTTTCCCAGGCTCTCAATGTGACAGACGGTATGTCCAGCATTTCGACGACCTGTTTGATCGAGTACACGTTGCACCCCACTCTCTTTCCCGTAAACCGTTACATAATATTTAAAAATTCAAACCTTATACAAATCATTTACACTCATTATACAGTCGTACCTGTATTATGTCATCAGATGCAGCTAACAGCAGGAGCTGTGAGTGCCGGCGAATAAACCTGCCATGCTCCGGCAAAAAATACACGTTCAGGCTTTTTGGATACAGCTGCTTCACTTGTCCTTCCGGGGCGGTAATAGGTAGTTACAATACCAGGAGCAGACTCAGGAGGATCCTTCCATGAATTCAAGCAAGCAACCCGGCACACCGGAACGGCTTTATCAATTCAGCAATTCCATAAGCGCACCTTCCACTGCCTCCTCCAGGCAAAAATGGACGCTCCGCCGTAAAGTATCGGCAGTGATCCTGCTGCTTATTCTTTGGCTGGCCGGTGTCATGCTCTACCAGACGCACAAGCCCCTGCCGCCTGGCATTTCCTACGAAAGCCCGGTGTATAAGGTTAATGACGTTCAGTTCTGGCATGATCTGACTTATCAGGACGGCAGCACGGACGGGGCACGGGAGGAGCAGATTCTGCCGAGGATTTTGCAGATTATCGGGGAGTCCAGGCAATTTCTTGTTATTGATCTGTTCCTGTTCAATGATTATACCCATAAAGACCAGCAGTTCCCGGCAGTCAGCCGTGAGCTTACAGATAAGCTTATTGCCCATAAGGCCGCTTATCCGGAGATGGAAATTGTTTTTATTACCGATGAGGTTAATACGAACTACGGCTCGGCTCCCAATCATCTGCTGGAGGAGATGAAGTCTGCCGGCATCAAGGTGGTTATCACCGATACAGACAAGCTCCGCGATTCGACGCCTGCTTACTCTGCAGTATGGCGCACCTTCATCCAGTGGTTCGGGCAGTCCGGCAGCGGCTGGATTCCCAATCTGATGGCCAGCGGCGGGCCCGATATTACTGCCCGTTCTTATCTGAAGCTGTTGAATGTAAAAGCCAATCACCGCAAGGTCGTGGTCAGCGAAAATACAGCGCTTATATCATCAGGCAATGTGCATGATCCGAGCGCCTATCATTCCAACATTGCGCTGGAGGTACAGGGTCCGGTGATTACCGACATTCTGCGCACCGAGCAGGCGGCGGCCAACCTCTCCGGTGCAGGCCCGCTGCTGGACAGAACGCCCGAGGGTACGCAGGCCAAGGAAGGTCCGCTGGACATCCGCTATCTGACGGAAGGCAAAGTCTACAAATACACGCTGGAAGGTATCCGCAGCGCAGGAGCGGGCGACACCATCTGGATGGGCATGTTCTATCTGGCCGATGATGCCGTCATCCGGGAGCTGCTGAAGGCAGCAGAGCGTGGTGCAGAGGTGCGGCTGCTGCTCGATCCGAACCAGAACGCCTTCGGCCGCGACAAAATCGGCATCCCCAACCGCCCTGTAGCCATGAACCTGAATAAGCGTTCCGGCGGGAAGATCGAAATCCGCTGGTATAACACTGGCAAGGAGCAGTATCATACCAAGCTGATGTTCATTGCCAAGGCTTCCGGCAGCTCTATTGTGCTGGGCGGCTCGACGAATTTCACAACCCGCAATCTGGATGATTATAACCTGGAAAATAATCTGTGGGTGTCCGTGCCGCAGGACCAGCCGCTGTATACAGAGATGACCGGCTACTTCAGCCGGCTGTGGAATAACGAAGGCGCCGAGTACAGCGTGCCTCTTGAGGAGTACCAGAGTGAAGTGACCTGGCTGAAATACATTCTGTTCCGGATGCAGACCAGGCTGGGCTTTACTACTTTTTAAGCAGCAAAAAACCGCCGGGAAGCCTGGATCGCTTCTTCCGGCGGTTTTTGTATTGGCCCGTGCTTGTCCCCGATACGGCGTTCTCCGTCCTGCTTACAGCAGCGGCGACATCAGCCGGGCCGCCGATTCCAGCAGCCGTTCCAGCAGCCGCTTGTTCATAAAGGCCTCATGTACAATCTGGCGGGTGGACAGCAGGTCACGCTCAAAGTCAGCCACAATGCGGGCCACACTTTCCGTCTGCAGGAGCAGCGCATTCACCTCAAAATTCAGGTGGAAGCTGCGCATATCCATATTCGCTGTGCCGATCGTGGCCACTTCCCCGTCGATGATGAGCAGCTTGGAGTGAATAAAGCCTTTTTCGTATTCGTAAATCTTCACACCGGACTCCAGCAGCGCCGGAAAATAGGAATGCGAGGCCAGAAAAGGCAGCCATTTGTCCGGCTTGGCCGGGAACAGCAGGCGCACATCAAGCCCGGACATGGCGGCTACCCGCAGTGCAGTCAGAATGTCCTCATCCGGGATAAAGTAGGGGCTGGCGATCCAGACCGATGTTTCCGCAGAGGTAATCATCGAGAAAAAGATGTTCTTCAGCGCGCGGCGCTCATTGTCCGGCCCGCTGGCAATAATCTGCACAGCCCCGTCCCCGTTCGTAAACCGCAGCTGCGGCGAGAGATAATCCTGCTCCAGAATCGACTCACCGGTGGTATGCATCCAGTCCTGCAGAAAAATAATCTGCATCGTCCGCACCGCCTCGCCCCGCAGCAGCATGTGGGTATCGCGCCAGAAGCCGTATGTTTTGCTGCGGCTGAGGTATTCATCCCCGACGTTAAGCCCGCCCATAAAGCCAACATCCCCGTCGATGACAACGATTTTGCGGTGGTTGCGGTAGTTAACGCGGCTGGAGAAGAAAGAGGTGGAATTGCCGTAAGCCGCCACCCTCACCCCTGCATCCGTCATTTCCTTCAAAAAAGCCTTGGAGAGCTGCATGCTCCCCACCGCGTCGTACATAAATCTGACAACGACACCGGCACGGGCCTTCTCAATCAGAATCTGCTGAATCCGCGTCCCGATGTGGTCAGCCCGGAAGATGTAATACTCCATATGGATATGATGCTGCGCCTGCCGCAGCTCCAGCAGCAGTGTGCCGAACGTCTCTTCCCCGTTGGTCAGAATCCGCGTCTCCGAGCTGAACGAAACCGGCGTGCGCGCCAGCCGCTGGGACAGCCCGAGCAGCTTTTGGCGGGTGGAATCAAATATGGACCAGTCCTGGTATGTATGCAGCGCATCATTCTCAATCCGCTCGTAGGCCATCAGGTCACGCTGTGCTTTTTTATCATACTTGCGCCGTTTAAAGACGTTCTGTCCGAACAGAAAATAAAAGACCAGCCCCAGCACCGGAATAAGCGCCAGCAGCAGAATCCAGGCCATCGTAGTGGAGGGGTTACGGTTCTCCATAAAGATACCGAGGCCGATGGAAATCACCGTCAGCGTGGAAAAGATACTGATAATGGTCCCCGCCGTACTGCCGAAAACACCGAAGCCGAAATAATAAAATGCCAGCAATGCCGCAATAATGACCAGAGCCTGCAATCCTCTTCTCATAGGCAACCTACTCTCTTGTTCAACCTTTCAACACTTGAATTTCCCATCTATATATTACCTGAAGATTCGGTTACTTCCTATATGAAATACTTTGTAAAAAACAATTTAAAACCACCTCTCCCGCCTTTGCCGGAGCGCGGTTTGTAATGGCCCGGAATCTATACTATAATCTTTCTGACCATGCAGTCAATTGTAGAACCATTCAGTCAGAAGGGGGGTTATACTGCTTGTGGCTGATAAAAACGCAACCAGACAGGAACTGATTATCAAGACGGCTATGCAGCTATTCGCGGTAAAAGGCTCGTCCTCCACCTCCATGCAGGAAATTGCCGAGCTGTGCGGGATTTCCAAAGGCAGCCTCTACCTGGTGTTTAAATCCAAAGAGGAGCTGGAACGCAGCATCTATATGCATTGCTTCCGGATGATCCATGATCCGCTGCAGCAGGAGGAACAGAACAGCCGCAGTAACCCGCGGGAAAAGCTGCGCAACCAGGTGGAGATTCTGCTCACGCATGTACACGAGCTGCGCGGGTTTTTGCAGCGCCAGTTTCAGGAGGTCGCCGGAAGAAGCGGGGACGAGATACCGGAATGGATCCGTAAGGCCAATGCGCCGCTCGTACTCTGGTTCCAGAACAAGCTCACCATCCTCTACGGCCCGGCAATCCTCCCGTATACAGGTGATTTATTCCTGTTCGCGGACGGCATGATCCATGCCTTTATCCGGCTGATCTTTGGCCAGGAATCGCCGGTATCGATCTCCCGTATGGCTGATCAACTGGTCGATCTGCTCGACATCGTTGCACAAGGCCTGCTTGCCGGCAGGCAGGAGCCGCTGATTGCCGCAGCCGTGCTGGAGAGCTGGCTGAGCGGCCATGAGGACAGCCGGCGCCGCAGTCCGCTGCAGCTGATCAAGGAGATGCGGACCACACTCAGCAGCGCTCCGCCTGCCGGCCAGCCGACTGCAGACGACGGCCTGGAATCCCTCGCCATCCTGGAAAGCGAATTTCTGATGCCGGAGCCCCGCAAAGCTATTATCCGGGGAATGATCGCCAACCTGCAGTCTTATCCTGCTGTACATGGGGAGCTTGAAGCACTGCAAAAGCTAGTTTCGCCTTACATTCCAAATTCATGCGGTTTTTTACAAGAGAGAGGAGCAGAAACGTAACTTATGAAAAGCCTGATTCAATTTTCCCTCAAAAACAAATTTGCGATTTGGCTCCTGACGATCATTATCGTATTTGCCGGACTGTACAGCGGTCTGACAATGAAGCAGGAGACACTGCCGAATATCAGCATTCCTTACCTTAGCGTAACTACGATTTATCCCGGCGCTGCACCTGAAGGTGTCGTCAATGATGTCAGCAAGCCGCTGGAGCAGAAGCTTCGCAATGTGGACGGCGTTAAGACCATTACGTCCTCCTCGCTGGAGAATGCCTCCAGCATCCAGATCGAGTTCGACTACGGAACCAATCTGGATAATGCAACTGCGGCTGTACGTGAGGCTCTAAATGAAGTAACCCTGCCGGCTGATGCCCAGAAGCCGCAGATCTCCCGCTTCAGCCTGAGCTCGCTGCCGGTTATCTCGCTCAGCCTGACTGATAACGGGTCAACGGATCTTGAGGAGCTGACCCGTATAGCCGAGAACGATATCCGGCCGGCCCTGGAGGATATCGAGGGTGTCGCGTCTGTGTCGATCGCCGGCCAGTATGTGAAGGAAGTCTCCCTCAAGTTTGACCAGGCGAAGCTGAAGCAATACGGCCTGACCGAAGACACAATAAAAGGTATCGTCCAGGCCTCGTCCCTGCGTGTCCCGCTTGGCCTGTTTGAAATGGACAAATCGCAGAAGGCGGTTGTCGTAGACGGCAACATCAGCACGGTCGAGGATCTTGAGAATCTGGCGGTGCCGCTGGTTCCTTCTGCAGCCTCCGGAGCAGGTACTGCGGCTGGTGCGGGCGCTACAGGTGCAGATGTAGCTGGTGCTGCAGGTGCAGGTGCAGGCGCGGTTAATCCAGGTGCCGCAGCTGCCGCCGGGCTGCCGACAGTGAAGCTTGGAGAGCTTGCTTCCATTGAGGTTACCGGCAAATCAGAGTCGATCTCCCGCACGAACGGCAAGGAATCGATCGGGATTCAGATCGTGAAAGCCAATGATGCCAACACTGTAGAGGTTGTAAACAGCGTAAAGGACAAGACTGAGGAGCTGAAGCAGCAGTACAGCTCGCTTGATCTGACCGTATTGCTCGATCAGGGTAAGCCGATTGAGGATTCTGTGCACACCATGCTGTCGAAGGCTTTATTCGGCGCCCTGTTCGCTGTCGTGATTATCCTGCTGTTCCTGCGGAACATCCGCTCCACTATCATTTCCATTATCTCGATTCCACTGTCGCTGCTAATTGCTGTACTATGTCTGCGCCAGATGGATATCACCCTTAACATGATGACGCTGGGCGCGATGACCGTGGCCATAGGCCGGGTAGTCGATGACTCGATTGTTGTTATCGAAAATATTTACCGGCGCATGTCGCTTTCCGGCGAGAAGCTGCGCGGCAGAGAGCTGATCAGCGCGGCTACGCGCGAAATGTTTGTGCCGATCATGTCTTCGACGATCGTTACGATCGCCGTATTCCTGCCGCTTGCCTTTGTCAGCGGAATGGTGGGCGAGCTGTTCCTGCCTTTTGCCCTGACTATGGTCTTCTCCCTTATTGCATCGCTTATCGTAGCTATCACCCTGGTGCCGGCATTGGCCCACTCGTTGTTCCGGGGCGGCCTCAAGCAAGGCAAGAAGGTACACGAAGAAAAGCCGGGCAAAATGGCTGCCGGCTATCAGAAAATTCTGGACTGGTGTCTCTCCCATAAACTGATTACCTTTGGAGCCGCAGTTCTGCTGCTTGCAGGCAGCTTGTTCCTGATCAAGCCGATCGGGGTCAGCTTCATGCCGTCCCAGGAGGACAAGAGCGTAATCATGACCTTCTCGCCGAAAGCCGGGCAAACGGCTGAGGACGTGCAGGAGCAGGGTCTGAAGGCAGAGAAATTCATTCTCGCCCAAGAGCATGTATCAAACCTGCAATATTCCATCGGAGGCGGCGGGTTCATGGGAATGGGCTCTAATAACTCCGGCCTTTTCTACATTACCTATGACAGCGACACCCCTGATTTTGATACGGTAAAAGAAGAGCTGATTGAAAACCTGACCACTGAAGTGCCTGACGGCGTATGGGGTGATATGTCCGGTATGGCTAGCGGCGGGCTCGGCGGCAATACGCTGACCGTAAATGTCTTTGGCGACACACTTGAGCAATTGAAGCCGGTGGCCGACGAGATTGCCGGTATTGTGAATGCCGACACCAAAAACTTCAAGGACGGGGAAACCAGCCTCTCCGAATCGTATGAGCAATACACCATCGTTGCCGATCAGGCCAAGCTCAGCTCGCTGGGTCTGACTGCCGGACAGCTTGCCATGAAGCTTAGCCCGGTCAATACCCGTCCGGTGCTGACTGAAGTGGCAGTGGACGGCAAGAACTACAACGTCTACATTGAAGCTGATACAACCACTTACAGCAGCATTCAGGAGATGGAAGACGCGATGCTAACCTCACCGCTTGGGTTTACGGTGCCGGTCAGCCAGGTCGCAACGATTGAAAAAGGCACCTCGCCGGACTCAATCACCCGGATCGACGGCAAAATGAGCGTTGAAGTCACTGCAGACATTATTGCAAATGACGTCAACAGCGCCTCCAACGGTGTGAAAGAGAAAATCGAAGACATCGACCTCCCTGATGGAGTTACCGTATCCTTTGGCGGTGTAACTGAACAGATCAACGAAACGTTCGGCCAGCTTGGAATTGCTATGGCGGCTGCTATTGCCATCGTATACTTCGTGCTTGTCGTCACCTTCGGCGGCGGTCTGGCACCGTTCGCGATCCTGTTCTCCCTGCCGTTCACCGTCATCGGCGCTCTCGTCGCCCTGCTGCTGGCCGGAGAGACGCTGAATGTATCTGCACTTATGGGTGCGCTGATGCTGATCGGGATCGTCGTGACCAACGCGATCGTACTGATCGACCGTGTCATCCATAAGGAAAATGAAGGAATGACCACACGCCAGGCCTTGCTGGAAGCCGGCGGCACCCGTCTCCGCCCGATTCTGATGACAGCACTCGCCACCATCGGCGCACTTCTTCCGCTGGTCACCGGGCTTGAGAACAGCGCCGGCATTATCTCCAAGGGACTCGGCGTGACCGTTATCGGCGGTCTGGTCAGCTCCACCTTGCTGACACTCGTGGTCGTGCCGGTAGTTTATGAGTTCCTGATGAAATTCCGCAAGAAGCGGGTAGAGGAGTAAGCTGCCCGGGAGCGAATAGGCATACAAGTAGCTTGTTCAACAAGCAGAAATGTGAAGCAGCCTGTGATGAACGACCCTGACTCTGCGCTCCACCATTACGTGTTGCTGAATAGCTGTATAATGTGCAGCTAAAAGTCATCGAAATTAACATTTGCGTCATATAAGTGTATTCTGTGCAGCTAAATTTGCCCGAATCAGCCCAATTCCGAAATATTAGGTGGTTTAGTTGTACGAAGTACACTTAAACAGAGGCTGTGCTGGAAAATGGGCAGGTTTAGTTGTACAAAGTGCAGTTAAGTTGACCATCTAGTTCAGAAATTAACTCTGCGGGATTTGTTGAAAGGGATTGTTAAACAAACAAAGAGGACTCTCTTCAACGTCAGCGTGTCCCCTTCATACAACAAAGCCAAAAGGCGCCTTTCTTAAACAGAAAGGCGCCTTTTCAGCGTTAAGCATATTCCATTCAATATAGCTCAGATCGCATTCCCGCCATCTTAAGCCATCGACGAGGCGCTGCTCTCCAGCGAAGCCTTCCAGGCCCGCAGCATCTGCAGATCCTGCGGCAGAAATTCCTCCAGCATATGGCTTAGGCCGAGATATAAAGGACTGGTAGTCTCTTCCTTAAGCAGACTGCAGAATTGTGGAATCCACTTCAGCAGATGCTCCTCCAGAAAGCGCTCCTGAATGTCCAGCATTTCCATTGACCTGCGGACAGAGAAGCTGTTGAACAGCATCCGTTCATGCATAACGGCCATGAACTCCAGTTCAATCGAGATATGGTCATCCGCTTCTCCGCTGCACTTATTAAACACAATACCTGCTGAAGCATACAGCTCGGAGAGCTCATTGCAGAATTCCTTCTCGCGGCCGAGCTGAATGGCTTCCCGCGCGGCGAACGGGCTTACCGTACGGTCGTTCAGGAGCCTCATATATTCGGCCTTTTCCTTCTCGCAGATCTGCGGAAGCTCTGACGGGTCCTGTCCGCACAGGTAGCGCTTCAGCTCCCGTCCGCCCTCTGTCATCTCGGCAGCAATACTCATCATCTGCCGGTTTGCCCTCCATTGAGCGACGAGTGAAAGCGTCGGCTTGCGGCCGTAAAAATCAACCAGGATCTGATATATTAATCCGCGGCTGTCCAGCCAGCGGCTGAACACCTCCGGTACAACAAGCGCTGGAACAGTGGGTATCGTCATTTTGCAAAACCTCCCTATTGGTTTTACCGGGCGCCTATTCTATGGCAGCAAATCTGCTGCTGCGCTTCCGGTATCATAGCTGTGTCTTTCGCAAAAGTTCAAAATTTAAGACTTCTGTCTAGGCACCTTTATTATATCGAACATGTAAAGCGCCTTCGGTGAGCATTCTATGACCATTAGGATAAATTGTCGCACTTCTGTCAAATTCAGGCTGCGTGTCTATGCTTCTGTCCCCTATTATTAGGTTGTCCTTTTATTGACGGGAACAAAAGTAATCTTTAAAATTTAATATAAACTGCATCACGAAGAAGGGAAGAGCCTATGGAACCACTGACGGACCCTTTTGGACGACTACATGACTATCTCCGCATTTCGGTGACAGACCGCTGCAACCTGCGCTGCATCTATTGTATGCCCGCGGAAGGAATGCAATTCCAGCCGCAGGACGAGATTATGAGCTATGAGGAAATTACCGCCGTAGTAGAGGCACTCGCGCCGCTCGGACTGCGCAAGGTGCGGCTCACAGGCGGAGAGCCGCTGGTCCGCAAGGATCTGGAGCAGCTTGTCGCCATGCTTGCCGCCATCCCCGGCATTGATGATATATCGCTCACTACCAACGGCCTGATGCTCCCTGCCAAAGCCGCCCTGCTGAAGCAGGCGGGGCTGTCGCGGGTCAATATCAGCCTTGATTCACTGAAGCAGGACCGCTTCTCGATGATCACGCGCGGCGGCGATGTCTCCAAGGTGCTGAAGGGAATTGAAGCCGCCCACGCGGCAGGCCTCTCCCCGATCAAGCTGAACGTTGTCCTGATGAAGGGGATTAACGACGATGAGATCAAGGATTTCATCTCGCTTACTTTGAACAGTCCGCTTAACGTGCGGTTCATTGAATACATGCCGATCGGCAGCGCAAGTGATTCCTGGCGGCAGACCTACCTGCCGCTGGAGACGGTCATCGATGCCTGCACTGCTGCTGGCTGGACAACCGAGGAAGCCGAGCTGCCCTTCGGCAACGGCCCGTCCCAGAACCGGCGTGTTACCGGAGCGCAGGGTACCTTCGGGCTGATCCATCCGGTCAGCGAGCATTTCTGCGACAACTGCAACCGGCTGAGGCTGACGGCTGACGGCCACATCAAGGCCTGCCTGTACTGGGAGGACGAATACAATGTGCGCCCGCTCGTGCAGGACCCGGCAGCCGTGCAGGACTTATTCCGCCGGGCGCTCGGCAACAAGCCGCATAATCATGAGATGGCGCTGGCCTTGGAGAAAAAGGCGCAGAGTCATACCCCGACCAAGCGGCGCATGTCGCAGATCGGCGGTTAACAACGAGCAGGGGTATTCCACAAGCCATGTAACGGCTATTAGGAACACCCCTGTTTTTCTAAATTAAAACCTTACTATGCGGAGGATGTTATGCCTGAATGCTTCCCCATAACTGCAATCCCATATAAACAGCCATAGCCCAGATCAGCAATGCAGATCCCCTGTTCAGCAGCCGGATGGCCTTGCCTGAAGTATCCGCCCGCCCCAGTATTCTCCCTGCAGCTGCCAGACCCAGGAACCACAGCCAGGACACCGCGGCTGTAGCCGCCGCAAACCCCCAGCGTTCAGCCCCATCGTAACCGAGCGAGCCCGTCCCGATCACACCAACCGTATCCAGCAGGGCATGCGGATTCAGCAGAGACACCGACAGCGCATAGCCGATCTGTCCTCTGGTGGAGAGCTGCTTTGCATCCCCGGATGCCGGAGCTGCCGACCATATCTGCCAGCCCATATACAAAAGGAACAGCACACCCGCACCGTAGACTACCGGAGTCAGCCAGTCCAGTGTAAGCAGCAACAGCGACACACCGCCGACCGCAGCTGCAATCAGCAGCGTATCACACAGCGCAGCTGTTACTATGACCGGCAGTACACTGCGGAACCGCGAATGCAATGCCCCCTGGTTAAACACAAATATGTTTTGCACCCCTAGCGGTAATATCAGTCCAAAAGCCAAAATCATTCCGTGTACAATTGCCTCAGTCATTCTAAACTCCCCTTTTCCGCCATTCATATGCCCACTTATCGTACACGCTTCCGTCCCTGCAGTAACCATCCAAAGTTTAATCAGCCTACCAGCCAAGTTAAGAACAGACTGCGGAATATGATATACTCCGGGTAAGTGTCCCCAAGGGATGAGACATATACAATAAGCATGCTTAGCATAGAAAAGGAGTCTGCCCTTTGAATTCTAACTTCAGCCAGCCGGACGGCTGGCAAGCCTCCGCTTACTTCCATGAAGATTGGCGGCCCGATCCGGCTTCCCCTCTGCCGCTGCACCTGCAAATCTCAGCATGCTTCAGTGCAAGGATCAGCAGCGGCGCCTGGCCGCCGGGCATGAAGCTGGCCCCGCAGCGTGAGCTCTGCCGCCTGCTCGGCGTGAACCGGAGCACGCTGATGACGGCACTGGGGACGCTTGCCGGGCAGGGGCTGATCGAGGGCAGACGGGGCGGGGGAACCCGGGTTGCCGCCACCGGCAGCCACAGTAACAGCAGCACAACTCCCGGCAGCTGGACGGATTATTTGGAAGAGGGCACACACTATCCTAATCTGCCCGCTGTGCAGGCCATCAACCGGCTGGAATTTGAGCCGGGGCTGATCCGCCTCGGCACCGGTGAACCCGCGCCTGAGCTGCTGCCCGGCACAGCCATGAACCGTGTGCTGGCAGAGCTCGCCGCCGGGCCGCTGCCGCCTTTATCCTATGAGGAGCCGCTCGGCAATCCCGGACTACGGAGTGCTGTCAGCCGCCAGCTGCTGAAGCAGGGGATTCAGGCCGATCCCGGCTCCATTCTGATCACCTCCGGCGCGCTTCAGGGGCTGCAGCTGATTGCCCTCGGCCTGCTGCCGCGCAGCTCGACAATCCTGCTGGAGAAGCCCTCCTACCTGTATTCCATTCATGCCTTTCAGTCCGCAGGCGTAAAATTCAGCGGCCTGCTGATGGACGAAGGAGGCATAGTAGTCAGCCGGCTGGCGGCGGAGGCCCTGCGGACCAAAGCTGCCATGCTCTATACCATTCCCAGCTTCCACAACCCAACCGGGATTGTCATGGATGCGGAGCGGAGGCAGGAGCTGATGGCGGTCTCCGGCGGGCTTGGACTGCCCATTCTGGAGGACGGAGCTTATCAGGAGCTTTGGCTGGACGCTCCTCCGCCGCTGCCGCTGAAGGCGCTGGACCGCGAAGAAAGAGTGCTGCATCTGGGCACACTCTCCAAGGCAGCCAGCCCGGGCCTGCGGATCGGCTGGATCGTCGGCCCGGAGGCGGTCATCCGCCGGCTTGCCGACATCAAAATGCAGACCGATTACGGTGCAAGCTCCCTGTCACAAATGGCCGCCGCCCGGTGGCTGGACGGCGGCTACCACGAGGAGCATCTTACGCTGCTGCGCGGCAGGCTGCGAGAACGCCGCGCGCTTATGCTGCAGCTGCTGGACACCCACTTCAGCAGGCTGGCCTCCTGGAGCGTTCCTGCCGGCGGCTTCTACATCTGGTTGTCCCTGCACCGCCCGCTGCCGCTGCGCCGGCTGTTCGAGTCCGCCCGGCAGGCCGGGCTGCTGCTCAACACCGGCGATCTGTATGACCGGAGCGACAGCCGGCATCTCCGGCTCTCTTACTCCTATGCAACGCCTGGACAAATGCACAGCGGAATACCCGCACTTGCTGCAATAATAAAACAAGTATCAAATGACAAATAATATTATTTGTCATTTGATACCGTCTATGATAAGCTACGTTAAAGAAAGGAACATCACTTATGAATAAAACCGGATCTTTTTTGAGTAAAACTGAAATACTGGATGCCGCTGAACAGACCCTGCGCAGATTCGGTCCCGATAAAACCTCGGTAACCGATGTTGCCAAGCTGCTGGGCGTGAGCCATGGTACACTGTACAGGCATTTTCCGAGCAAGGCTGCGCTTCGTGAGGCCGTAACCGAGAGATGGCTGGAGGAACAGATCATCCTTCCGTTAACTGAAATAGCTGAGGCTGAAGAGACAGATTCGCTTAAACAGCTGCAGCAGTATATAACAAGACTGTTTGAGCTTAAAGCGCATCATGCCGAGCAGGACGGGGAGATGTTCAGGATGTATGCAGCGGTAACCGAGGAAGCCGCAGCTCTGATTGAAGCGCATATCGTGCGGATCATCAGCCAGCTTAGCACAATCATACGCAGAGGGCAGGAGACTAATCAGCTGTCACAAGCTGAAAGTGCCTCCACGCTTGCCCGGGCACTGTTCTATGCAACGGCCCGGTATCATCATCCGGCTCATGCCTATGAATGGCAGAGCAGCCTGATCCGGCAGGATTTCACACAGCTCTGGGAGCTGCTGGCCAGAGGACTGAGCCCAGCTGCGGGGCCGCATATCTAAAGGAGGAAATCATTATGATGAATGATCTTCAGGGAAAAGTCGCTATTATTACAGGCTCATCAAGGGGCATCGGACGGAATATTGCCGAGAAGCTTGCTGAACAAGGGGCGGCAGTTGTTATAAATTACTCCAGCAGCCCGGAGCTGGCAGAGGAAGTTGTCCAGGGCATACAGCAGAAAGGCGGCCGGGCAGCAGCTGTTCAAGCCGACGTCAGCAAGCCTGGGCAAATCGCCAGGCTATTCCTGGAGGCAAAAGATAATTTCGGCAAAATAGATATTGTCGTCAACAATGCCGGCATTATGATCAACTCGCTAATCGGGGATGCTACAGAGGAACAGTTCGACAGGCAGTTTGCAATCAATGTCAAGGGTACTTACTTTTCCTGCCAGCAGGCATTCCTGCATCTGGAGCAGGGCGGCCGGATTATTAATTTCTCCACTTCGGTCAATGGCCAGATGTTCCCGGCTTACAGCATCTATGCCGGCACCAAAGGTGCAGTGGAGCAGTTTACCCGCCAGTTAGCCAAAGAATTCGGTGCAAAGGGTATTACAATTAATGCCGTAGCTCCCGGTCCGGTTGCAACAGAGCTGTTTCTGGAAGGCAAGTCAGAGGCTCAGCTCGAAGGGCTGAAGAAGGCCAATGCCTTCGGCCGTTTAGGGGAGACTGAGGATATCGCCGGCGTTGTCAGCTTCCTGGCCGGCGAACAGTCCGCCTGGATTACCGGACAAACGCTGCGGGTGAACGGCGGCTTTATTTAAGCCGCTGCGGCAGCCGGACCACAAAAGCCGTCCCCTCACCGGGGCGGCTTGTTACCGTTATGCTGCCTTCATGGAGCTCGACAATCTTTTTTACCAGCGACAGACCCAGCCCGCTTCCGCCCCCGCTGGCGCTCCGCGCTTTATCCGCCTTGTAGAACCGTTCAAAAATCCGCGGCAGCTCCTCCTCCGCAATCCCGATTCCGCTGTCCCGCAGCTCCACTTCGACGCCATCCTCCACCGGCCGCAGCCGGACATAAATCTGTCCGCCCTGCGGTGTAAATTTGATGCTGTTATGCAGCAGGTTCGTCCATACCTGGCTCATCAGATCCTGGACGGCAACGACCATGGTTTCCCCCAGATCTGCCTCCACTTCAATATCCTTTTCCAGCCATTGCGGCTCGGCAGCCAGAATCATTTCGCGCAGCTGCCTGTCCAGCCGGTACGGCTTCGTCTCAAAGGGAAAGCTCCCTGCCTCCAGCGCCGACAGCTTCAGCAGGTTATCGCTGAGCCCCGACAGCCGGCTGCTCTCCGCCTCAATAATATCCAGATAATGCAGCCTGGACTCTGCGCTTAAGCCTTCATTCCGAAGGGCACGGGCAAAACCGCGGATGGAGGTCAGCGGCGACTGGATCTCATGCGACACATTGGAGATAAAATCCTGGCGCATAATCTCCATCCGGCCCAGCTCACTGGCCATTTCATTAATCCCTTCAACTATGCTGCCGAATTGCCCGTAGCGCCGGCTGTTTTCGATCTCCACCTTGAAATTCCCTTTAGCAATTTGCCGCATGGCTGTAATGATCGGGATATAAAAGGCCCGTTTATCTCCTCTCAGCCGGCCGATCAGCGCTGAAGTCCCGGCCAGCAGAAACAGAATAAAGAACTGCAGCACCATCGTCAGCAGCTGGGATGTGTACGGCGTCAGGGACCAGCCAAAATACTTCTCGAGCAGCTTTAACCCGAAATACCCGCCGTTCCAGGAAAGATAGAAGCCTGTAATTACCACAAGGATTCCCGCAACTGCTTTTAAAATATCCCCGGCCCTGCTCCTGTCCATCTACTTATCCACCTCCAGGCGGTAACCCAGCCCGCGAATAGTGCGGATTTGGAACGCATACTGTTCCCGGGGAAACCGCTCACGCAGCCGCCCTACGTGCACATCCAGCGTCCGCTCGTTTCCCTCAAAGTCATAGCCCCAGATTTCCTCAATCAGCCGGTCGCGTGTCAGCGTCTGTCCCGGATAGCTCGCCAGCTTGAACAGCAGCTCAAATTCCTTGAGCGGCAGTGTAAGGCTGCCGAGCTCCGAGGAGACCTCATAGGTTTTGCGGTTCATCCGCAAACGGCCGCTAGTAACACTCTGCGCAGCGGAAATCTGGTAGCGCTTCAGCAGCGCTTTTACCCTGGCAATCAGCACCGGCGGCTCAAACGGCTTCACCAGATAATCGTCTGTACCGAGCTCAAACCCTTTGACAATCTGCGCGGTCTCTCCCTTGGCAGTCAGCATCAGTATCGGAATATCGTAGCTCCTGCGCAGCTCGCTGCACAGCTCCCAGCCGTCCATACGAGGCATCATCACATCAATAATTGCCAGATCGGCACCGTTATCCTCCATGAGCCGCAGCGCCTCCACACCATCGGACGCACAGCAGACCTCATCCAGCCCCTCAGCCCTCAAAAAGACTTCCACCAATTCGCGGATGTTCGGATCGTCGTCCACCACCAGTATTTTCGCCATATTCAAAAGGTCCTCCCTCTGCCCGGCTGCTCTCCGGCTCCGGTACGTTCATCTGCAGCTGCTGCTCTGCGAATTCCCGGTACAGCTCATGGTTCTGCAACAGCTCTTCGTGCGTGCCTTTGCCGGTAATCCGGCCTTTTTCCATAAAAACAATCTGATCCGCGTTCACGACCGTCGCCAGCCGGTGGGCAATAACAATCGTCGTCCGTCCCTTCATCAGGTTCGAGAGTGCTCTCTGTACTACCGCTTCTGACTGGCTGTCGAGACTGGACGTCGCTTCATCGAGCATCAGAATCTGCGGATCACGCAGCAGCGCCCGGGCAATCGCAATCCGCTGGCGCTGTCCGCCGGAGAGCTTCACGCCGCGTTCACCGACATCCGTCTGGTACCCGTCCGGCAGCTCCTCAATGAACTTGTCAGCATAAGCCATCTCCGCCGCACGCTGCATTTCTGCCTCCGTGACTTCCCGGTCCAGCCCGTAGCCCAGATTGTCGGCAATTGTGCCGGCCAGCAGCGGACTCTCCTGAGATACATAGCCGATCAGCTTCCGCCAGGAGCGCAGTGAGAATGTGAATACCGGCTTAGAGCCAAGTTTAATGAGACCATGACTAGGCTGATAGAAGCGCTCCAGCAAAGAGAATAGAGTCGTTTTTCCGCCGCCGCTCGGACCCACAATTGCGGTTACCTGGCCCGGCTGCATCGTAAAGCTGACCTCCTTCAGCACCTGCTCACCTGTTTTGTACGCGAAGCTCAGGTCTTCCACAACAATCGGCGCCTCCGCCTGAACGGCTTCCTCTGCACCTTCGTATACTTCCTCTTCTGCTGCCAGCGTTTCAATGATCCGTTCCGAAGCGCCCTTGGCTTTCTGAATCTGGGTGAAAAATTGCGTAAGCTGCGTCAGCGGCATAACAATCTGAATCAGATACAGGATAAAAGCGACCAGCTCTCCCGCAGTTAACGCACCCGATGACACCTGCATGCCCCCGTAGCCGATAATCACCACCAGCAGCATCATGAATACGAAGGAGACGAGCGGACTGATCATTGCACTGATTTTACCTTCCCGTATGCCAAAAGAGAGCAGATTCATAATGCCGGTCCGCCCGGCCTCATATTCTCTATCTTCCGCCCCCGAGGCTTTCACCAGCCGGATTTCAGACAGCACCCCGCTTAGCGTTGCGGTAAAAGAAGCTGTCTCGTCCTGTGTTCCTTTGGATATTTTGTACATCTGCCGGCCCAGCGGCACAAGGATGAGCGCGGACAACGGCAGGACTGTGAATAGTACGAGTGTCATTTTCCAGTTCAGATACAGCAGCACTGAAATCGAGCCGACAATCGAAATCACGCCGGTGAACAGGCTGGCCAGATGCTCGGAAATAAGCGTCTTAAGAATCCCGGTATCATTGGTCATCCGGCTGACACTTTCGCCTGTGCGGTTATCGTTGAAATAGGACACGGGTAGCATCAGGAATTTGCGCCATAGCCGGTCGCGCAGCGCCGCTACCGTCTTTTGCCCCACATAATTCAGCAGATAAATCGAGACGCCGCCGGCAATAGTCTGGGCGATGAATGCTCCGGCAATGCCGGCAATCTGCAGCTTGCTGATAGAGGCAAGGGAGAAGCCGTCGACCAGATTTTTGGTGAACATGGGAATGACAAGGCCAACCAAAGTGGAGACCATGCTCAGCAGAACGGCGACTGTCAGCAGCCCGTAGGAAGGTTTCGTCTGATGCAGCAGCTTCAGAAACGGCTTCATGGCCGCACCCTGCCGCTCCTGCCGGGGCGATTTAATGTTATTCATGGGAATTCCTCTTTTCTTGGCGGATTGATCTTCTGGAGCTTAAGTCTTGCGTTTAGGTTCTCCGCCTCAGTCCTTATCATATTGCGGCAATTTAAACTGAAATTAAACAGGTTCCTTGAAAAGCTGTCTAGCGGCGGTTTACTGTACCATTGCTGCTGCTGCAGCGTAGTCCTCCGGTGTATTCATGTTGAATACAGGCGAGGGTGCTGAGGGATCAGCTGGTATAAACCCGGACTCCGGTACATACAGGACATCCAGCTTGTTAAGACAGTCCATGAACCTGTAATTTCCGGCAGCAAGCGCGGCCTCCAGTACCGGAACCACCCGCTTATGATACAGACCGAGCAGCGGCTGCACCCGGCCTTCGCGGGATACTGCTACTGCGGCATCTGCGCCGCTGCCTTGGTTAGAGCTGCCCGTATGTGTTTGAGCCTCCGTATGAGTGCCGAGGATATAACGCAGAAACTCTGCCGAAGCAAAAGGCAGATCGCAGGCTGCTATCAGATTCCACTCATGCTGCGTATGGCTTAGCGCCGCATGAAGTCCGGCCAGCGGCCCGCAGCCCGGGTAGACGTCCGCAACCTGCTGCAGCCCGAGGCCGCTATACTCCTGCCGCTGCCGGGGGCCGCAGGCAATGATTGTGCTGCCGGCCAGCTGACCCAGCTCGTCTGACAGCCGGGCAATGACGGGTCTGCCGCCAAGCTCCAGCAGCGCTTTATCTGTGCCCATCCGGCGCGAAGCTCCGCCGGTGAGTATAATTCCTGAATAGTGTGCCATATTATCCTCCTGTTGCGGGATGTAATAGGATAAGCGTAACAGACTTTACAATCTGAAAACAGCAGCCCTCCGCTAAAAACGCCGGCATGTACTCTTTTTAAGCTTGCAATTTGTAAAACTTGGTTTGTATCCCTTTTCAACTAATGTTACAGTGATATATGGGGCCTATCTTCTTGGTGCCTCCATGGAAGGCATGGCATCTGGCGGGAAAGGAGTGCCCAATTTGCGGGACAATAACAGTAAGCAGCCAACTTTTGCCTCTCTGAAATGGTTTAACTTTTTCGTATACGGGACAGTCGTTCTGTTCACCAGCTTTTTTCCGCTTTATCTGCAGGATGTCGGTATGAACAAGCTCGAAATCGGCAGCCTGATGTCTGTAGGCGCGCTGGTTTCCATCGTAGCCAATCCGTTCTGGGGAATCTGGACCGATAAGTACCAGAATATCCGGAGGATCGTCCTTGTTATGCTTACCGGGACGCTGGTGCTGTCGCAGCTTGTTTTTCAGGCCTATACATATGAAACGATCTATATTTTCATCCTTTTTTTCTATTTCTTTCAGGGACCGCTGTTTGCCCAGAGCAACACCATGATTCTCAGCTATATCGAGGATACCGGGCACCGCTTCAGCTCTTTCCGGCTGTGGGGATCGCTGGGCTGGGCATTTACGGCTATTTTGGCGGGTCCGGTGATTGAGTGGGCTGGCGTATCCGTGTTGTCTTACCTGTTTGCAGTACTGCTCGGCATGGCAATGCTCGCTCTGGTTGCGCTGCCGCGGCTGAATCACTCCATCGGGATTGCGCCGTTGCCGTTTAAGGGCTTCCGGCAGATTTTTTATAATCCGTTCTTTTTGTGCTTCATCCTTTTCGGCATCCTGGTGTCCATCCCCAATACGATGAATAACACCTTTGTGTCGCTGTATATAACGGAGCTGGGCGGCAGTAAAACCATGATCGGACTCGCCGTCTTCCTTTCCTCCATCCTCGAGATGGGCGTGCTGGTGCTGTGCGACCGTTTCCTGAAGCGCAAAATATCCGTGCTGCTGGGATTGCTGGCTGCGGTGAGCGCACTGTTCCTGATCCGCTGGGGCCTGATGGCTGAGGCGACAACCCCGGTTCAGGTAGCGCTGATCCAGATTCTGCACTGCATCACCTTCGGCGGCTTCTTCTATGTCGGCACCCAGCTGACGATGCTGCTGGTCCCTGCTCCGTTCCGTTCCTCGGGACAGGCTCTGTATACACTAGCCTGGAGCGGCATCGCCGGCATTCTGGGCGGCGTGCTTGGCGGCTGGCTGTACCAGAACCTGGGCGCGCAGAGCATGTACCAGTCCGGTGCGTTCCTCACCTTTATCGGAACCTGCGGCTTCGGCCTGATGGCGCTGTTCGTCATCCGCGGCGGCTACCGTCCTAATGATGAGGAGGAGCTGGAGGAGTTTTAGCATTGATGTAATGGATGTTCAACTTCCCCGGCTCGGAATGCCGATTCGTCATTGACGGTGCAAACCTAGGGATTTTATAATCGAAATAAAACGGACGAAGAACGTCCCGTACTCCAAGCTTATTGGGGTGCGGGACTTTTTTTATATTATTATATAGGGGAGATTTAAAAATGGGATTTGCTGAAGAGCATGAGAAATGGCTGAGCCGCCATAAGCGGAGGAGAACCGGCGAACGTCTGGATCGTCTGGAGCGGGGGCACGGGCATGGGGAGAAGTTATTTGCAGAGCGGGTATGGTGGCCGTTATTCGGGGATTTTACACATCTTCATCCAGAGTATGAGGTTTCCGATTGGCGCGGCCGTCCTTACTTTATTGACTATGTCTGGAAGCCGGGGCAGGTTAAGTTTGCGATTGAAATCAAGGGCTATGGCCCCCATGTACAGAACACCGACCGGACCAGATACCGCCAGGAGCTGAACAGGGAAACTTATCTGCAGATTGCAGGGTATCGTGTGGTTGCCGTGCCGTATGATGATCTGGAGTCTGCGCCGGAGTTGACTATATCATTATGTAAAACTTTATTATTCCCGTGTCTGCTGCAAAAATCCGCCGATAGGCTCAGCAAATATACAAAAGTGGAGCGGGAAATCCTGCAGATTGCAGCATGCTCGAACGGGATCATCCGGCCTGTTGATTTAGTAAATGGTCTCGCGGCTGATCCAAAAACGATCAAAAGGTACATCAATCAATTGTGTGAAAAAGGCAGGCTGAAGCCTGTCCCGGGCCCCAGCGGCAGCCGAATCCGAAAATATGAGTATATTCATAATATGCTGGACAATGATCTATGGTAGTAGTTAACGGGATTTTTCCCTCTATTCGTGCGCTCAGCAGGGTAGATCGGGCTTGTTAGTGGGATTTTTCCCTCTATTCGTGCACTCAGCAGGGTAGATCGGGTAGCGTCAAGAAGTTTGTGTAAGAAAGTGAAAAGTGGGTTCTCAGGTCTTTATTATTTCAATATGGGTGTTCTAGGGGCGGGGGAACCCCGGCCCTAGAACACGGGAATTAGGTTGCTTGCTACAGGTCTTCTAGCACCGGGTACCTGGCTTCAAACATAGCAGTCAGTTTCTTCCGGACTCCCGGATCGCCAAAGCCACGAGTGACTCGCTCGGCAAAACGGCTGTTGTACTCCATTATTTCAAGGTAAATAATTTTCTCTGCTGCGTCCATGTTCGTCAGACTGTTCATCGGCTTAAGACGCTTGCGGATTTCCTTGTTCATTCGTTCAATTGGATTCGAGGTGTAAATGGCCTCCTTTATGAGCGGAGGGTACTTGTAGAATGTCAGCAAGGTAGAGAATTGGTTCTCCCAAGACTGTAACTCTTTTGAATACAACTTGCCCCATTTCGCCTTCACCGTATCGAACGCAGCCAGTGCTAATTCATGGTCTACAGCTGTATACACTGTCTTCAAATCTTCAAAAAAATCGGTCTTGTGCTGAACCCGAATATTAGGAAAGGTTCCACGGATTTTGTGGACGACGCAGTGCTGCACATCCGCCTTGGGATAGGTTTCACGGAAGGCGGTATCTAGTCCTGGCAGCCCGTCAAATACACCCAGCAAGACTTCATGGACGCCGCGGCTGTACAGATCTTTAAGCACCTCACGCCAGCCGTTTGCGCTCTCCTGGCCGCCGACATAGAAGCCAAGGATCTGGCGCTGTCCATCTTCGTCGATTCCCATCGCGAAATAGACGACTTCACCACTCACGGTTCCGCGCTTCAGTTTGACGTATAAACCATCCAGATAGATGACCGAGTAACGTTTGTTTAGCGGCCGTTTCTGCCATTGCTGGATGTCTTCGAGTACAGTTGCTGTAATGTTGCTGACGGTGGTCGCAGAGTAGTGGCTGCCAAACATACTTTCAATGAAACGGGCTACATCCCGTGTGCCCATGCCTGCTTTGTACATTTGGATGACAGCCTCTTCTAGCCAACCGTCTCGTCTTTGGTACGGTTCAAACATCTGAGTCTGGAATAGGCCCTGACGGTCGCGGGGGACCTCTAGATCCTCCACATTGCCATACTTCGTGTGTAGATTTCGGGTGTAGTATCCGTTGCGGCTGTTGCGTGTACCGGCAGCTTCACTGGACATGAAGGCCCCAATTTCCGCACGCAGGATCGATTCCAAATTTTCTTTTACGAAGTCAGTGACAAGTTTTTCAAATAGATTATTCAGCATATTTTCGGGTACAATAGTCATTGAGTAGGGCTCCTTCTCGGTGGTGTGGTAATCCCGAGAATACCCTACTTTTTTGTTGCCTGCTAGGCTCCAAATCTTGGTACACAACTTATTTTACGCCATCGTAGATCGGGCTTGTTAGTGGGATTTCTCCCTCTATTCGTGCGCTCAGCAGGGTAGATCGGGCTTGTTAGCGGGATTTTTCCCTCTATTCGTGCACTCAGCAGGATAGATCAGGCCTGTTAGCGGGATTTTTCCCTCTATTCGTGCGCTCAGCAGGGCAGATTGGGCTTGTTAGCGGGATTTTTCCCTCTAAATTCGTGCCGGTAGCAGGCCGCTGACCCGAGCAGCTACTGTCACCAACCGCCAGCAGGAAACAAACAGGCCGCAAAAAAGGCTGCCCCCGTCAGCGTAAGACAACAGGGGCAGCCTTTTATAGTGCAGCCTTACTTCCCAGGCTGGAATGAGCTTTTCAGCGACACGACCAGGTTGAACACGAGGTGTTCAGGTGTCGAGTATTTGCTGTCCACGTTAAAGTAACCGTGGCGGAAGAACTGGAACTTGTCCTGCGGCACGCTGTCCTTCAGGCCCGGCTCGACGAAGCCCTGCAGAATCTGCAGCGAGTTCGGGTTGAGCTGATCGAGGAAGGTTGGCTCCGGCTTGTCGGCAGACACCTCAAGGCCTTCTACTTCTGCCTCAGCATCGGCTTCTTCAGCCGAGATCAGCGGCTCATACAGGCGGAACTCCGCCGGAACAGCCTGACCGGCATCGACCCAGTGCAGGGTGCCTTTGACTTTACGGCCGGTAAAGCCGCTGCCGCTTCTTGTCTCCGGGTCATAGGTACAATGCAGCTCCACAACCTCGCCGTTCTCGTCCTTAATGAAGTCATTGCATTTGATGAAGTAGGCGTTCTTCAGGCGAACTTCATTGCCCGGGAAGAGACGGAAGTACTTGTTCGGCGGCACTTCCATGAAGTCGTCGCGCTCAATGTAGATTTCACGGGAGAATGGAATCTGGCGGTTGCCCATCTCCGGATTCTCCACATTGTTCTCGATCTCAAAATACTCCGTCTGCCCTTCCGGATAATTCGTAATTACGACCTTCAGCGGCCGCAGTACGGACATGGTGCGCGGCACCGTCAGCTTCAGGTCCTCCCGGATGAAATGCTCCAGCATTTGCAGGTCAACAAGACCCTGGCTTTTGGAAATGCCAGTCTCATGTACAAAGCTACGGATCGCTTCCGGCGTATAGCCGCGGCGGCGCAGTCCGGAGATAGTCGGCATGCGCGGATCATCCCAGCCGTCCACATGGCCTTCATCCACCAGCAGCTTCAGCTTCCGTTTGCTGGTCACCGTCTGGGCCAGATTAAGCCGGCCGAATTCATACTGATGCGGCGCCGCCGGCATCTCGCATTCGGCAATAACCCAGTCATAGAACGGACGCTGGTCCTCGAACTCCAGGGAACACAGGGAGTGGGTCACAGATTCAATAGCATCCTCCAGCGGATGGGCAAAGGTATACATCGGATAAATACACCAGGCATCGCCTGTATTATGGTGATGGGTGTGCGAAATCCGGTAGATTACCGGGTCACGCAGGTTGATGTTAGGCGAGGCCATATCGATCTTGGCGCGCAGCACCTTCTCGCCGTCCTTGAACTCACCTGCACGCATGCGCCGGAACAGGTCCAGGCTCTCTTCGCTGCTGCGCTCACGGTACGGGCTGTTCTTGCCGGGTTCAGTCAGCGTGCCGCGAAGCTCGCGGATCTGGTCGGCGGACAGGTCGTCCACATAGGCTTTGCCCTTTTGGATCAGCAGCTCAGCACGCTCGTACATTTCTCCGAAATAGTCAGAGGCAAACCGCATCTCCTCCCACTCATAACCAAGCCACTTTACATCCTCTTTGATGGAGTTTACATATTCCGTATCTTCCTTCAGCGGATTGGTGTCGTCAAAGCGCAAGTTGGTTTTGCCGCCGAATTCATCAGCCAGTGTAAAGTTAATCCAGATCGCCTTGGCATGTCCGATATGTAAATAACCGTTCGGCTCCGGCGGAAAGCGGGTGACCACTTCTTTTACTTTACCCGAGCTCAAATCTTCGGTAATGATATTCTTGATGAAATTGGAGGGTGTTCCACGGTTCTCCACAGCTATCAACCTCTCGTTCTGTAATTTACGTCCTTGTATGAACATGTTTCCTATTAATATACCCGTTAACCGGAGAATGATCAATGAAATGGGTATGGGAGCCCTTTCTCCCGTGATGCTTTGACTTCACTCCGGGCGATAGAGTAGCATTGGAAGCATAAAGCTTTTACATTTTTTTCTGCCAGGCTGAAACGGACATGCGGTCCCAAACAAGACGGCAGCCGTTTCAGCGAAAAAAGTATGCGGGGAATATTTACTTTCTATTTTTATAAAAAGGGGGATTCATCGTTATGAAGCCAATGAAGCTGCCAAAAGAACAGCGCGATCTGATTACCGAAAATATCCGCAGCTACTTTGAAGCGGAACGCGGAGAGACGATCGGCCATCTCGCGGCGGACAGTCTGCTGGACTTTTTTCTCAAGGAGCTCGGTCCGGCTATTTACAACACTGCGCTAAGCGACTGCCGCACCCTGGCTGTGCAGCGGATGCAGTCGCTCGAAGAGGACATTTACGCCCTCGAGTGGAAAAAGCGTTAAGCACCATACCGGCCCCGTGCCGTGAGAGGAGACAGCAGCATGTTTAATTATGTCGTAGATGATGAGCTTGTACTGAAGCTGCTGATGCCGGAGCATGCCCGCCAGATGTTCGCGCTGGTTGAGCGCTCGCGGCTGCGGCTCAGACAATGGCTGCCATGGGTAGACGGGGTTGCCGAACAGGCCCATATCACCACCTTCATCAAAAATGCCGTCAAGCAGGGCAGCGACAACGGCGGCTTCACCGCCGGACTGTGGGTCCGCGGGGAGCTGGCCGGCATCATCGGGTACCACGAAATTGACTGGCTGAGCCGTTCGGTCGGCATCGGCTACTGGCTGGGCGAAGGCTATGAAGGCCATGGCTATATGACCAGCGCCTGCCGGGTATTTGTCGATTACGCCCTGCTGGAAATGGAGCTCAACCGGATCGAAATCCGCTGCGCCACCGGCAACACGGCCAGCCGGGCCATTCCGGAACGGCTGGGCTTTGTATTCGAAGGCGTGCTCCGCCAGTCCGAGAAGCTGCCCCACGGCTATGTAAACCACGCCGTATACGGCCTGCTCCGCAGCGAGTGGAAGCTGCTCGGCTAGTGCCTGGGCGGCCGCGGGTCACACCGCAGTCTACACTACATACACAAGCAAACAGCCTGGGGGCTTGGCCACCCAGGCTGTTTGCTGCTCCGGCAGCAGCTTCCGGCCGCTCCACTGCTGCTCCGGCAGCTTCCAACCGCTCCACCGCTGCTCCAGCAGCAGTTTTCCGCAGGACGCAGACTCATCCCCTCAGCTGCTACCCGCTCCACCGCTGCTCCGGCAGCAGCTTCCCGCATGCATGCCGTAGCTTCAGCCCCGGCTGTAGCCCTCTACCGGATGCAGCCCCTTCGGCTATCTGCTGAATCCAGCCGGTTCTATTCCCGCTCCAGCCATTTCCGGAAATCCTCACGGATTTCGTCGGTCAGCGTGCTTATCTCAGCCAGTTCTTCGAGATCAGACTTATCCTTCCGGCCGACCTCCATCGCTTTGAGCACCCGCCGGACGGTGTAATCCCCCTCACCGGTTTCCACTTTCACCACAGTGTCACCGGCGCCAACCGCGCCCTCGCGCAGTACGCGGAAATAAAAGCCGCTGTACCCGGTGGACAGCACCTTGGCCGGCATGTCGTTTGCACCATGCTTCTGTGAAAGCTTGAAGCACGGGAAGCGCGGCTGGCTGACCTGCAGCAGGGCTGTACCGATCTCGTACACATCGCCGATGCAGACCTCGGTTTCCAGCAGTCCGCTTACTGTAATATTCTCTCCAAAGGCGGAATACGCCAGCTTTTTGCCGAGGTGCTCCTCCCAAAAGGTATAATGCTCAATCGGGTAGACACAGACTGCCCTGTTGACTCCCCCATGATTGACGAGATCCGCCTGGCCGTCACCGTCGAAGCCCAAAGCGTGGAGCCGTACCGGCCCCTCCGCGGGCAGCTTGTAAATCCCTGTCTCCAGCGGCTTGCCGCGGTAATCTACCGTTACCGGCTTGCCTACATTAAGCGAAATGACTTCCATTCTGATTCCCTCCAGTCAGCATACAGCTCATAAACACTTCATCGACATAATGACCGCCCAGGTAAAATTCTTCCTTCAGCCGGCCTTCCTCCTGAAATCCGCATTTGCGGTAAAAAGCAAGCGCCGGCTCATTGCTCGACAGCACGCGCAGCCGCAGCTTCCGGATGCCGTTGTCTGCGGCATGCTGTTTGATCGCCTCAATCAGCCTGCTGCCGATTCCCTGGCGCTGAAACTGCGGATCGACTGCGATGTTCACCTCACAGACATGCCGGTTGCTCTCCATACCGCTCGGACAGCCAAAGCCCACATATCCGCACAGCTCGCCATGCTGCAGGGCGACAAGCTGTGAGCCCGGCGGTGCATGCAGCAGATAATCCTCACGGGAACGCCACATAAGCGGCCCCGGTGTCGTATCTTCTGTCCAGATCATATTGTCCAGGAGGATCAGCTCACGCACATCCCTGATTTCCGAGAGACGGATCGTAAGCGAGCCTTCGTTGATTTGTTGCATAACGCTCCACCCCTTGCCTTGCCTTTTATCTCCAGGTTCTATCTCCAGATTACCGGATACGCATCCAGTCAGCTTTATCCATTATACCGCATTTTGCTCCAAGTGACGGGATGAACGGTTAACGTAAGCGTGGATAATAAAAAATCCGACGGCCAGCACGGCCATTGCACAGGCAAGCCATCCGGTGGGCGCAAGCCCGCCCTGGTCGAACAGGCCGCCCATCAGGGCCGGTCCGATAACTCTGCCCGCCGCTCCGATTCCGCCGCTAAGCCCCATGTAGAACGGGGCGCTGCGTCCGGCGGTGTCCGCGATAAAGGCCGGAGTGGCCGGGGAGATCAGCATCTCACCAAGCGTTGCCAGAATCATCGCCAGCACAAGGCCGGGATAGCTTGGCATGAGCAGAATGACCGCGTATCCGCTCAGGTAAAACACAGCGCTTGCCGTCATCTGGGCATTGGACGTACCGGCGAACCAGCGTTTAATCAGACTTACGACCGGCTGCGCGACAAAGATCAGAATGCCGTTAAGCGTCCACAGGAAGCTGTAGAGGCTCTTGGACCAGCCTTCCGAAATAATAAACGGGGAAACGCCCGTGTTCCAGACAGAATTGCCGATCAGCAGGAACATCGATCCCAGCGACATGTACAGGTACAGACGTGTGTTGCCGGCCAGCTTCCAGGCTGACTGCTCCCGCGTCCGGTTTCTGTGCGGCACATGCTCGTACTCCGGCGCATTGGTGATTTTCCGCAGATAAATCAAGAAAAATACAGCAAATATGGCTGAGGTCAGCCCGTTCATCACAAAGCTTAGCATATAGGATATTTCGGCCAGGAAGCCGCTGAGGATCGTGCCGAGCGCTACCCCGATATTGTTCGCAACATAAATGATATTGAACAGCTCGCCCCTCCGCTCCGCAAAACGGAAGCCGACAAAGGCCTGAATCGCCGGCTGTGCCATGGAGTTAAACAGGCCTACCAGTCCCATAGCTACCATAAACAGATACCAGTTGGTGCTTGCTGCAGGCAGTGCAAACAAGGCGAGCGCGTTCATAGCCAGTGCGCCGACAATCAGGCGCTTGACGCCGAGCTTATGATAGAGTGAACCGCCCAGCAGCTGTCCGGCAATCCCTCCCAAGGACTGGATAGCGATCACGAATCCGGCTTCCTGCATACTGCGGCCGAGCTCCTCAAAAACATACATCGTCACGAGCGGCCACATAAGTGCGCTGCCGGTCGCATTGACGAGGCTTGCGATCAGAAATACTTTGACTTCTCTAGGATAGTCCTGCAAAAACTTCATGGCTTGTCTTTCATCCCCTGTTACTTATGTGTCATCAATCCATCCAGTATCATCCCAAAACAGGGTGAAGGGCAAGCTTTTACATTACCGCTTTATCGCGTTATTCAAATATAGAAATAATAAGACCATTTTGTCCCTGATCAGCTGCAACCTGGCTCGGCCAAGGGCTGCTCCCGTTTCTTAACTTCCACTGTAGCCGAGAAAAAGGTGGCCCCGCCGTCCATATCACTAAGCCGGTCGGGCGTGAGCACATTGATCCGCTGCTTTTTGCCTTTGCCGCCCCACCACAGCCCCTGGCTGATCACGGTGCCCGGCAGCATTTTGTCAGTAACCATGGCTGTAATCTCAACTCTGCCTCTGCCGTTATACACGGTGATTTCATCGCCGTGCGCGATGTCCCGGGCTGCCGCGTCCGCAGGATGAATCTGCAGGACAGGAGCCTTTTCCATCCGCTGATGCTTCTCCACATTGCCGAAGGTTGAGTTGAGGAAGTTATGATTCGGCGGAGAGATGAACATCAGCGGGTAGTCCGCTCCCTGCTCCGGACGCCGCACCCCGTCATAACCCTCCTTAACCGGAGTGTAGACCGGCAGCGGCGGCAGACCAGCAAGCTCCATCGCTTTCGAATAGAGCTCGATCTTGCCGGAAGGGGTCGGCAGCGTCTCCAGAAAGTGCGCCTTCGGCGACATATCCAGCTTAACGAAGCGCTCTGCCTTCAGCCGCTCAAGCGTCACCCCGTTCAAGTACGGGTTGTCCGGATAATCCAGCGCTTCCCGGATCATGTCCTCCTCCGGCTGGCCAAATATCTCCGGATCAAAGCCCATAGCCAGCCCCAGCAGCGAAAAGAGCTCGACATTGCTTTTACATTCACCCTGACGTTCCAGTACAGGCTCCTGCAGCTGCATATAATGATGCCAATATGAGCTGTACAAATCTGTATTTTCAAAAGTGGAGGTGGCCGGCAGCACAATATCCGCATACATCGCTGTGTCCGTCATAAACAGATCATGCACGACCGTGAACAGGTCCTCCCGCGCAAACCCCGCCTTCACCTTGTCGGCACTCGGCGCGACAACCAGCGGATTAGTACCATAGACGAATAAGCTCATAATCGGCTGCTCCTGCTGGGCCAGTGCCTCCCCGATCCGGTTCATGTTAATGCTGCGGGCCAGCGGATTACTGCGCAGATCATGCCGGGCCAGCGCCTGGGAATGAACAGAGCTATAGCCGCCGTTGGACCTGATCGCCCCGCCGCCCGGCTTCAGCCAGGCCCCGACCAGCGCAGGCAGGCAGGCAATACTGCGGACGTTCATTCCGCCGTTGTCATGATGCTGCAGCCCGTTGCCGATGTGGATATACGGCACCTTGGCTTCACCGTACAGCCTGGCCAGCTGCTCGATATCTGCTACAGTCACGCCGGTAATCTCTGATACCAGCTCGGGCGGATACCCCAGCACCTGTTCGCGCAGTTCCTCATGTCCAACCGTGTATTCTTGCAGAAAGGCTTCATCGGCCAGTCCGTCGCGGAACAGGATATGCATCAGTCCGAGCGCCAGTGCAGCATCCGTCCCCGGGTACAGCGGCAGGAACCAGTCTCCCCACTGTGCAGTGCGGTTGCGGTGCACATCAATAACTACCACCTTTGCCCCGCGCTTGCGGGCCTGCTCGGCAAAGACCACCTGATGCATATTGGTGCTTACAATATTGCCCCCCCAGACGACGATCAGATCGGCGTTCACCGTATCCTCCGGACTGGCTCCACCGTCGATCCCCATCGTGTACTTCCAGCCGGTTGTCCCGGCTGCATTACAGATTTTGGCGTCCAGGCGGCTTGCACCGAGCCTGTTAAAGAAGCGGCGGTCCATCCCGCCGACGCTGAGCATACCCATATTTCCGTAAAAGTAATAGGGCAGGATACTCTCCGGCCCGTAATCTTCAGACAGCTGCTTGTAACGTCCGGTGATTTCTGTAATCGCCTCGTCCCAGCTAATCTGCTCAAAGGCTCCGCTGCCTTTAGGGCCTGTGCGGCGCAGCGGGTGCATCAGCCGCTCGGGGTGATGTACCCTTGACGCCATGTTGCGCACCTTGTTGCAGATGGCCCCTTTTGTGACCGGATGTGCCGGATTTCCCTCGACTTTTACAATGTTACCGTTCTGCTTATGCACCAGCAGCCCGCAAGTGTCCGGACAGTCCAGCGGACATACCGCCGGAAAAACACCTTCACTGCTATACTTCAAAGCGGATGCCCTCCTTCCTAATTTACGCGTATAATCTGAAGCTTTTGATCATATAAACAGCCCGTCTGTCCATTGTAAAACGGGGGCTTCATCGCGTAAAGAAATTCACGGAAAACGGGTGATTCGAACTTATTATGTCCGGGTAATAGAGCATATGAAACACTCCCTATTTATTCGCCGTGAATCCGATTTCGTTCCCCCGAGTCGGATATGCACGGCGAATTTTGTTTTGTAAACCTTTAACTATGAAAAAAACACTCCCTGATGTCCGCTTCCCCTATCCATTACTAACGGACGTTGGCGGTCATACAAGGAGTGCCTATTACTATTCCTTCTATATAAATCTGTTCCAGGCAAGCTTCAGCTCACTGCTAAGCGTGCTTCTTCACTGCAGAGGCCGCTACACCTTCAACCGTCTGGACGGCTGCCGGCGTTTTGCGCAAGTAAGCCATGTAATAAGCCGCTGCTACAAAGACCGCCCCCCCGGTCAGGTTACCGAGCCACACCGGAACGAAGTTGTTGAAATAATCCAGCCAGGTAAAATGTCCTTCAAATATAGCAGCAGGGATCAGGAACATGTTAGCAACAACGTGCTGGAAGCCGATAGCAACAAACGCCATTGTCGGGAACCAGATCCCGAGAATCTTGCCGCTGAAATTATCCGCCCCGTAAGAGAGCCACACCGCCAGCGCTACCAGCCAGTTACAGCCGATCCCGGAGACAAAAGCCTGAACAAAGGTAACATCAATCTTATGCTCAGCCATACTGATCAGTTTCTCCAGATAGACGCCTTCAGCCGTCAGGCCGACTACATGACCGAAGAAATAAGCAACGAACAGGGCGCCTGCCAGGTTACTGAGCGTAATCAGCACCAGGTTCTTCATGAGTTCCCAGAACGAAATCTTTTTTGCCAAAAAAGCCAGCGGTACCGCCATCATATTCCCTGTCAGCAACTCCCCGCCAGCCAGCAGCACCATGATCAGCCCGACCGGGAAAACAGCCGCCCCGATAAAGTTGGCGATGGAGCCCCATTCTGCAGGTGCACCCGCAATGACACGAATATCCAGTAAAAATCCGAGCGAAATAAATGCTCCTCCCAGAAAACCGAGAATAAGTACGGCCGCAAGCGGGTTATGAGCCTTCTTGACTCCGTTCTCTACCGTTACCTCGGCAATCTGTTGCGGTTTGTTGTATGCCATGATTCCTATCCCCTTCGTAAAAATACTTAAAATTTGTTCCTTTATCTCATTGTAGCGTGATCCCAATCACATTTACGTGATAAATATCACCACAGGAAACGCTTCGTGAAAGTTTTCACTGACATGTCAAATTTAGCACAGCACAGGTATGGTGAATATAAAAAAAGGCACAATAACCGTTCACCCGTTTTTATGTATACAGCACAAAAAAACCGGAGCCAGGGCGGCTCCGGTCATCATCCTCATCTATAGGTTATACATTCACTGTCTCTTTACGCGGGGTTGTCTTAGGCAGGGCCTGAAGACCTGCTGTGTTCAGGAAGTTCCAAGGCTTGTTGTAATGCGGCTGGAAGAAGAAGTCGATAAAGGCCAGCTGATCAACAGTCATCCGGTTCTGGATGCAGACCGATACGGTATTGATCGACTGGGTCAGGTCCATTTTGGACATGATCTGCGCTCCGAGAATCCGGCGTGTGCCGCGGGCATAGACTACTTTCAGCTGTACCTGCTCCACAGTCGGCATGAATTCCGGACGGTAGTTGTCGGTGATCATCACACTTTCTACCTCAATGCCTTCCGCTTTAGCTGCTTCTTGGGTCAGGCCGGTGCCGGCAATGTTGTCTTCGTATATTTTGATGCCGGAAGTGCCCTGAGTGCCCATATAAGGAATGGTGTTCTCAACCAGATTGCGGGCAACCAGTGTACCCATGCGGACTGCGTTGGTAGCCAGCGGAATATAAGCATGCTGACCGGTCGGGTTGTAATGGATCGCACAGCTGTCACCGGCAGCGAATACGTCCGGCAGGCTGGTCTGCATATAATCATTGACCATAATCGCCCCGTTTGGCAGCATATCCACCTGGCCCTTGAGCAGCTCTGTATTCGGACGGAAGCCGATGCAGAGGATAACCAGATCCGTTTCATGTTCGCCTTTGCTCGTAACAACCTTGGTTACTTTGCCGTTCTCTCCAACAAATGAGCTTACCTTTTCGCCGAGGGCCAGCTTGATCCCGTGATCCTCAAGTGATTTTTGAATCGGAGCGGTAAACTCTTCATCCAGGTATTTGCTGAGAATGCGTTCTTCACCGTCAATCAGAGTTACCTCTTTTCCGTTCATCTGGAAGGCTTCAACCAGCTCTACCCCGATGTAGCCGGCACCGACAACGGTAATTCTTTTTACCTGCTCAGCCCGCTCAATAATGGTATTCGAGTGGTTATAGTTCTTGGAGAGCAGGATGCCGTCCAGGTTCATACCTTCGAGCTTAGGAATAATCGGCCAAGAGCCGGTAGTCATGATCAGCTTGTCATACGTATCGTTAAATTCCTCACCGGTTGCCAGGTTACGGGCACGCAGTGTTTTGGCGGCGGTATCTACATTAATCACTTCATGGCGCATCTTGGTGGTCACACCGAGCTCGGCAAGCTTTTCCGGCGATGAGTAGAACAGGCCTTGCGGGTCTTTGACTACTCCGCCTACATACAATGCAATGCCGCACGACAGGAATGAGATGTTATCGTTGCGTTCGTACACCGTAATCTCGGCATCCGGGTACAGCTGTGCGGTATTAACAATTGCGGCGGTTCCGGCATGGGTACATCCAATGACTGCTACTTTCATGATTTCTTCCTCCTCCAAATTGGAAAGCTTATTTAAGGTATAATGAATGTCATTTGTGATTAATTTCACTTTATACGTTGATTATATTGTGATTTTTCTCACATTACAAGTATAATTGTGATTTTTCTCACATTGTTCACAATTTGGATTGCCTCCTGATTTGTTACCTGCAGCCGGCATGGTCTCCGGTTATCTTATTTTCCCCAAGCAGGCAGAGTTTATGTCTCCGGCGGCAGGATGCGGCGATGTAAGGAATCCGGGGTGGATCCTATAGCGCCTATTTATTTTTACCCAAAAAAAATCCCTGATACCACAGCGGCAAGCCGCCGGGCACAGGGAGCCGTATTAAATTTTTTTCATTTAGACAGTCTATTCCAAGCCGTGCAGCACGCCATCCTCATCGACCAGCAGCCCCTCGGCAGCAGGCTTGGCCGGAAGTCCCGGCATCGTAACGATATTGCCCGTAATAACTACGGCAAAACCGGCGCCAAGCGACAGTGTAATATCCCGCACTCCCATCGTAAAGCCTTCCGGTGCACCTAACAGTCTCGGCTGGTCGGAGAAGGAGTACGGCGTTTTGGCCATGCATACCTGAAGCTGCTGCAGTCCAAGCTTCTCGATAACGGCCAGGCTGCGTTTAGCCGCCGGAGAGAAGGCTACTCCTGTGCCGCGGTAAATTTCGGTGACGATTTTATTGATTTTGGAAGGAATATCGAGCTGATCCTCATAGAGCGGCGCGAAGGTTGCTGCGGGCTCACGGTCAAGCAGCTTTTTGAGCTCTTCGGCCAGCTCCAGCCCGCCGGCTCCGCCCCCGGCCCACACCTTGGAAACGGCAGCAGGCACATCCAGACGGCCGCAGGCCTCCAGCACAGCGTTCACCTCATCAGGTGCGTCGCCCTCAAAATGATTCAGCGCGACCAGCACCGGAACGCCGAATTTGCCTAGATTCTCGATGTGGCGCTCCATGTTCGCCAGCCCCGAGAGCAGCGCCGCACGGTTGCCTTCATACAGCTCCTCCTTGCGGACGCCGCCGTTGTACTTCAGCGATTTTACAGTAACGACAAGTACAGCTGCATCCGGAGCAAGCCCGGCCTGGCGGCATTTAATGTCCATGAACTTTTCTGCTCCAAGGTCAGCCCCGAAGCCGGCTTCAGTGACTACCACATCCCCCAGCTTCAGCGCGTAACGGGTGCCGATTACACTGCTGCAGCCATGTGCGATGTTGGCAAAAGGCCCACCGTGAATAATGACCGGTGTTCCTTCCAGCGTCTGCACCAGATTGGGCTTCACCGCCTCCTTGAGCAGTGCAGTCATCGCTTCAACAGCTCCAATCTCCTTAGCTGTAACCGGCTGGCCCAGCATATCGTAGCCCACCAGCATCCGGCTCAGCCTCTTCTTCAGGTCGGCAAGGTCATCACATAAGCACAATACCGCCATAATTTCGGAAGCCGTCGTAATCTGGAAGCCGCTCTCCCGTACTGTCCCGTTACCGTCGCCGAGACCGGTCACAATGTTCCGCAGACTGCGGTCATTCATGTCCATTACACGTTTCCAGACAATGCGCTGCGGATCAAGGCCCAGGGCATTCCCCTGGAATATATGATTGTCAATCATCGCCGACAACAGGTTATGTGCGGAAGTTACGGCATGAATATCCCCTGTAAAATGCAGATTGATCTCGTCGGCCGGGACAATCTGAGCTTTGCCGCCGCCTGTTGCTCCGCCCTTCATACCGAGGCAGGGGCCGAGTGAAGGCTCCCGCAGCGCAGCTACTGTTTTTACGCCGGCTGCATTCAGCGCCTGGGACAGTCCGATCGTGGTCAGTGTTTTCCCTTCACCGGCGGGAGTAGGATTAATGGCGGTAACAAGCACCAGCTTGCCGTCCGGCCTGTGCTTTACCTCTTCCCAAAGGGAAGGAGCCAGCTTGCTTTTATATTTTCCGTACAGCTCCAGATGCTCCCCGCTGATTCCTGCTGCTGCTGCTACCTCTGTAATTAATCTCATAACTGTATAAAACCCTCCTGCCGTTATTATCCTGCTCAGCTTGCTCTTTATGTATGACGCGCGGTGATGTTTCCTTCTTCAAAGAATACATTGTCCGTGAAAAGCGTCAAGGAATATTTTCATAGTATACCCGCCGGCAGGGTCTGCACTCCATAGCAAAAAAGCCCTCCCGCAACCGGTAATCCCGGTCAGGGAGGGCTGGCTGAACATTTCATGGTAATTGCAGCTGCACCGTGCAGTTACAGCAGGGACTCAATAAGCTCCTTCATGGATTCCGGCGATTCCTTCGGCTCTACCCGTGCCGTCACGTTACCGCTGCGGTCAACCAGGAACTTGGTGAAATTCCACTGGATGTCGCTGCTGTCCGCCGTCCCCGGCTGCTGTCCCTTCAGATACTGGAACAAGGGGCTTGCGTCTGGGCCGTTAACATCGGTCTTGGCGAATACGGGAAACGTTACCCCGTAGTTAACCTGACAGAACTCTTCTGCTTCCTCACTCGTTCCCGGCTCCTGGCCGGCGAATTGGTTGCAGGGGAACCCGAGCACAACAAGCCCCTGGTCGCCGTATTGCTCATACAGCTTTTGAAGGTCCCCATACTGCGGAGTAAGCCCGCATTTGCTGGCTGTATTGGCAATCAGCAATACTTTGCCCTCGTAATCCTTGAGCGGCACTTCCTTACCCGCAGGGGTAACAGCGGCAAAACTATAGATCGACATTGGCTTTTCATCCTCTCGGCTGTTTGATTTAGTCAATGTCATCATACCTTATACTGCTGTGTGAATACAAAACAGGAGACAGATTACCGCCGGGCCAGCTTAACCAGCATATGGGCCAGCCGGTGCCGCTCCTCCTTGTTGCCGACTTTCCACAGCTCCTGCAGCAGCTTCTCCTCACTGTTGCGCGGCTCCTCGTGATCGGCCAGATAATCAGCGACTTTTTCCGCGGCCACTGCTAGCTGTTCCTCACCGAGCCCGATTTTCTGCGCCAGTTGAATGCGCTTACTTAAATAATTTTGGAAGCTTCCGAAATCCTCAAGAATCTGCTCCCGCTGCTGTGGAGCAATCCGCTCCAGGGCATCACCCACCCGGTTAATGCTGACATCCCCTTCCTTGCTGACCACGTGATTATGCTCAGACATCTCATCCGCCTCCCGATCTAAGTTAGTATGGTTTCCCAGTACTTAACCAGCCGTTTACAGGGTGAACCACTTGTCCTTTTAGAGCAGGGTAAGTCCGTGAAAGAGGGAATATCCGGGCATCCCAGCGAAAACGAAAATAAGTAGAAACGGCCACACGAGAATTAGAAGGATTATTGATAGCCTAGAACATACTTAAAAAGGCAGCCCCGGATACCGGGACCGCCTGCTTATTAGTTCGATACCGGAACGGCATCGTAGTATTCTTCCAGCGTAACGCCTCTGGCCACAATATCCTCAGCGATATCGATGCCTACATAACGGATATGCCACGGCTCGTATTTGTAGCCGGTAATCGACTGCTTACCTTCGGGATAACGGATAATAAAACCGTATTCTGCGGCATGGTCAGCCAGCCAGCCCGCTTCCTTGGTTCCTCCGAAGCAGCTCTCTGCGGCACATTTACCGTCACTGCCGGATACGTCAATCGCCAGCCCTGTCTGATGCTCGCTGTGGCCGGGAACGGCGCTGTAGGTACGGGCTTTCTCTTCGCCATCGCGTTTGACATAATTGTTAAACAGCGTGGTCTGCGTTTTCTCCGAACGGTAGGCGGACACGCCGGCAAGATGGACACCATCACTCTTCGCACCGGCAAACATCTTCTCCAGCGCTGCGGCCGCTGTCTTGCGCATCATCCGCTTCTCAATCTTCTCCGAGAAAATAAACGGGACATCCGGATAGACCAGATCCGCAGGCTTGTACCCTTCGGGCAGCTTGTACTGCTTATTAACCATGACCGTTACGCTGTCCGGCTCGGCGGCAGTAAGCTCGGCATCAGCGGACCCGCTGCCGCCGGATGGCTTAGCGGTTGCGGCCGGTTTAGTAGTTGGCTTAACGGTAGGCGCCGGCTCGGACGGCTTGACTGTTGGTGCTGCGGTAGGCTCGGCCGCTTCAGTCTGCTGCGGCGCAGCAGTGGCCTCCGGAGTAGCCACCGGCACAGCAGACGCCTCAGAGGATGCCTCAGGCTGGGCAACCGGCGGAGCCTGAAGCTCATTGCCTGCGCCTGCAGACGCCCCTTCTTCCTGTGAAGCCGAAGGCGACGAGGAAGTATATTTGCCGATTCCCCAGCCTATGGCGATTACGGCTATGAATAAGATAACGATTTTGACAGTTCTGGACATATGCTGCTTCCTCTCAAGTTGTTTTTTATGATGTTTAACCTGCTGACCTGCCGTGAAACTTTATTTTCAATTTTCATTATAGACAAGCTTTGCGTCCAAAATGTTTCAAAATGTTAAATTTAATGTAATCAATGAACGCTAGCAGGAGTGGAAATGAGTAAAGTAGTGCAGTTATTATGACAGCTTTCCCTCATAGGAGGGTAACCTAGCCGGCTTTGGGCGGAATCAAGGGCATAAGTGCCTTTGATTTGCTGCTCGGGCCGGCTTTGGGCGTAATTAAGGGCAGAAGTGCCTTTGATTCGGTGCTCGGGCCGGCTTTGGGCGAAATCAAGGGCAGAAGTGCCTTTGATTCCGCGCTCGGGCCGGCTTTGAGCGGAATCAAGGGCAGAAGTGCCTTTGATTCGGCGCTCGGGCCGGCTTTGGGCGGAATCAAGGGCAGAAGTGCCTTTGATTCGGCGCTCGGGCCGGCTTTGAGGGGAATCAAGGGCAGAAGTGCCTTTGATTCCGCGCTCGGGCCGGCTTTCGGCGGAATCAAGGGCAGAAGTGCCTTTGATTCCGCGCTCGGGCCGGCTTTGAGCGGAATCAAGGGCAGAAGTGCCTTTGATTCCGCGCTCGGGCCGGCTTTGAGCGGAATCAAGGGCAGAAGTGCCTTTGATTCCGCGCCCGGCCGTGTTAGGCTGGATCGCCGAAAAAAAATGTTACCACAGGAACGGCAGCCTATTGTGCTGGCCACCGCCTATGGTAACAGGTTTCGATCTTATTCAGGCGCCTTTATCTGGAGGAGCCGCGTCCGCCGCGTGAGCCGCCGGAACCGCTGCCGCGCCCGCCGCGCGATCCGCCGCCGCTGCTCCGTCCGCCAGCACTGTAGCCGCCTTTACCGCCCTTGGCGCTGCCTTGGCTGTAGCTGCCGTAACTGCCTTTGCCGCCCTTTGCACCGCCGGCATTGCTGCCGCTGCGTGAGCCGCCCGCGCCGCTGCCGCCGCGGGAGCCGCCGCCCTTGGCCGGCGGCGAAGCGCTCCATGCGCCCGCTTCATTGCTGCGGGCGACGTTCGCTCTGTGTTTCGGGCTGGCCTTAGCCCCGCCCGGGTTATAGCCCTCGCCGGAGCCGGCGCCCTTGGAGGCTCCGTAGCTGAAGCCACCGGCATCCGCACCGCGCGATACGTTGGTGCTGTAGCCGCTGCTTGGGCCGCCCTTGGAACCGGCGGCCCCTCTGCCGCCGCGCTTGCCGGCGGCGTTCACTCCGGCTGCAGAATCTGCAGCCGCATTGCTGCGGGCGTCGAAGCTGCCGTAGCCGCCGCCCGGTCTTGGCTTCGCCGCGCTGCGGCCGGCGGAGTCTCCGCCTCTGCGCGCTGCTGCGTCGTAGGCGCTGCGCTTGCCCGCGGACGTTTCGCTGCGTCCGCGGCCTTCTGCAGGCGCGTCCCAGCCGCCTGCTTCTTTACCGCGTGCGCGTCCGCCCTGGCGCGCACCGGCTTCCGCACGCGGCGCTCCGCCGCTGCGTCCCTGGCTGCGCCCGCCGCGGCCGGCACGGGCCGGCTCAGGCGCACCGCTGCGGCGGCCGCCCCGCGGGGAGCCGCCGCCCTGCACGGAGGTGAATTCGCCGACACCGAATTCATCCTTCTCATAGCGGCGGCGGTCCAGCCGCTGGGAAGTCCCGTGCTCGATCAGATCGAGCAGGTTGTATTCACGCGGCGAGGCGAAGGTAATCGCCAGGCCTTTGCCGCCGGCCCGGCCGGTCCGGCCGATCCGGTGGATATAGCTGTCCGCATCCAGCGGCAGGTCATAGTTGAAGATATGGGTAACCCCTTCAACGTCGAGTCCGCGGGCGGCAACGTCCGTAGCAACCAGCAGCTGCAGCTTCGCATCGCGGAACCGCTTCATGACCGCCTCACGCTTGGCCTGGGACAGGTCGCCGTGCAGCTCGTCGCAGTCATAGCCTGCAGCCTGCAGTGCTTCGTTCAGCTTTGACACCCGGCGCTTGGTCCGGCAGAAAATAATCGCCAGATAAGGACGGTCCCGTTCAATCAGCGCCTGCAGCGCCTCTTCCTTATTGCGGTCCGAGACCTCTACAACCTGCTGGCGGATATTCTCCAGCGGAATGGAAGATCCGCTCTTGATAATGATATCCAGCGGCTCTTTCATATAATTCGCAGCCAGACGCTTGATCGCGTCCGGCATCGTTGCCGAGAACAGCATCGTCTGGCGGCGGTAAGGAACGGCTGTAATGATGGTTTCCACGTCCTCCAGGAAGCCCATGTGCAGCATCTGGTCTGCTTCATCGAGCACGAGCATTTTCACGCCGCCCAGATCCAGGGTTTCGCGGCGCAGATGGTCAAGCAGCCGGCCCGGAGTACCGATAATCAGGTGCCGGCCGCCTTCCAGCTTGCGCAGCTGCTTCTCGACATCCTGTCCGCCGTAGACGGCCAGGATCTTCACGCCTGTATGACGGGCAAGCTTACGCGCCTCTTCCGTAATCTGCAGTGCCAGCTCACGCGTCGGCGCAAGAATCAGGGCTTGCGGATAAGCCGCTTCTACCCGGATCTTGTCCATAATCGGCAGCAAAAAAGCCAGCGTCTTTCCCGTTCCCGTCTTCGCTCTGGCGATAACATCCAGTCCCTGCACCAGCGGCGGAATCGCTTCCTCCTGCACCGGCGTCGGTTTAACGATGCCTTGTCCTTTCAGCAAATCACTCAATACTTCTGAAACGCCCAACCCTTTAAATCCCGGCAATTGCTCCACCTCACTAATTTCATTAATTTGTCCTGTTACATAACTTATTGGCATCCATGTCCGGAGTAATGTACGATCGATTTCCCTTTAAGGGACAAATAAAAGCGGAAGAACCCGCCTTCCCGGGTCCTTCCGTCCCATATGCCGCCTTGTACCCAGCAGAAGTGCGGTCAAAGTACGGTATCTGGGGCAGCAGCGATCCACCGGACATTGATGACGGCATTCCTTTTGCGTTCCATTACACTCTATACAATAGTCTGTCCGGCAAGCAGCTCCCGGAAACATTATGCCAAGTAAAAACGGCTTTGCCCGTCCTGAACAGGACGGCATCCGTTTCTGCGCGAAATATAAGGATAATTTATAGTGTAAAACATATACATTCTTATATTTTTAGAAAGTTATCCTACTTATTGTACTTGATCTTGGCGTCTTTGTGTAAATTGCTTGAAAATAATAATTTGACCCTGCGGCCGTTAGAACCGTCCCGACTTGAAAATCGACAGCAGCAGCCAGATCACCATCAGCAGCGCGATGACAGCACCGATCTCGACCGTGGGAAAATCCCACAGCAGCGACGGCGTGCCGCGCAGGGAAGAGCCGATAATCAGGCCGGCCATAATGATGCTGAAGGCCAGCAGCACAATACTGAAGGACAGCCGGTTGCCTACCCGGCTGAATTTGTGCTCCATATCTTTCAGCTCCGGCAGGCCCACCTCAACCTTCAGCTTGCCGCTGCTGATCAGCGCCGACAGCTGGCGGGCCTGCGCAGGCAGCTCAACCAGGCTCTCGGCCAGATCGGCTATGCCTTCCAGCACCTTGCGCTGCACCCGGCTGCCGCTGAAGCGCTGCTTCACCAGCTGCCTGCCAAAAGGCTCCGCCATCTGTACGATGCTGAAGGACGGGTCCAGGTTGGCCACCACACCCTCCAGGGTCAGCATCGTTTTGCCGAGCATCGCCAGATCAGGCGGAATGACCAGCCTATGTTTTCTGGCGATACCGAACAGATCGTTCAGTGCCTTGCCGATGCTGACCTGGTTAAACGGAATGTCGTAATAAGACTCCCGCAGCCGGTCCATATCATCACGCAGGGCTACGCGGTCGGCATCCTCCGGGATGACTCCCAGACGCAGAATGGCCCGGACCATCGAATCGGTATTCCTGCGCATCAGCGCGATGATCAGTGCGGACAGGCCGTCCTTCATTTCTTCACTGAGCCGCCCGACCATACCGAAATCAATGAGGGCCAGCTTGCCGTTGTCCAGCAGCATCACGTTGCCGGGATGGGGATCGGCATGAAAGAAGCCATGGATAAAAATCTGATCCAGCATCATTTCAACCAGCTGCTGGGCAACGGTCTTCAGCTTAAGCCCGCGCGTAAGCAGTTCCTCCCGGCGGTTCAGCGTAATGCCGCTGACGTATTCCATCGTCAGGACTCTGGCTGAGCTGTAGTCCCAGTAGATTGCCGGAACAACCACTTTAGCCTTGGCCTGATCCGGCTGCTGGCCGGCAATACGCTCAGCGTTGCGTCCCTCCTGGGCATAGTCCAGCTCGGCCAGCAGGGAGCGCGAGAATTCCTCGGTCATCCGGGCCAGCCCGTACTGCCTGGCCCAGTCGAGTTTTTTCTCGGCCAGGATGCTTAGATCCTGCAGAATTTCAAGGTCGCGGTGCATCGTGCGTGTGACACCGGGACGCTGTATTTTGACCGCCACGCTCCGGCCCCCATGCAGCACAGCCCGGTGCACCTGGCCGATCGAGGCCGCCGCGAGCGGCGTATCTTCAAAGGCTTCAAATATATCATGCAGCGGCTGGTCCAGCTCCTGTTCCACAATGCTGCGCGCAGTCTCCGCCGGAAACGGCGGCACGCTGTCCTGCAGCTTGACCAGCTCGGCAACAATGGACTCGGGCAGCAGATCTGAACGGGTGCTGGCAAGCTGGCCCAGCTTTACAAAGGTAGGTCCCAGATCCTCCAGCACCAGCCGGATGCGTTCCCCGAGGGTAAGTGCGGCATGTGTCTCATGCTTGATGATCCGGCGCGGCAGGGACAGCAAATGGTAAAGCCCCAGTTCCTCCACCATATAGCCGAAGCCATGACGCATAAGCGCCATGGCAATGGTCCGGTACCGTCCGGCGTGTCTGATTCGTACTGCCATTTAATCCGTACGCGTATCCGTAATAATATCTTCCTGGGAACCGGCGGAACCGGAATCCGGGACAGTAGCTGCGGAGCCGCCTTCCAGCTCGGCTACCCGGCGCTCAAGCACAGCAATGCGTGCCTCCAGCTCAGCGATATCGCTCTGCACAGGCACCTTCAAATCCTTCAGTACCTTCTGAACCTGCTCCTGTACTGCGGTCTTGAATGCGCCGCGTTCTTCATCGCCGCGCTCCACCAGCCGGTCAATCAGCGCTTTCGACTCCGAAGGAGCGAGCTCTCCGCGTTTTACCAGCTCATCTACTGCCTTCTCGACTTTCTCTTTGCTGACTATGGTGAGGCCTACTCCTAATGATATTGCTTTCTTGAACAAATCACTCATCGCTTTTTCCTCCCAAGGATTGCAGTTATGGATAAAGTATACCCCTTGACGGCCTAATTCACAAAATTTGGGCTGCAAGGGGCAAAGGTATCATCTGATGAAATTATCTTGGAATACGTGCCGCCCAGGTAGCCGCCCGCAGAATCAGCTGACGGACCGCAGGATGGCGGAATGTAGGCTCATGATGGCCGGGCATCAGGAATACAACCCGGCCCTGCCCGTAGCGGTGGCACCAGGCCGCCGGATAAGTCTCGCCATCCGCCTCATATTCAAGCAGCACCGTCTTCTCCGTGAACGGATCGAACTCAAAGCGGTACGGCTCCTCGTCCAGATGGAAATCTTCGATGCCCTCTGTAATATCATGCTCCCGCACTTTGAATTGCAGCGGGGCATACGGCGGATGAGTCGTAAATCTCGCTCCGATCAGCCCGGCCAGCTCGTACCGTTTGGCCAGCGAGATGCCGGTATGCAGCACAATCAGGCCGCCCCCTCCGCTTACATAACTAAGCAGACCCGCCGTCTGCTGGGGGGAAACGGTCTCGTTCCATAGCTCGTTGTAGGCTATGCATAAATCATATCCGGCCAGATGCTCACCGAGCATCAATTTTTTATTCTCTGAACACTGAACGGTCAGCAGATCGTTCAGAATTTCACCGATTTGCTGGTCCACACCCTGCAGCGGGTGGAACCGGGGATGGGTGTAATCGCCCAGGAGCAGGCATTTTCTCTTGTCCATAAGTATCCTCCTTCATGAATCTTTCCACATAATTTGTCGTATACGTTGCTACTATTCTAAGGAAAACTGCTGAGGATGTCCATGATGATTGCCCGGCGCCGGCCGCCAAAAACAAATCCCGCTCCGGCAGGAACGGGAACACACCTCTGAGCTTGCTTTAACGGCCTGCGGCCACATAACGCCCCAGCTCAACGAACATGCTGCCCATCCGCTCATGCTCAGGCATTACAATTCTCTGTAAGCCTTCTTCCTTCAGCGCCTGAGAGGTAATCTTGCCTACAGATACCGCCAGCACTGTATGTTCAAAGGCATGCAGCATTTGCTCATGCTTCCCTTGCTCCTGTGCATACTGCGACAGAAAGCGGAATTGCGGCGCACTGGTAAATGCCACTGCGTTTACCTTCGCCTCAAGAATTTCGGTGAGCAGCAGCTCCAGCGCCCCGGGCTCAGGCGGAGTATGACGGTAAGGCTGGACTTCCCTGACCGAAGCCCCTGCTGCCTCAAGCCAGGCAATCAGCCGGGGTGCGGGCTCACCGTGCAGCTGCAGCACAACCGATTTACCCGCAAGATCGAATTCCTGCAGGCCGCGGATCAGTCCGCTGGTGCTTCCGTCATCATCACGTACGGCGGGCACAAGGCCGCGCTTCTTCAAGGCATTAACGGTCTTGTAACCCCGGGCTGCAATGGAAGAAGCAGAGAGCACCTCCAGAAAACGGCCGCCGAGCCCCATTTCTTCAGCCATGCCGAACAGCGCATCCAGCCCCATGCCGGTAGTCAGAACCGCCCAGTCAGGCGGCTGCAGTGTCCAGGAGTCCAGTCCTTCACGCAGCGCTGTGTCATCCAGAAAGACCGTCCCCTGGGCCGGACGGAACAGCGGGATGCCGCCCATATTTCCGACCAGCTTGGCCATTTCCTCCGATTTACGCGGACCCGCAAGGGCGACGGTCATTCCCTTCAATTGCTCTGCCATAATCTTCGTTCCCCCTTGTTAACCCTGCATTATTGTCTACCAGTATACTTGCAAAGGGTGTAAAAAGAAAAGCGCCATGTAAGCTGTTTCTTCACTATTCCTTCTTGACGGAATGCAGATTGAAGCGGCTTACCAGCTTCTGCAGCTCCTCGGCCAGATGACTCAGATTGGCTGTCGAGGACGAAATCTCCTCTACGGCTGCAAGCTGCTCCTGTGCTGCCGCAGAGATCGTCTCGGTACTCCCGGCTGCTTCCCTGGAAATACCGCCAATCTCACCGATGGCCTGCTCCATGCTGGCAGCTTCAGCCGACAGGGTTTGCACTGCACCGCCCATGCCTTCGATTTTTTCGGCTGCCCCCTTCACTGCCCTGCGGATCCGCGAGAAGGAGCGGCCGGTGGTATCTACCGCCATAATGCCGTCTGATACCCGGTTCTTGGCATCTTCCATCGTGGCTGTAGCCATCTTCACTTCTTCGTTGATGGAGGAGATCTGCTCATAGATCATCCGTGCCGATTTCTCCGACTCTTCTGCCAGCTTGCGTACCTCGGAAGCGACAACAGCAAAGCCGCGGCCCTGCTCGCCGGCCCGCGCTGCCTCGATAGAGGCGTTAAGGGCAAGCAGATTGGTCTGGCGTGAGATGCCGGTAATGACCCCGACAATGCCCTGAATCTGCTCTGTACGCACATTAAGCTTATCGATTACAGCGCCGAGCTCCTCCACGGTTTCATGAATGCCGTTGATTTTGTCGACCACACTGATTACCGATTCATTCCCTTCCGCAGCGGACAGCGACGTTTTATCCATCATCGCTGAAACCTGCTCCATAAAGCCGGAAATATACTGGACCTCACTTGCGGTAGCGGCTGTGCTCTCCGTCCCCTTTACCACACTGGCCACCTGGCGCTCCATGCCCGCGGCGACCTCCTGTATGGCGAGCGTAACATGCTCAATCGCCCGGGTGGTCTGGTCAGCTCCGGCAGCCAGCTCCTCGGCGGAGGAGGACACATCCTCGGTCATCTCCTGAACGCTGGTAATCATTTCACGCAGACTTATAACCATCACACGGAAATTGTCGGCAAGCATGCCGATCTCATCGCGGGGGAAAGCTCCGATATCCTCTGAAAGGTCCCCTTGCGCGATCACAGCTGTAGCTTGACGGAGTCTGCCCAGCGGACGCAGAATAGACTGAACATTGATGTAGATCAGAAGGAGTGCCAGCACAACCGAAATGCCGATTACCAAAAAGACAGTCTGGCGGATATCAGCTGTCGCACCCGATACTTCGCTTTTATCGATTGTCCCGGCGATTCTCCAGCCGGTCAGCTCATTTTGCATATAGGTCATTTTTTTGTCTGAATTCTTGTATGTATAGTCAAACGCTCCGGAGTCTGCTTCAAACATCTTTTTGACAAACTCATCAGATGATTCCTGGCCGACCTTTTCCGTCGGATGCACCAGAAACTTCTTGCTGCTGTCCAGAATGAAAATATAACCCTGCTTGCCTACTTTAATACTTGTAAGCTCTGCGAGTGCCGACAGATCAAGATCAAGAGACACCACCCCGTTCCCGCCCGCAAGCACAGCTGAAATGGCAATTACCGTCTCGTTATTCACAGTTTGAAAGGCCGGCGAGATGACGACACCGCTGCCATTTTTCAGCGCGTTCACATAAGAACTCTCCTTGCGGGGGTCATAGCCCTCCGGCCGCTCCTTCTCAGAAGCATGAAGAACCCCCGCCCGGCTGGTTCCCACATAAAGATCCATAACATCGGGATGCAGCGCCGCATACTCCCTTAGCCGGGCCGTAATACCGGCCGGAGTCCCTGCCGATTCTGAATTGACGTCTTCGGCAGACAGACTGGCTGCAAAATACTCAATATCATTCATTTTGGCTTCAATGTTGGCATTGATAATCTCATTAACCGCCTCAACACTCCCAGCAGCGTTATTCATCAGCTGCTCCTCCACTTTGCTGCTGGCTGATTCGTAGGTCTGCCAGCCTATAATCAGACTGGGCGCCAGGAGGACGAGCAGGTATGTAAGTGTCAGCTTCATACGGATGTTCCAATGGAATCTTTTTCGCAAGGTGGTCACGCTCTCTTTCGTTCAGGTCTTAAGTACGAGCAACTTTGTCATTTAATATAATTATATACCGTAGCTAAAAACCCTTTTTTCAAGTCGCAATTATTGTTTTTCTCCTATATTATCTGAGAATTTTTATAAAAACAGCAAAAGACCGCTTTCGTGAAAGCGGTCTTTTGTTATATCTATATTTAGTTAGCGGCAGCCATTCCGCTTTGCTTCAGCCTGTCCCGGGTCCTAATTCACTACTTTATTCTTGCATGCCGGGCATACTCCGCCAAAGACAACATGAGCATGGGAGATCGTATATCCGGTTTCCTCCGCTACGCTGTTCATCCACTCCTCCGGCACATGGGTCATCACTTCATCCACCGCTCCGCAGACCTCGCACAGGATATGCTGGTGGTCGTCCATCCGCGCGTCATATCTGCTCGCAGCCTCCCCCAGCTTCAGCTCACGGATCATCTCTTTATCGGTAAGATAACGCAGAGAGTTATAGACAGTGCCGTAGGCCAGGTTATGACCCTGCTCTACCAGCCGGTTCATCACTTCTGCAGCAGTCGGGTGGTCATGCGAATTACGGACGATATCATAAACGGCTTGCCGCTGTGAGGTTAAGTTCAGGTTTCTCATCGTTATCATCCTTTAACTTATTTTTAGATCAAGTATAAATCCTGCAGACTCCAGCGTCAATCTATCGCCCGCCTATTTTATTTGATCAGCCCGGAATACTTCACTCTCACGACAGCCATAATTTCGAATTTCAAGTCAGGATACAATGCCTCCCAATCCTCTGCTTCCGTTTCGTTATTCCAGTGCTTTGCCCCGTAGCGCAGTCCCCAACCGAAGGGATCAAGCCGCTTTTCCTTGATTTTTTCAAGCAACGCCTTAACCGACTGTTCCAGCTCCTTCCCGCCGGCCTCCGATATTTCCCCCAGCAGATTGTGGGTAATCAGCTCCTGGGTGCTGTTCTCCTCTACAATGCCTTTAATCTTGATCTTATAGCGGATCAACGGCGCTCCTGAGGAGGATGTTGTAATCTTGTAGCTGGAAGCGCTGCTCTCTGTATAGTACTGGAAATCGCTGTCCTCCACCCTGGCCGGAAAATTGGTCCGCAGGTCAGACCTGGTCAGCAGATTAAACAGCCGTGTCTCCTCCGGATTCAGCACCAGCTGAACCTTTTGTTTGTCGAAAAGGGCTATTTTATCTATCAGGAACTGGGTCTCACTTTCCGCTTCAATGACCGGCAGGATCGGATCCTTGCCCTGCTCGTATATATCCCTCATCAGCTGGTAGGAATAGACGCTGGCGATAAAAGGGGACTCCGTGCCCTGACCGCTCATCGCCATAATCAGGGAATTTGAGGGAATCCGCTCAGACGGGGGCTTGACCTTGAGTACATCCAGCGCCGCCGGACGCCCGATGGCAAAATTAAGGATCAGCTGGATATCCCTGCGCCGCACCGCCCAGTCGAGGATATGCCTGATATTCCGGCTGGCCATTTCTTCCCCTATGATGATTGATTTGCAGTGTACGTAGTCCAGCTCCTTTTCAACTTTCGATTTCATCAGGCGGAGCGCCTCGGAGATGCTGTCCGATTCTTCCGTAATAATCAGCATTTTCTCATCAATCTTGGTTACCTCTCCCTGCGGGATTGCCAGCTTCAGGCTGACCTTGAAATCCTCCTTCTCCCCGGGGTCAATCCCGATGGCAACCACAAATATCCGCCGGTCAATATCCTTGTACTCGCAGCCTGTTGTAAGGCACAACAGCACGATTCCTATGTACAGCAGCAGCCTTCTCACGTGCTCCGCCTCCTGTAAGCTGCCGCATAGCAATAGAACAGCAGCATAATCATAAACAGCTCTCCGAACCAGCGGGTATAAAGAAACACAACCCCGAACTGATTGAGCTGATATTGGTCAAGCCGCATAAAAAACAGGGTGATTCCGCTGAACAGACCGAGAACCGCCAGCTCCTGCCATACCTTGGTCCGGGCCTTTGCCCGTTTGCGCTGGCCGAACAGACCGGTAAGGAGTTCCTTGCCGACGTGCCAGTGAACCGTCACACTGACCAGGGACAGCGTTAAATAGGCAATATAAAAAATAAACAGCATCCGTTCTATTAAAAAGGTATCGATCCGGATACTGTCTGCTGTAGAAAACCAGGTATAAACGTGTTTTTCCACACCGATCGTCCCGAAATAGCCAATGGGCACATAAAAGGTCAGCAGCAGCACAGCCAGCCCGTTAACCGCATAAACCCAGCTGTGCTTCATCTTCATCTTGGGCAGTACCCGGTTAAAAATAGCGAGATTGAAATAGCCGCTGAAGGAGAAGGTGGCGGCGGCAATGCTTTTCATATCCGGTGCATGGGCTGAATAAGTCACAATCTGCTGCACCGAATCCCAGTTGAAATCGGGATTGACCAGCGCTTTGATAATGGCGTACAGAATCAGCGGCAGGATGATCGCCAGCATCATTTCCATTCCGTACAAAATGGATAGGGAATCCATACGTGCACAGAAGCATACCAGAACAAGAAAGCTGAGAATTACGAGTTGCGGGCCGGTATCCGGACTGACAAAGCGAAGTGTAATGTCCACAAAAGACAGGAGCGTAATCAGTCCGGCAACACACCAGAGTGAAGCAAACAGAATAATCAGCGGAATAATCAGCCATTTTGGCAGGGCAGTTTCAAGAATATCCTGAATGCTTTTACCCGGAAACTTTGCGATCAGGATAGTGAAGACAGTCAGAAAGAGGGTCCCAAGAACGACAGCAACAAGGATCGAGGTCTGTGCCCCCTTGAAACGGGCGTCCAGCAGCTCCCGCGGGACAAAATTCAGGATGTTCAGCAGGCTGTTCATCAAAAACAGCCAATACACGTAGCGGCTTTGGTTCATCAGCTTCCGCCGCCCTTCTGTTTGCCTGAAGAAGCTCCCAGGCTGTCCAGAACGAACATTTTGAAATAAGGCTGGCCGAAGCTGCGCTGGCTGCACAGATACATGGTGAATCCGACCAGACAGACCACAACACCCACCAGCCCTACTGCGGCGGCGGCTATAACAAACAGATATTTAAGGACACGGATGGAGAAACTCATCATATTCAGGGGGATCATGAAATTAGAAATGGCGACCACCGATACCAGGATAATCATAATATTGCCGACCAGTCCGGCCGCCGTTGCCGCCTGGCCCAGAATCAGACCCCCGACCGTCGTTGCCGTCGGCCCGATTGCCCGCGGCAGCCGCAGGCTCGCCTCCGTCAGAAATTCCATCATGATCAGCATGATCAGCACTTCCACAAAGGAAGGATAGGGTACAGTGGCCCGGCTCCCGGCAACCAGCAGTGCAATCTGCACCCTTATAATCTCCGGATTATAGGAAGTGAATGCGACATACAGCGCGGGCAGCCACAGCGTCATCGCTACACCCATAATTCGCAGCAGCTTCAGGAAGCGGCCGACAAAGGGAAGTTGAATTTTATCATCCATCGCTACAAAGAAATCATTGAAGATTACCGGCAGAATCATCGCGAAGCCCGTTGTATCCAGCATGATGGCAATTTTGCCCTCAGCCAGATTGAAGACCACCCGGTCGGGCCGCTCCGTTACAATCGTTTTCGGAAAGATGCGCAGCTTGTCGCTGCTGATGTATTTTTCCAGCTCACCCGAGGCCTGCAGCATATCTACCCGGAGTGTGCTCAGTCTCTCGCGCAGCTCGTCAAGCACCTGATGATTCACCCTGCTGTCATCATACAGAATGGCTACTTTCGTTCTGGAGATATTTCCGATAAGCAATGATTCCATCTTCAGCTCCGACGACTGGTAGCGCCTGCGGATCAGGTTCAGATTGACTGCCAGATTCTCTGTAAGCGCATCTGAAGGCCCCTGGGTAATGCTCTCCGTCACCGTCTGGCTGACACTGCTGGTCTCCGCCTTCAGGGCATCAAAGAAAATCAGCTGTCCTTCGACCTCCACACAAGCATAGCCGGCCAGCATCAGGTCCATCGCCTGCTTGTTGTCCTTAACGGCCTGGCTGCCCGGGTAGTGCGCCAGATATTCGGCATAGGCGGCCGGATCATTCATTTCATAAAAGGCTGCGACCAGGCTGCGGTTAATAATCTGCGGGTCGGTGATGCTCTTGATAAACAGCAGTTTTCCCGTTCCGGACGCTGCGGTCAATACCCTGTTCTCCAGATCAGCAAAGTTGTCCAGCTGCCCCTTAATTTCCTGAAGTGTTACCCCTTCCGTGTTTTGCTGTGCCGGCATCCTTACTCCCCCTCAGCCGGATTTCTCCGGAAATTATACCTTATTCTGACACACAGATACTTCTTTCATGCACAGAGACGGGTTTAGGTTTCTTTTGGCGGGAGTGTGGTAATAAATGAAATGAATCTTGCTTATGGAGGGATTACAGATGAGTACACCGAACGGCCAGTCCGAGAATACAGGTTCACAAGGTCTTCCGCAATTTCCGGAATCCCTGTGGAGAGGCACGACAGAGCTGCCTGCATTTCCGAAGCTTGCGGAAGATCATGTTACAGATGTAGCCATTGTGGGAGCGGGAATTACCGGAATTACGGCGGCTTATCTGCTTAGCAAGGAAGGCTACAAGGTCACACTGCTGGAAGCCGGTGAAGTACTTGGCGGCACAACCGGGTTTACCAGCGCCAAAATCACAGCCCAGCACGGGATGATCTATGCCGATCTTATGAAGAATTTCGGAGAGGAGCAGGCCTGGGCTTATTACCAGTCAAACAGCGAGGCGCTGAAGTGGATCATCCGTACAGCCGAAGAGCTTGAGCTTTCCTGTGGCATACATGCTGAGGATGCCTATCTGTATGCAGACAAAGGCGACGACAAAACACTGAAGCAGCTGGAGCAGGAGTTTGAGGCTTACCAGAAGCTCGGTATTCCGGGGGAATGGCTGGACCATATTCCGCTTCCGCTGATGGTAGCCGGGGCGATCCGGTTGCCGGATCAAGCCCGCTTTCATCCCCTGCATTATCTGAAAGGCATGCTGCAGTTCGTACTGGATAAAGGCGGTGTAGTTTACGAGCATACCATGATCGGCGAAAAAGTGGACAAGGAGGACCGTATTACCCTGTACACGGAAGGCAGTGAGCATCAGATCCGCTGCCGGCATGCAATCTCGGCTTCCCACTTTCCTTTTTATGACGGCGGAGGGCTGTATTTCTCACGCCTGCATGCAGAGCGTTCCTATTGTCTGGCCATTCAGCCGGAAACAGATTTTGCAGGCGGAATGTACCTGAGCGCAGGCGAGCCTACCCGCTCGCTGCGTGCCGTGGAATGGAACGGACAGAGCCTGGTCATCGTCGGCGGAGAAAATCACAAAACCGGACAAGGCATCTGTACATTCGGGCATTACGAGAATCTGGAGCAGTTTGCCGGCGGGCTGCTGGGCATTAAGCAGATCCCGTACCGCTGGTCGACCCAGGACCTTATTACGCTGGACAAGGTTCCTTATATCGGCCAACCCTCTGAGGATAAAGAAATCTATATCGCAACCGGCTACGGCAAGTGGGGCATGACAAACGGTACGCTGGCGGCACAGATCATCACCGACCAGATTGCGGGCCGTGCAAACCGCTACAGCGATCTGTATGACCCGTCCCGGTTCAAGGCGCGCCCGTCGATCAAGAACTTCATCATGCAGAATGCCAATGTCGCCAAGGAGCTGGTGGTAGGCAAGGTGGAGATTGTCCATAAAAAGACCAGTGAGCTCGGTGCTGATGAAGGGGCTGTTGTTTTTCATGACGGCAAGCGGGCCGGCGCCTACCGTGATCTTGAGGGCAAGCTGCATCTGGTGGACCGAACCTGCACCCACATGGGCTGCGAATGCGAGTGGAACAACGCGGAACGCTCCTGGGACTGCCCGTGCCACGGCTCCCGGTTCTCCTATGAAGGTGATGTGCTGGAGGGGCCGGCTACCGTACCGCTGACCAAGCTTAAAGCGGACGCATAGCACCGCGCTCTGCCGGCCTTGAAGACGGGCTGCTGCCCAGCCGCTGCCGGAAATAACCGCACCACTGCCGGCCGTATACGCGCAAACAGGGATGCCCCGCCTGGCCGTAAGGCCAGCGGGGCATCCCTGTTTATGTTACCGGTCGGCGGTGAGTCACCCGCCGCTTATTCTTTGCTGCCGGATGGCTGCGGCTGCTCTATATGCTTGCCGGGCCAGAACGCCCAGCGGCCGCAGAGCATCGTAATCGCCGGCACCAGAAACGGCCGGACGATGAAGGTATCAAGCAGCACACCGATGGCAGTGATGATGCCGAACTGCACCAGCACCTGAATCGGCAGGCTGGCCAGGACGGCGAAGGTGCCGGCCAGGATCAGCCCGGCAGAGGTGATGACCGAGCCGGTCTCATTAACCCCTTCGGCAATAGCCTGCTTCAGCGGCATCACTTTACGCTTTTTCCAGATGTTCGAAATCATGAAGATGTTATAATCTTCGCCAAGCGCAACCAGAAAGACAAACGAGTACAGCGGAATAGCCCCCTGGATCGCATCGGCGCCCAGTACATAATGAATAATAATCCAGCCCAGGCCAAGCGCGGAGAAGAAGGAGAGAATTACCGTTCCCACCAGATAGACGGTTGCCGTCACCGACCGCAGATAGATCAGCAGCAGCAGCGTAATCATACCGATAACGACCGGAATAATCAGGTCGGTATCACGCTCACCCAGCTCTTTTGTATCATACTGGGTAGCCGTCTGCCCGCTTACCCATACGCTGTCATGCGCCTGCGATTCCTCAAAGCCCGATTCCACCAACGCCTGCTCCGCTGTGTTCAGCAGAGCCGGGATATGATTCATCGCCTCCAGGGAATAAGGATTGTCCTTGAACTCCAGGTCAAAGCCGATCATTTGCGGATTGACTGCCCCCTGCTGCGGGTCGGATACGGTATCCACATAGGACAGTCCGCCAAGAATCACCTTGAAGTCCTCTCCGCTTACCTGGCCCTTAGTATCAATGATCAGCTTGGCCGGAGCCAGCTCGCCCGGCGAGAACTGTGTACCTATCAGGTCAAAGCCCTCCCGGGATTCCATATCCTCAGGGAATGAGGAGAGCAGATCATAAGTAAATTTAATGCCGGTGGAGAAGGAGGCTAATATGCCCAGGCCGATAATTGTAACAGCTACAATCGTCCAGGGGCGGGATACCACCAGGCCGCCGATCCCTTTTTTGCCAGCTTTCTTCGCATTCGGCTGTGGCACCGGTTTGCCTTTAGCTCTTGCCCGTTCCTCCTCCATCTGCGGTGTCCGCGGTACAAACGGGAAGAATGACATCCGCCCGAAGATCGCCAGCAGCGCCGGCACCAGCGTCAGGCTGGCAATGCCCATGATCAGGATGGAAACGCTGAATGGTACTGCGAACCGGTGATACGCCCCGTATTTAGCCAGCAGCAGCGCGAACAGCGCAAGCACCACCGTAAAGCCGCTCATCGCAATTGCTCCGGAGGAATGAGTGATCGAGCTAAGCAAAGCCCGCCCCTTGTTCTCCTCTACCTTAAGCATCTGGCGGAACCGTGAGATCAGGAACAGGCAATAGTCCGTTCCCGCCCCGAACAGGAGCACGGTCATAATCGAGATGGCCTGTGAATCTACTGTAATCCAGCCTTCTCTGGCCATCAGGCCCAGCACCGGGCTTGTCACCCCGTAAGCGAAGCCCACGGCCACCAGCGGAATCAGCGCCAGAATCGGTGAACGGTAGATCAGCAGCAGAAATACAAGCACGAGAATTACAGTGGCAATCAGCAGAGAGACGTCAGCATTCTCGAACAAGCCTGTGGCATCAATTGAAATACCAACCGGTCCGGATACGCGCAGGCTCAGCTCATTGCTGTCCACACCGGCTGCAGAAGGATCAGTGCCCGTTTCCTCACGGACCAGTGTCTTTAGTTCAGTGATGCCTTCACCCAGCGCGTCACTGTCTGCCGACTTGTCGAACAGCACCGGGGTTACCAGTGTACTGCGGTCCTCCGACAATGAAGCCTGCAGCGCCTGCGGCGGCAGCTGGCCCAGCGGTGGCACAAAATTCTGGGAGGGCAGCGGCTGCTGCTCCAGCTTGCCGTACAAGGCAATAATATGTACTAAATCCTCCTCCGATAATCCGCCGTCACGGTGCCACACCAGCAGTGCAGGCACACCGCTGCCGCCCGGAAACTCCTGATCCGCAACAGCCGCTGCCTGGACTGACTGTGAGGTCTCCGGCAGGTTCTGCGCATTGTTGATTACCTGTGAATTCACGGAAGGCCATAACAGCGTGAGCACTCCCACCAGCACGATCCAGATCAGCAAAGTGATCCACTTTGTAATCCGGCCAGCCACCCATTTCCCGTAGCCCGACATCCTGTTCATCCTCTCTTTGCCCAGACTCTTCTCAAAAATGAGCCGCGGGTCATTTTATCATCCTTATCATATATACCCCGAAAATTTTAATCAAATCTTTTTTTAAAACAGCCCTTCCATTATTATCCTTGCCACTCTTTCCATAATAAAAACACCGCTCCCTATAAATACAGGAGCGGTGCGGGCGGTGCATTTTGTGGTGAGCTTTAGCCTGCATCCGGCAGATCGTCGCCGGAGAACTGGCTGTTGTACAGGTCGGCGTAGAAGCCGCCCTGCTCCAGCAGTTCAACATGCGTACCTTTTTCAATCACGCTGCCCTGGTTCATGACCAGAATAAGATCGGCATCGCGGATCGTGGACAGGCGGTGGGCAATGACAAAGCTCGTTCTTCCGGTCATCAGCGTCTTCATTGCCTTCTGGATCTGTACTTCAGTCCGCGTATCGACGCTGCTGGTCGCTTCATCCAGAATCAGAATCGACGGATCGGCCAGAATCGCCCGGGCGATCGTCAGCAGCTGCTTCTGTCCCTGGGAAATATTCGATGCTTCCTCATTCAGGATCGTGTTGTAGCCAAGCGGCAGTGTACGGATGAAGTGGTCGGCATGAGCCGCTTTGGCCGCGCGTACCACATCAGCTTCCGTAGCACCTTCACGTCCGTAAGCGATATTATCACGGATCGTACCGTTAAACAGCCAGGTATCCTGCAGCACCATCCCGAATTTGCTGCGCAGCTCGCTGCGCTTCATTTCGGTGATGTTGACACCGTCGATGACAATCTCGCCGCCGCTGATTTCATAGAAGCGCATCAGCAGGTTGATCAGCGTTGTTTTACCGGCGCCGGTCGGTCCGACAATCGCAATCGTCTGTCCCGGCTTGACGTCGATATTCATGTCTTCGATCAGAATCGCATCCGGTTTGTAGCCGAACTTCACATGGCGGAATTCAACAGCGCCTTCTTCAGCGCCAGCGGCAGCCTTAGACCGGGACACTGCTGTTTCCGGCACTTCCTCTTCTTCGTCGAGCAGTTCAAAGACACGCTCTGCCGAAGCAATCGTTGACTGGATGATGTTGGCGATATTGGCCGTCTGGGTGATCGGCATTGTGAACTGGCGGGAATACTGGATAAAGGCTTGAATGTCACCGACTTCAATCACCTTGCGGGTTACAAAAATCCCGCCGACTACACAGACAAGCACGTAGCCAAGGTTACCGATAAACATCATCAGCGGCATAATCATCCCGGACATGAACTGGGAACGCCAGCCGGAGTTGTACAGATCATCGTTGATTTTATTGAAGTCGCTGAGCGACTGCTGCTCACGGCCAAAGGCTTTGACGATCCGGTGCCCGGTGTACATCTCCTCAACATGGCCGTTCAGCTGGCCCAGTGATTTCTGCTGGCCGATAAAGTGGCCCTGGGAACGCTTCGTGATGGCCATAATGACCACAAAGCTCAGCGGCAGGGTGATGACTGTAATCAGGGTCAGCCACGGGCTGATCGTCAGCATCATGATGATGACCCCGATAATGGTCACGATGGACGTTATCAGCTGCGTCAGACTCTGCTGCAGCGTTGTACTGATATTATCTACATCATTGGTTGCCCGGCTGAGAATTTCCCCGTGGGTACGGGAATCAAAATATTTCAGCGGCAGCCGTTCCAGCTTGCTGTTAACCTGCTCCCGCATATCAAATACAACCTTCTGGGCGACTCCGGCCATTACGTACTGCTGAACGTAACTGAATAAGGAGCTGAACAGATACAATCCGCCCAGAATAAGCAGAATTCTATTCACATAATCGAAATCAATGTGTGCTCCCTCTACTCCGGTCAGCATCCCGTAGGCGCCTTCGAACAGCTTGGTGGTCGCCTTCCCCATCACTTTCGGGCTGAAGATGCTGAATACGGTACTGGCTATAGCCGTGATAAAGACAATGAGCAGCTGCACCTGACGCGGACGCAGGTACGTAATCAGCCGGCGGAGCGTACCCTTGAAATCCTTGGCCTTCTCCGGAGGCATCCCCATGCCGGGGCCGCCGTGACCGGGGCCGAAGCCGCCGCCGCGGCGGGCCGGAGGCTTCATTTGCTGATTTCTTTCACTCATGCTATTTCCTCCTCTGACAACTGCGAGGATACAATCTCGCGGTACACTTCGCTATTCTCCATCAGCTCACGGTGATTGCCGATGCCGGCCACCCGGCCTTCATCCAGTACAATAATCCGGTCGGCATCCATAACAGTGCTGACCCGCTGGGCGACGATCAGTACCGTTGATTCCGTGGTCTCCTCCTTCAGGGCAGCGCGCAGCTTGGCATCTGTCTTGAAGTCAAGTGCGGAGAAGCTGTCATCGAACAGATAGACTTCCGGCTTGCGGACCAGTGCCCGGGCGATGGACAGCCGCTGCTTCTGGCCGCCGGAGACGTTGCTTCCGCCCTGGGCGATCTGTGAGCCGAAGCCTTCCTTCATCGCCGAGACGAAATCATAAGCCTGGGCCACCTTGGCCGCGTGGATGATTTCCTCATCGGTTGCATCATCTTTTCCGTAGCGGATATTCTCATTGATGGTGCCGGTGAATAATACCGCCTTCTGCGGAATATAGCCGATCTTGCTGCGCAGGTCCTCCTGCGTCATTTCACGGACATCCACGCCGTCCACCCGCACAGCCCCTTCAATCACGTCATAGAAGCGGGGAATCATGCTGAGCAGCGTCGATTTACCTGACCCGGTACCGCCGATAATAGCCGTAATTTCACCCGGACGGGCACTGAAGCTGATTCCGGACAGCGCCGGCTGCTCCGCTCCCGGATAAGAGAAGGATACGTTATCGAACTCGACGTAGCCGCGCAGGCCGTCCCGTCCGTCCAGCTTTTTCGCATCGGAGGTGGCCAGCAGGTCTCCGGCTGTCGGATCAATAATCTCAGGCTGCATATCGAGCACCTCATTGATCCGCAGTGCGGAAGCAGACGCCCGGGGAATCAGTACGAACATCATGGAAACCATGATCAGGGAGAACATAATCTGCATCGCATATTGGATAAAGGCCATCAGTGAGCCGACCTGCAGGTCTCCGTCACCGATCCGGATACCGCCGTAGTACAGAATGCCGATCATGGAGAAGTTCATAACCAGCATCATAATAGGCATCAGGCCGGCCATAATTTTGTTAACCTTAATCGCCGTATCCGTGAGATCCTTATTGGCTGCGGTAAAGCGCTTGTTCTCATGTTCAATCCGGTTAAAAGAACGGATAACCCGGATACCGGTCAGATGCTCGCGCAGCACCCGGTTTAGGGTATCCAGCTTCACCTGGATTGCTTTGAACAGCGGCAGTCCCTTCATCCCGATCAGGAATATCGCTCCTACGAGCACCGGAATGACAACGACAAAGATCAGGGACAGCTTGGCATCCTCGGATACCGCCATAATAATCCCCCCGATCATCATCATCGGAGCGCCGACCATCATGCGCAGCATCATAGTCAATACTGTCTGTACTTGCGTAATATCGTTAGTAGTGCGGGTAATCAGCGAGGCTGTGCCCAGCTTATCAAACTCATGCAGTGTAAAATTCTCTACATGCTCGAACATCCGCGAGCGGGTGTTTCTGCCGAAGCCGGCAGCTACCTTGGCCGACAGATAACTTGCGATGACTGAACACAGCGCTCCGCCGCCGGCAACCAGCAGCATGTAAGCGCCGATTCTCCAGATATAGGAGCGGTCTCCCTGCACAATCCCTTTATCCACGATATCGGACATCAGGGTTGGAAGGTACAGATCCCCCATGGATTGCAGAAAGACCAGAATCAGTACTGCAGCTACGCCCCACCGGAAGGGCTTAAGTCCCTTTAACAATTTAATCAATCTTCTCATCTCCGTTCGTTTGTAACAGGTCCAGATCAGGCCGCGGATTCTCTTCGACAAAAGTCTGCACCTTCATCAGCAAGTCTGCTAGAAGGTTGCTCTCTTCTTCACCCAAATATTCCACCAGCTTGCCCAGTGAGGCGTCCATATGATTTCGCGCTTTTCTGGTTACAATCCTGCCCTGCTCAGTCAGGCGGATCCGCACCACTCTGCGGTCGGAGGGGTCCGGCTGACGCTCTACCATGTCTTTGGCCTCAAGGCTGTTAATCAGCTGCGTAACCGTGGGGGGCGTGATTCCCAGCAGACGGCTGATTTCGGAAACCTTGAGCCCTTCCTCCGGCGAGCGGGATTTTCTGGCGAGGCATATCAGTAAAGTCATTTCACTCGGCTTATGCCCGTCTACAGCCTGATGCACATGTGCTTTGCGCAGCTGCCGCAGGGCCATAAACAGCCGTTGTGCGACTGGATTTTCGTTGTTTACCCCAACGTTTTCCGCCTCCTCATTTTAGTTAGGTCTACTAATAATTAAACACAGTATTAATTAGGCAACCTAATTATATTTTCAAGCCCGCCCTTTGTCAAATACTGAATGCGTTATCAAATTTTACGGAATAACGAACAGTTCTGCCTGCCGCAAAACGCAAAAACTCCCCTGCCATATAAGCGGAGGAGCAGCTATAAATCACATGTCAAATGGAGCGTTCTGTTGTGCCGGAGAGCAGGCGCCCCTCTTCAGCCGGTTCCTTTTGCGGCCCCAGCCCTCTGATAAGCTCGCTGTATCGCTGCAGCTGCTGCCTGGACGCCTGTCCGCGGTTAGCTTCAAACAAAGCCACACATTCAATCATATCCCGGGCGCTGTTTAGCAGAACTGCCGTTTTGAGGCATTGGAGAATATAAGTGACTCCCCGCTGAGCCTGTCCCCGTTCCAGATAATACGCAGCCAGCTGATAGCCGAGCCGGTATATGCGGTCAATATTGATATAATCCTTGAACCGGTCAAAGCCGGTCATTTCCTTGGAAAACCGCTCTAACACATGATCGGCAGAGAAACCAAAGCGGTTGGCCGCCTCCAGAATGCTCAACAGACCGGCCAGCACTTCAGAAGGATACTCTTCCAAATAGGCGATATAATCCGACAGAACCGTAATATTTCCCTTTAAGAGCTCCAGTGTATAGCGGTTACCGACGGCATACGACCTGAAAGCATCAACAAGGCGCTTCCCCTCCTCATCCAGCACTTCGAACCAGCCAAGGTCAGCATACAGGTTGGTAAAGGTTATAGCCTCCTCATACTTCCCCTGTTTGGTAAGCGAAGTCGCCTTCATCAAATGCCCATGGCCGTAATACAGCACGAGCGGCCGCAGCAGCTGCAGCTCCCCACTTCGCCTGCCGGCTTTCTGCCTCAGCTGCTCCCGGTAAGTCCCGGTTGCCAGGCTTCTGAGCTCGTCGGCGTATTTCCCCATATCATCCCACCGGTGCAGGGAATAACAGACATTGGCCAGCTTCAGCAGCCCGTCAAGCTGCAGATGCTCCGGCAGACGCCCGCGGAACGGCTCAAAAGCAATGACCCCCCGCAGCATGTCCTCCGTATCAGCAACAGTTCCCAGTGCCTTGAAGAGGCGGTATTGGCTGATAGCCATCCTTTCAGAGTAGCCGTCCTGCTCATGCTCCACAATGATTTTATAAAAAGGTTTGGATTCCTGAATTTTTCCGCAGGCAAATAGCTTCTCTGCAACCGAATAGATGACATCGAGCGGCTTCTGGTATTCCATAATCCGGCTTATACTTTCATCTATACACTGCTGCCGGCCAGTGATAGCACAGCGGACCAGAAAGGGTTCCACTCTGCGCCTCGAGATCTTCTCCTCACTAAAGCATTCATCCACATAAAGCGGGTAGAACCATCCTTCCGGATATCCTAAAGCCTCTGTTAAGGTATCCAGCTGGCCGAGCGAAACCGGCTTGGGGGGATGGCCATGGAGAATAGCGCTCAGGCTGCCGCGGTTAAGGCCGGACACTTTCGCAAACGAAGCGAGATTGTATCCGGAGCGGGACAGATTTTCCTCAATTGCAGAACGTAATGTTGTCAGCTTGTTCTCCACCGGGCGCCTCCTTGCCATACAAAATTAGACTTCTTTTTAATCCCATTATAGGTAATGATTATTGAAAGCACAACAAAACGGCCCCGCACATGCGGGGCCTCAAATAATGTAGTAAGTTAATGTAGGAAGAATGGGGCTGGGGGATTACTGCTGCAACGCAGACTTGCTTCTTACGCGCTTCTTTTTGGAAATGGCCCCGTACGGGACGGGCTCCTTCTGGCGGCTCTTGAGGCTCTCCATCATTTTGTTCTGGGCCATCACAATGTATCCGTCCAGACGCTGGCTCAGCTCTACCACCATATGATCACTGAGACTGCGTTCCTGTGCGACCTCCAGCAGCTCACTTCTAAGGCTCTCTATAGTTAAAAACAACTCATCTTCTCGGTAATCGCTCCGGTCTTCATGGGAACTGCGGTAAAATTTCATAATCAGCCACCTGCCCTCTATCAAGTTCTTTCCTATCATAAGGCATGATGCCAAAAAACATATTTTGAAAAAAAAGAAAAAAATGTCGGATTTATTACAGCTGGACTTACATTTATTTCATTTTAGCATTTTTTTTCGGCGGAAGATAGAGCTCCCCCAGAACCTCCATGGCAAAAGAAATCCACTCCCGCGCCGCGAAGGAAAGATAGCGGTCCCTGCGCCAGATCATGCCCAGCTGCCAGGGAATAACCGGCTCCGTGAGCGGTATTACGGCAATCCGTGTGCGGTCCATGTCGCGGCAGATCGTCTCCGGCAGCAGGGCGATGCCCATTCCGGCCTCCACCATCCGGCTGATCAGATCCCATTGCGAGCTTTCATAAACAACATTCGGCTGAAACCCCGCCTTTACACACTCGGTAATAATCCGGTCATGCAGGGCAAAATCCTCACGGAACAGCACAAATTCCTCTGTTTCCAGCTCCCGGAGCGCGACACTATCTGCAGCAGACAGACGGTGGCCTGCCGGCACGAGAAGCTCCAGCTTCTCTTCAACAAAGGTAAAGCAGTGGAATTTCGCCGTATCCACCGGCAGCACAATTGCCCCGATATCCAGCAGCCCTGTCTCGACATCATCCGCCACCTTTTTGGCCCCGTCCTCATGCAGCCGGATGGTCACATCAGGATACCGCCGGTGAAATTCTCCGATAACCGCAGGGAAAAAGCTCGCGCCCACCATCGGCGGCAGGCCGATGCGGATATGCCCGCGCTGCAGCTTGCGCAGTCCGTCCAGCTCTGCGGACAGATTGGAGAAGGACTCCACAATATTCTGTGCCTTGGCCAGCAGAATTTCGCCTGCGTCGGTCAGCCGGATGCTCTTTCCTTCACGGTAGAACAGGTCGGCTTCAAGCTCCTCTTCAAGATTGCGGATCATTTTGCTGATGGTCGGCTGGGTAATAAACAGGGATTCTGCCGCTTTAGTGAAGCTTTTCAGCCGTGCCGCCTGCACGAAATACTGCAACTGTCGTATATCCATACTATTCACCTCATACATAGACAAAAGGAATGTCATTTATTCAATCTATTCATTTTACCTATGAAAGTAATTGATGTAAACTTTCAATATATTGAAAGGGGCGAAGCCTTATGAAAAAATTAATTATAGGCTTGCTGCAGGTTGCCGGACTCACGGTTTTCTCCATGCTTATTAATACATTAACTCCGCTGCTGCATCTTCCCCTTCCGGGAAGCATTATCGGCATGCTTATCCTTTTCCTGCTGCTGGAGACCGGTGTGGTCCGGCTTAGCTGGGTAGAGGTAGGCGCTTCTTGGCTGCTTGCCGAGCTGCTGCTGTTCTTTATCCCGTCCGCGGTCGGAGTTATGAAATATACGAATCTGCTTGAAGTAAACGGACTTCAGGTGCTGGCAGTCGTATTGGTCGGAACCTTCGCTGTAATGGCCGGATCAGGGCTGCTCACAGGCGCTATATATAAAGTAAAGGAGCGTAGAGGCTCATGATTACAGGAATGGTTCTGTTAGGAATCACGTTACTGGTCTATCTGCTGGCTAAACGGATTTATACCACCAGCGGCAAAATGTACTTCTCTCCGCTGATCCTTACCCCGCTGATCATCATCGGCATTCTGCTTGTGACCGGCGTTTCATACGAATCCTACAATGCGGGAGGCAAATGGCTGACGGATCTGCTGCAGCCGGCAACCATCGCCTTTGCAATCCCACTTCATAAAAACTTCAAGGTGCTCAAAAAGCACGCCGCGGAAATTGCGGCAGGCGTGCTGTCAGGAACGGTTATTGCAGTGCTCTCCTCGATGCTGCTGGCCAAATGGCTGCATTTAAGCGGAGAGCTGGTTAACAGCCTGGTGCCCCGGTCGGTGACTACACCGATCGCCATGAGCATCTCCCAGAGCATCGGCGGTGTTCCAAGCATTACGGCAGTCTTCGTTATCCTGACCGGTGTGCTGGGCACGATGATGGGGCCTTCTGTCCTGCGCCTCTTCCGCATTGACAATGAAATTGCGCGCGGTGTATCGCTGGGAACCGCGGCGCACGGTACCGGCACCTCCAAGGCCTTCGAGCTGAGCTCGCTGACCGGTACCATTTCAAGCATTTCAATGATACTGGCTGCGCTGTTATCCATTGGCCTTGCGCCGGCGCTGCTCACTGTTTTCCTCCACTAGGCCGACCCCGCTTGGGCCGAAAGGCCGGCAGATCTGTTAGCAGATCTGCCGGCCTTTTTCTTTTAGAGCTTTATAGGCAGCCCGCTCTGGGCTGATTCGAAGGCTGCACAGGTCACCTTCAGCGTCTTATACCCGTCCTCATAATCGCTCAGGATCCGCGAGCGGTCCCCGGTACGCACAGCGTACAGGAATGCCTCGCTCTCAGCCAGATAAGGATTGCCGGAATTGGCATGCTCTATACTGTCGCCGCTGCGCACCTCCAGCAGACGTTCCGGATTCCAGTCCAGCAGCCCGTTGTCGTTGTAGAAGCTGATGCCGCTGCGCCCTACGCCGCCCGGTAACACGCAGGTGTTCGAGATATTGGCAATTACACCGCTGGCCAGCTTTAGCGACACGGTCCCGACATCGGCTACAGTCACTCCGTCATGCTTCTCATGCATAATCCGGTTGCCGAACAGGCCGTATACCTCGGTCACCTCGCCCGCCAGATAACGCAGCAGGTCGACAATATGGGTGGTCTGCTCTGTGAACTGCCCGCCGGACTGCTCCTGGTTGCGCCACCAGGCTACTCCCGGCATGTCACCCATCCATTGGCCGACGATCATGCCGACCTTGTCCCCCTGCAGCGCACCCTTCAGCCGCTGGATATTCTCCTGATACCGGAAATGGTAACCGACCGAGGTCAGCAGATTCTTCTCTTTGATATCCTGCAGCAGGCTGGCCGGGATTTCCGTGCTTGATCCAAGCGGCTTTTCGATAAAGAACGGAATCTCCCGCTTGATCAGCGACCGCTCAATAGCCCCGTGCGATTGCGGGGGTACACAGATATAGACCGCATCAAGCTTCTCCGCGTCCAGCATCTCCGTGATTTCACCATAACCTTCAGCCCCGTATGGACGGGCCATTTCTTCACCTTTGGCTTTGCTGCTGCCGCAGACGGCCTTCAGGGTCACATCCTCCATCCCCGCCAGCAGATCTGCATGTACCTTGGAGAACCAGCCGGTGCCTACAATTCCTATGTTTAGTGTCATCTTCTTCCTCCCGTGGGTGCTATTTAAAATGAATTCAAGAATTCAATCTGGCGTAGGGCGACTACGGAGAATGTTTGGACTTCCGGCCGCTCCCCGCCTTATTGCAGGCTTAAAAATCATTTTAAATAGCCGATTTTTATTCCGCCTTACTTCCGCCTAAATTAAAAGCCTATTATAGGTTGTGATTCTATAATTAATAGTTATTATAAGCGCTTACGTGAGGACAAGGTAGTCCTGCCATTCATCGGGAAGCAGATGGCGGTAAGGCTGCTGGAGAAAACGGTCGTCGGCGAGGACAATGACCCCGTTGTCGCTCTCGCTGCGGATCAGCCGGCCGCCGGCCTGCAGCACCTTGCACATGCCGGGGTAGACGTAGGCGTAATCGAAGCCGTTTTTGCCCTGGGACTGAAAATAGCTGCGCAGCAGATTGCGCTCCAGTCCCACCTGCGGCAGGCCGACGCCGACCACCATCACGCCGTTCAGCCGGTCACCCGGCAGATCTACCCCCTCCGAGAATATCCCGCCCAGCACGGCAAAGCCGAGCAGTGTCTGCGGATTATCCGGACGGAACGAGGCGAGGAAGCCCTCCCGCTCCGGCTCGCTCATCCCGGTGCTCTGCACAAGGGTCGGCACCTCCGGATATTTACCGGCAAAAAGTTCATATACATTCTGCAGGTAAGCATAGGAAGGAAAAAACACAAGATAATTGCCTTTACGGGCCGTCATTCCCTTCAGAGCATCGCAGAGCGGAAGCAGCGAGGCTTCCCTTTCCCGGTACCGGGTAGATACAGGAAGCACCGACACCTGCCACTGCTCCTTATGGAAAGGAGAGGGCACAGTGAGGCTGTAATCCTCTTCCCCGGCGCCGATCATGTCCCTGTAATAGGAGAGCGGCGACAGTGTAGCCGAGAACAGAATCTGGCTGCGGAAGCTCTTGCCCATCTGCTGCAGCAGATGGGACGGGTCCAGATTGAACAGCTTCAGGTATACATCCCCGCGCCGGACCTCGGCATAGGTGATGTACCGCTCATCATAGGTTTTGAATGTACGGAGCATATTCTGCACCGTAAAGTAGGTATCCAGCAAGCCTTCCCCTTCTTCAGCTTCCGCACCGGGCACAGGAAGCAGAGAAGAAGGTGACAGCAGCTCAGACTCGGCCTCAATGGAAAAGGCCTCAAGCAGGCCGGGCAGCTCTTCCGGGTAAGTGCTCCACTGCCCTTCCCCGTCTTCACTGCAGCTTTTGCGCAGGGCGATGAAAAAGGCATTAACGTCCTTGGCCGCCGTACTAAGCGCCTTGTTTACAGTCTTAAACTGCCGCTGCAGGGCGAGGAAGGGCGCTTTTGTAAGCTCCGCCGAATACATGGACCGCCCGCGGTCGACCAGATTGTGGGCCTCATCGACCAGCAGCACGGTCTTGCGCTTACGCTCCTCCGGCAGGCGTTTCAGGCTGATCCGCGGGTCATAAATATAGTTATAATCACAGATAACTGCGTCACAGGCATACGCGGTGTCCAGCGAGAATTCGAACGGGCATACCTCATGCTTTCTGGCGTAGCGGGCAATAACCTCCTGGGTCATCAGCGTCTCATGCTCCAATATGTCGAGCACTGCCCCGTTGATCCGGTCATAGTATCCTTCCCTGTAGGGGCAGGCTTCGCTGCTGCACAGTCCTTCCTCCCTGAAGCAGGACTTGTCCTTGGCGGTGAGCGTCACCGTATGCAGCTGCATACCTTGTGCAATCAGCATTCCGATAGCCTCCTGCGCCGCCAGCCGGTTCACGGTCTTGGCTGTCAGATAGAACAGGCCTGCCGCCTTCCCCTCCCCCAGAGCTTTGAGCGCCGGAAAAAGCGTAGACATCGTTTTGCCGATCCCGGTCGGCGCCTGGGCGAACAGATTCACCTTCTCCGACACCGATTTGTAGACGGCCGCCGCAAAGTGCCGCTGCCCGTTCCGGTAGTCCGGAAAGGGAAATGCCAGCGCACGGATGCTCGCATCCCGCTGCTCCTGATGCCGGACCAGCAGCTCCGCATACGGGGCGTACCTGGCAACAGTATCGGAGGCGAATGCCTCCAGCTCTACTGACGTCATCTGCCGGTACAGGCTCTGCTGCTCTTCCCCGCCGCGCCGGACATAAGTAAGCTTCACCCTGATCGCTGTGAGCTCCAGATCCAGGCAAAGGATGTGGGCATACATCAGCGCCTGCGCCCAGTGGACCTCTTTTCCCGCAAAATCCGGCTCCAGCAGCTCTCCTGTAGATTTAATTTCCTCTACTGTAACTGTCCCGTCCTCTCCGGTCAGCAATCCGTCACAGCGCCCGTCAATGATAAACTTAAGCCCTTCATGAACCAGCTCTGTTTTTAAATAGACCTCTTTCCGGTCACCTTCCTTGTATTGCTTTTGTATATGCTGATGAATGCGTGTCCCCTCTGCCATCGCAGCACCGCTGCTGAACCCGGGCATAAGGCTCCCGCTGCTGAATACATATTCAACCAATGACCTTACTGATATGGAAATTTCCGCAAAATGCATTTGTCCAGCCCACCTCCATCAGTTCCCTCGCCCTTTTTTGGCGTGAACCGCCGTTTTCATGCTTTTCAATCCGTATACTCTCATCCGGGTAAGATTATATCAGGCTTACAGAGCCGCATCATTTATTACGCAGTTCAATGAGGTTATACGGCATTTCTGTTTTTTGACATTCATAAGCCAGCGCTGCATAATAAGGTCTATTAATATAGGAATTCTCTTGTCCAAGCGCTGCATCCTCCCAGCCGGGAGCGGCGTTTCATCTCTTAGAAAGAAGGCGAAGCTGTGTCATCCCTTACTATTAAACGGTGGGTAGTTAAACCATTCGTGTTTTTCACGCTTATTTTTATCCTCAAAAGCTTCCTGGCCTGGGGCGTTATCTTCGGTGATCTGCTGTCCTGGAAATCACTGATTACGGAAATCCCCTTCATTTGGGCCTTGTTCTGCCTGATTGAGGCCTTTGCCTCCAAACGGAAAATGGGACTTTATATGCTGGTCAATCTGCTGGTTACGGCGATCTTTTTTGCAGCGATTATGTACTTTAAATATTACGGGGTTATTGTCACCTATCAGGCGGCTGAGCAGGTCAATCAGGTTACCGCTGTACGCAACAGTGTCTTCTCACTGATGGACCCGTATTATCTGCTGATCTTTTCAGATATCATCATCTTTGGCATTTATTTCTTTTTCAATAAGAAGGGCCGCAATTATAAAAAAGAAAACATCAACCGTCGCAGCGGCAACACCCGATTCTCCTTTAGCCTGCTGTTTGCCGTATCGCTCGGCTTGTGCCTGTTCAATGTGCTGCCTAATAAGGCCAGCATGAACGAAATCAAGAAGGCCCAGGAGATGGGTATTCTTAATTATGAGGTCTACGCGATTTTTGCTCAAGACAAACCGGAGCTCGTTCAGGCCAGCGAAATTACGCAGGATGCTATCAATGAGGTAAAAGGGATTGATCCTGCCGCAGTCTCCCCGTTCGAAGGAGCGGCCAAAGGCAAAAACCTGATTATCATCCAGCTGGAATCGTTCCAGAGCTTTCTGCTGGGCCTCAACATCGACGGCCAGGAGATTACACCTAACCTGAACAGCCTGATGAAAGACAGCCTGTATTTCCCTAACTTTTATCAGATGGTCGGCCAGGGAAATACCTCGGATGCGGAATTCGTAGTCAACTCGTCCTTCTATATTCCGCCAAAGGGTGCGGCAACGATGTCTTATGTCGATAAAGAGCTGCCAAGTCTCCCGCGCCTCCTGCAGGCCAGCGGCTATCAGACGGCTACCTTCCACACTAACGATGTGGAATTCTGGAACCGCGGGGAGCTGTACAAGGCACTCGGCTTCGAGAATTATTATGATCACAAGTTTTTTGGGGATGAGGATACGTTCTTCTTCGGACCATCCGATGAAGTGCTATACCGCAAGACAGCTGATAAGCTGAAGGAAATGGATCAGGACGGCAAGCCATTCTATGCTCAGGTCATTTCGATGTCTGCCCATCACCCGTTTACCATTCCTGAAGAGAAATACAAGATGAAGCTGCCTGAACGTTATGAGGGCACCTTTGTAGGCGATTATATCCGTTCACAGAACTATGCGGACTATGCCTTCGGGCAATTCGTTGAAGAGCTTAAGGCCAGCGGTGTCTGGGACGACAGCCTGATCATGGTCTACGGAGACCACATGGGTCTGCCGATTTATTCCCTGGATCATGACGATAAGCAGCTTATGGAAGAAATCTACGGACATGAGTATGAGTACGCGGACATGCTGAACATTCCGCTGATCATTCATGAAGCGAACAGCCTGCAGCCGCAGACACTGGCGCAGGTGGGTGGAGAAGTCGACATTATGCCGACTGCGGCCAGCCTGCTGGGCGTTTCGCTCGACAGCACGATTCATTTCGGGCAGGATCTGACTGCCCAGACGTACAATCTGCTGCCGCAGCGTTACTATCTGCCGACCGGCTCATTTATTTCCAGTTCCGCGCTGCTTATTCCCGGCAACAGCTTTGAGGATAATACGCAGTATGGTCTTGCTGCCGGAGGGCAGGCGCCTGCCGGAACAGAGGACGAATATAACCGTGCACTGAGATTACGCCAGCTGTCTGACAGCTATGTCACCCAGCTGCCGGAGAAAGAACCTGCTGCCGAGTAGAATGCAGCAGTAAACCACAACAAACAGCCAGACTCCGGTAATGGGGCCTGGCTGTTTGTTATTTATAATACACCGGCCGCAGCCGATCGGTCATTGCCGCTCCTGTGTCTCCAGCATCGTATAAATGTCAGCCAGCTTCTTCAGCTCATCCGGCTTAAGAATGGCCAAATGCTCGGTCAGCAGAACCAGCGAGCGGTTCTGCGCTTCCTTGAGCAGCTCCTCGCCTTTTACCGTGAGGGTCACGGTTACAGCTCTCCGGTCATTCTCATCCGGTACGCGGGCGGTAAGGCCAAGCAGCTCCAGACGGTCCAGCATCACCGTTACCGCGCTTGACTTCACATCAAGCAGATCAGCCAGCTGGATCACCCGCGCTTTTTTTTCGCGGGCAATGATATGCAACAGATGAAATTGCGGCACGGTCAGGCCAATTTCTTTATGCAAAGACATCTGTGATGTTATTTTACGCTGTACTCTCCACATGGATAATCCAAGGGCTTCTATCAACGGATCAATCTTCTGTGCCATCTTTTCACTCCCAGTCCGTTTGTCCTGCTTCAAGCGTACCATTTTCAGCAGTGCTGATTCAATGTTTTTGTCGTTTGGACATGATGAGAGTCATTGCAAAATCAAGGACTATGCTTCCAACTCTTACATTCATGCCCGCCAAAAAGATTGAATTTGAACGATTCCTCCAGCATTACAAATCTGCGGTTTTCCGACACAAAAATACTATATTCTCGCTGATGCTCCCTGAACATTGTTGCGCTATAATCGTAGCAGTGATAGCAATTATCACCTAATTTTAGAGAGTCAGGGCTGGTGGTACTAACAATGAAACTGGCAACAAAATTAACTTGGATGATGCTCATCGTATTACTTCTCGTCGGATCATCCATCGGGTTCTTCGGATACCGCGCCGCGTACAAGCAGTTAGATGAAGCAGCGGGGATCGAGTTGGTCGGCTGCGCCAATATTACTACCGGACTCGTCAATCCCGCAGATATTTCAGCACTGGCTGCAGGAGATACCAGCAAGCTGGCTGCTATTGAAGACCGTATCGGCTGGATCAATGACCATAAACCCATTTTTAAAGAAGCGTTCATTCTCTCCCTGGACGGCACCATTCTTGCCGCTGACGCTAACCTCAAGGAAAGAGGATATAAAGCCGGCGACCCTTTCTACTTCTCGGAAGAAGATAAACATATGATTACCACCATGAAGCACTCCGCATACTCCAAGGTTTACACCTATCAAGGTACCTCCCTCAAGACCGGCTACGGCCCCATCTATCAGGATCATGATCCCACTAAGCCTATCATCGCCCTAATGGCTATTAATTTCGACGGCACTCTGGTGCAAGACCGGACGCAGGATATTATCCTTCAGCCCTTCATCATCGGCACATCTATCCTGATCACCGCCATTCTTGCAGCTTACCTGTTTATCCGCAGAACAACCAGACCGCTGACCAGACTTTCCCGCTCCGTGAACACTGTTGCCAAGGGCGATCTTTCCCATGAGCCGCTTCTGTTCAAAAGCAAGGATGAAATCGGCACGCTGGCCCGGGACTTTAATGAAATGACGACCAGTCTGCGCAATCTCATCACTCAGGTCAATGATACGTCGATGCTGGTTGCCTCCTCTTCACAGGAGCTGTCTGCCAGCGCGCAGGAAACTAATCGTGCCGGAGAGCACAGCGTCAATGTCACTATTGATCTGGCTGACGGAGCTAACACCCAGCTGCGCAATCTGGAAGGCAGCTACCGGTCTGTACAGGAAATGTCGCGGTTTATTACTGAAATCGCCAGCAATGCCGACAGCGCCATGAACACAGCTGCCAGCAATGCGCTCAAGGCACGCAGCGGGCGCGAATCCATGGACTCCACCACCTCCCAGATGCAGGTCGTCAGCGAGAGTATCAGCGACCTGTCAGGGATCATCGAAAAGCTGGGCAGCCATTCCAAGGAAATCGAGAGTATCGTCGGCACTATCGCCAGCATAGCTGAAGAGACTAACCTCCTCTCATTGAATGCAGCGATTGAAGCCGCCCGGGCCGGCGAAGAAGGCCGCGGCTTTGCCGTAGTGGCCGCCTCTGTACGCAAGCTAGCTGAGCGCTCGGCCAGATCAGCAGCCCAGATCGGCGAGCTTGTCAGCCTCATCGTTAATCAGATGGACAAGGCCGGAGAGACCATGCAACGCTCCACCGATGAAATGGTTGAGGGCAAAGCCATGATTATGGCTGCCGGCAAATCGTTCTCGGAGATTGAAACCTCTGTATCAGACATGTCCTCCCAGAGCCGGCAGATCTCCGAGACGGTCCGTGATCTCGCTCTGATCTCCGAGGATCTTGTGGCTGCGATCCAGAGCATCGTCGCTGTCTCGAATCAGACTGCCGAAGGGGCGGAGATGCTTTCCGCATCTTCTGAGGAGCAGCTCGCTGCCATGCAGGAGGTGGAGGCATCCGCTGCTTTTCTTTCTTCGCTGGCGGAGAAGCTTCAGGTACTTGTTGAGAACTTTAAAATATAGGATTTGTTATACATATACTAAAAGAAAGCTATCTCACGTGAAGGGCGCAGTTGCAGGGAATGTTTGGACTTCCGGCTGCTGTTGTCTGCAGATTTCTTGATTTAACCGCTATTCGCGGTGGAAATCCAAACATAACTTATGCTTCCGATGCTAGCTTTCCTTTGGAAAGCTTTTAGGCAGACGCTGACGCTCCTACAGTTCCAAACTTCCCTTCCACCGCTTTCACCATGAATCTTTTAGTATAATAATTATAAAGAATCCCCCCTTTAAAGAGGGGGGAGAAAAAAGCAGCAAGTCCTGTTAACGGACTTGGCTGCTTTTTGGGGTTAGTTTTAAGGATAAGAAGGTTTTTCTGCGTTAAACCTTTCGGCGGACGTTACCTTAAGGCGGCAAACTCCAATTCTGAAACTCTCACAGCTTACATCTGAAGCTCAAACCATCTAATTGGATTTTTGCTACTTAATTCCGGTGTTTTTCTGAATTTACGGCTATTAAGTGGAAAAACGTCATCTATATTAAGCCTTATATCGCCCTGGAGGCTATTTCAGCGAAATTAAGTAACGTTTTTCCACCTAGTCTTCCGTCAGCAGCAGAAATCAGAGAATTAGATAGCAAAAATCCAACTAGCTTCCGCGACAATCGCAGCGTCCGCGGATTTATCAGCTATTTCTCATCTATATAAGAAGAAGGTAGCGGATCGCTACAGTAAATTACTGTATTACCCATCGTGATAGCTGCGCCAGAGGTGTTTTGTCCGTATTCCGCGTAACAGCCGCTTCCAGCAGGAATAGAAGCACTTTCGCACCTCAAACCAACCTTTTCCCGGCTAATAAAAAAATACGCGGCAACCCGCTCTTCAAGCAGATTGCCGCGTAAACAACGGGCAGATACGTTATGTACTTGTCTAAGCCGTATTCTCAATAAACCACTGGTCCAGCTCGTTCACCGGCATCGGGCGGCCGTAATAGAAGCCCTGCATGACCCGGCAGCCCAAGGACTGCAGCAGCTCGATCTGCTCGGTCGTTTCGACACCCTCGGCGACTACCTCCATATTGAGGTTGCTGGCGATGGCGATGATATTGCTGATGATGGCCTTTTTAGAGTGCATTTTGCTTTTGCGGATAAAGACCTGGTCAATCTTGAGCGTGTTAACTGGAATCTCATCGAGATTGCCAAGTGAGGAGAAGCCTGTCCCGAAATCATCCAGAGATACGCGGACCCCGATATCCCGGAGCTTGGAGAGCTGTGCCACCGTTTCCTCCATATTGTTCATCGCAATCGATTCGGTAATCTCCAGCTCGAGGAAATGCGGCTCCAGCCCGGAGCCCGTCAGCGCCTCTTCCACTACATCGTACAGGCTGCCGTTCTCGAACATCCGTGCTGACATGTTAATGGATACAGGGACATTCGCAATCTGCTCCTTATGCCAGAGCATATTCTGGGCACAGACATCATGCAGCATCCAGTAAGTAATCGGGACGATCAGGCCGGTCTCTTCGGCAATCGGAATGAATTCCGCCGGAGAAATGAGCCCGTGTTCCGGGTGCTTCCAGCGCAGCAGCGCCTCAAGGCCGACTGTAACGTTCATCAGAGAGTCCCATTTCGGCTGATAGACAACAATAAATTCCGAGCGGGCAAGCGCTTTGCGCAGATCCTTCTCCAGCGACATGCGCCGCAGCTGAAAGCTGTTCATCTCCTGATCGAACACACTGAATTTGTTCTTGCCGGAGTCTTTTGAAGTATACAGCGCCGTGTCGGCAGCCTTCATCAGGGCCGAACGGTCTGTACCATGTGCCGGTGTCATACTAATACCGACGCTGGCCGTCACATACAGCTCATTGCCTTCTATGCTGTATGATTTCTTAAGCTCCTGCAGGATGTGCTGAGCTTCTTCCTCGGCAGTCCCGATGCTGGCACCCGGGAGGGCGATCAGAAATTCATCACCGCCGAGCCGGAATACCCTGCCTTTGGAGCCTACGCATTGTCTTAGACGGTCTGCAACCTCCTGCAGCAGCAGGTCACCGATATCATGCCCAAGGGTGTCGTTAATCGACTTGAAGCGGTCCAGATCCACGAAGAATACGGCGCCGGTATTGACCCCGAAGAATTCGTCTTTAAAATAACGCTCCAGACCATGGCGGTTCGGCAGCTCTGTGAGCGGATCATGGTAAGCCATCCGCTCCAGCACATGCCGGTCAAGAAACACTGCCCCGCCGGAGATCGCCAGCATAAACAGGGTCACAAGTGACACGCCTGTCAGCAGAATAACGTCCGTCTCCATCACAACCGGCTTGGAGCCGAGCCAGCTATCGTATTGAATATGGCTCGTTCTGAGACTTATATAGTGCATACCGGTAACTGCGAATCCGATGAACAGGGCGGAGCCGAACTTCCAGCGCCGGCTGAAGAACTCCTGCTCCCGGAAACGCCGGAACAAAAAAATACCGATGTAAGATGCCAGCAGGGCGATCAGAACCGAGATGCCCTGGGCAAGCGGCTCAAAATGAATGGTGCCGTTCATCTCCATAGAGGAGATTCCTATATAGTGCATAATTGAAATTCCTGTACCAAGAATCAGTCCGCTCACAACCAGCCGCCACATCCTCTGGCGCGGCACAGCAGCAATCCACAGCGCCCCAAAGCTGCACAGCATGCTGACCAGCAGGGATAAGACCGCTCTGCCCGGGCGGTAGCCGATCTCAAATGGGAAATGAGTAGCCATAATACCGACAAAATGCATCGCCCACATTCCGCTGCCGAGAACGCATGCAGCTGACATCAGCCAGAGCCGGCGGATTCTTCCGGAGGACTGGGGAACCTGGGAAATCAGGTTAAGTGCCGAGTAGGCTGCAGTCACAGCAAGTGCAAAAGATAGTAAAACAATCCAAGTATTATAGTGGGTTCCCATTTGATCCATAGTTGACCTCTTCACCGGTTATAATATCATTATCGTTGAGCTCATTCTCAAGTACAAAAATCTATATACAAATATCAGATAGACGGAAGAGTGTTTAGAGATCATAGAATGCTATGAGAATTGACTTTAGCTGTATTCTACCTTGTATTTGCTGGACTGTCTAAGTAAATACTGGAACTTAGACCCTTTTTTCGAAGGCGGCAAAAAATGTCCATATTTCTCCGCCCCTGCAGCCTTTCCCGGCTGGCAGCTATTGCTCCTGCAGCTCCGCCGGGGGAAAAGTAATCCGCCAGATCCACCAATTTGCAATTACCAGAACTGGAGCGTAGATGTAAATTCCAAACGGGATCAGACTGACTACATAATGAAGTCCCGCCAGCCCTATCAGAATAAAGATCTGCACAAAGGCGATTCCTGTAAAATCCTTTTGCTTAGCAGCGCTATACTGCTCCGAGAACGGCAGCGCCTTCGGCAGAAGCCGGAAGCACAGCACCGAATACAGCAGCAGAGCAGGCAATACAACAATCAGGTGCGGCAGAAAGCGCGTACCGAATAACCACGTGAAGATGGCCCCTTCAATGACCAGAAGCGGGATCTGCAGGCGGAGAATCGCCGCCTTGAGCATTCCGCAATAGACCGGGGACATACCTGGCAGCGGAATAGTCCTGTAAATCCAGGCTGCCCGGTAGCTTGTCGAATAACGCAGCATCTGCACAGCTGTCGGCATCAGCAGCGCACAGAGATAAATAAACAGGAACGCTGCGGTGCCGCGAAGATCCTCCAGGTTGCCGCCGCCCCACAGAACATTAAAGATGAAGATAAACGGCAAAATCAGCGACAGGCCAAAGTTAGGATAGACCTTAAGCTTGAAATCCCGCTCATTACGCATCATTGACCAGGTGAAACGGAAGAACAAGGCTTCCTCCTTACCCATGCAGAATATATCCGCTAACCGGCGGGCAACATTCCCGGTGTCTTTACCGGCCCCGTCCTCTGACGCCAGCTTCTGCAGGCTCCGTTCAAACAGCGGCATCAGCCTGATATATACAGCCAGCAGCAGCAACGGAACCACCAGGGCTAGCACGGACATCACGGCCAGATGAGCCGACCGGTTGCCGCTCAGCAGAAGCTCAAACGGTGCTGCGAACCAGGCCGGCGCAACCAGATACTGCCACCAGGCCGGTTTATAGGACACCGTAAGATCTGCAAGGTTGAACATGCGGGAAACCAGCTGGTAACCTACCGTAATTCCTATGGACAAAATGATCTGCACATAATTAATGATGTCCTTCAGCTTTTCCCCGTCAAAGACCCGCATAATCAGTAAATAGATCAGTGCTGTAATGACAAGAATCAGACAATCCAGCAGAATAATAGCCGCGGCATAGAGAAGGAAAAAGACGATGCCCTGCTTGAACAAGGACACAATCAGCGAGGGGCCCGTAATGGTCAAGGTTAAAGTAAGCAGATAGATCAGGATATGTAAGCTTTTAGCCATATTCAAAGTACGGCGGTCAACCGGCTTGGAGAACAGGATATTTTTATCCCTCAGATCCAGCATGACCGAGGAAAAGTCTGAGATCAGCGTCGTTGCGATCATAAACATCAGAATAGCGAAGGTGATGCTCATAGAAAAGATATAATTGCTGTCCTGCACAACGAAAAGAATCAGCATCAGCCCCAGCAGCAGATAGATCCACTGAATCCGGAAGGGTGAACCTTCTGCATCAGCCTTCTTGCTATCCTTCCCTCCGGCCAGTACGGTCGGGGTACGCCTGCTGTCCATGGTCAGCTTGACCTGGAGAATGCTGCGCAGCACAGGGTAATTAACCCCGATTCTCCGGAAACCTCCCTGCAGCCGGTCAAGCAGCTTCAGCACATAAAATTCATTCATAGGAATCACCTTCACCAATAACGGCAACGAATTCCCCGGCAATATCCCGGAAACGGTCAAATCCCGTCAGCTCATTAAAAATCGCCTCAAGCGAGCCTTCCCGGCTCTTCTCCTTCAGCTCGGCAAAGCTTCCGTCCGCTACAATATCCCCGCCGTTAATCAGGATGATCCGGCTGCTGATTTTCTCAACCACGTCCATAATATGCGAGGAGTAAAAAATCGTCTTGCCGCGGGCAGCAAGCGATGCAAAAATCTCCTTAACAATCATTACACTGTTGGCATCCAGCCCGCTCAGCGGCTCATCCAGAAACAGGATATCCGGATCATGCAGCATGCTTGAGATCAGCAGTACCTTCTGCTTCATTCCCTTGGAATACGAGGAAATCCGCATATCGTAAGCGTGTTCCATGTTAAGCAGCTCCATCAGCCGCTGTGCTTTCTGCTCGGCATCCGTCCGTTTCATCCCGTAAAGCTCACCGATAAACCCCAGATATTCCTTGGCCGTCAGGCTGTCATAAAGCTCGGCAACCTCCGGCACATAACCGATCCGTCTTTTGTAGGCAGCATCTCCGTCTGAAATATCCCTGCCAAAAATCCGCACCGTACCCGTATAGCCTTCGACCAGGCCCAGCATAATTTTAACTGTAGTGCTCTTCCCAGCCCCGTTCGGTCCGATATAGCCGATAATCTGGCCGGGATACACTTCTAGGTCAATTCCCCGCAGCACCATTCTGTCACTATAATTCATCCATAGGCCTTCTATTGCGATAACCGGTTCTAGCGCCTGGCTCATAAGTATAGAAACTCCCTTCAGCAGCTGTAGTAGGAAATAAGGAAATGAAATCATTTGTTTTCCAGCAATATTCCTATTCTACCAAAATTCAACTTAGGCAGGCTATTATAATTATCCGCAGCAAAAAGGCGGCCCGGGGGCCGCCTCCTGCTCTTTTACCGCTATTGTTACAGATTATTTGGACAGCAGGTTGTAGATAACCTGGGCTGCCTGGGCCCGTGTCGACAATCCCTGAGGATCGAGCTTGCCGTTATTTCCTTCAATAATGCCGCCTGCTGTAAGAGCCTGCAGCGCTTCCTGTGCATAGGCTGCAACCTGTGCAGCATCGCTATACCCGGACAATCCGGCAGATGCGGTTCCTTCAGGCAGCTCATTCAGGATTTTCAGCGAGCGGTACAGCAGTGTGAACAGCTCCTGACGTGTAATCTGGTCATCCGGTTTAAACCGGTTATCCCCGGAGCCTGTTGCCACTCCAAGCTTTTTGGCTGAGGCTAAGTAACCGGTATAGTACGTGTTGCCGGCATCCGCAAAGTTAACAGCACCAGCCTCTTCCGGTGCAATGCCGTAAGCTTTCAGCAGCAGCACTACGAACTGGCCTCTCGTAAGCGCAGCATTCGGGCTATAGTTATTGGCATCCGTGCCGGAAGTGATGCTTCTGGCTGCCAGGTAGCCGATTGCCTCGCTGTACCAGGAGGATGACGCTACATCAGTAAAGCTGACCGGATTGTATCCGATGATATATTGCGAGAAATGGGTGGTTACAAAATCCACCTTGCCCGATGCGGCCTGATAATTTCCGCGTACAGTCTCCAGACTGCCTTCAGGCGTAATGTAGTAGATAACTACAGCATGGGCAGCCTCACCCGCCTGCAGCGTATAGGCAACACTAACCTTAACTTTGCCGCCGCCAAATTCGCTGACATTGCTGTCTCCCGCTTTTACCGCCAGGTCATATACCGGTCTGTCGCCAAGCACCGCTTTGCCTTCTTCGTTCAAAGACACTTTGGCAATGGTAATACTGATATCCCCCGCATCGGCTGCTCCGCTGATCGCTGCTGCCGTCTGGGCATCAAAGGTGATGGTTCCCACATTAGCATAATTGATTTTGATGACCGCATCGGTGCTTTCCGCAATGGCATTAAAAGCGCTTCTTGGCAGCTTCAGCTCTGCCGTCTGTGTCAGGGCTGAAGACGCTACTTCAATCTCCAGCACAGCCTGCTTGCCTTCAGCTTCAGCTTTTTTGGCACTGTCGGCAAGCTGCTGGACTTCAGCCGCTGTAAGGGTCGCAGTAGTCACACCTGTCGCTTCATCCGTAGTGACTGCAGCTTTGGCTACTGCCGTTACGGTGTTGCCGGAAGTAGTCGTCGCAGGGGCTGGAGTAGCCGCCGGAGCCACGGCACCTCCGCCAGAGGAGTTGTTCCCGTTAGAAGGAGCTGTGTATGCCGGAACCACGACATCCGTTACCTTACCTGCCTTATATCCCTCTTTTGCTACAAATCTTACATGATACGTCCCCGGAACAAGTCCGGTAATCTCCACATCGGTTGCATATACATATTCCGTTACTGTGGACAGCTTATACTCCAGTGCCTTTGTTGTCCCTGTAATACGTCCGTCCTTGTTCTCCGGCGTAGTCGGGGCAACACCGGCAAGACCGGTCGGTGCAGCCTGCTCACCGTAAGCCGGAACCTCTATTGCAACGGATTCTCCTGCGTTATAAGGAATTGCTGTTGCACCGTCTAGAGCAGTCGGTCCCTGATAGCCAGGCTTGGAAGCATATCGGACCAGATAAGTTCCCGGTGCAAGACCGGTGATGGCTTCCCCGGTTACCGCAGTGTACACGGTATCCGTAACACTTCTGTATTCCAGTGTTTTGTTCAGCGTGCCGGTAATCTTCCCGTCACTGGCTCCGGCAGCAGTAGGGGCTGCTCCGTTCAGTCCGGATGGTACAGCTTCAAGTCTGGAGAAGATGCTGTTCAGCGCCTTAACCGTATTGTTGAATCTGTGTCCTGTAGGATAGGTAGTATTTCTGGTATCCACATAAGTCGGCTGGATATTCTCCCAGCTGTACATCAATTCCACATGTCCGAGAATCGGTGCGCTGTTGCCGTCTGCATCCTTATTGTCCTTGTTGTAAGTGAACAGGTATGGCACCTGCAGCCGGTCACCTGTAATGGTGTTGCCGTTCGCATCAACATAGCTGATAACCGAAGGCTTTGCAGCTGTGTTGTTTTCTGTCTTGATATTGGTCAGATAAGTCTCAACCAGATCCACATACAGCTTGGCATAAGCATGATTCGTGGTCCGGATCTGCAGCTCGTTGTTATTATGCGGGTTCGCACTGCCTTTGGTCCCGCTGTTGTTGCCTGACTCGGCAACAGTCACACCGGCGTCAAGCTTCGTATCGAAGAAGTAGACCTTACCGATATTATGTTTTTTGGCATATTCGTTGATGTACTTAATGATGGCCTGTGTGTTCGGGCACCAGGAGCCGCCGAACAATATCGCATAATTGCCCTGGCTGGCAAGAATCAGCTTCAGCTGGTGATAAGTCACATGCTCAAACACAAGGTCTCCGTCGGCCTCCGTGAAGATCGTCGGCTTGCCTTCATTCTCACCCTCATAATTCAGATTGAAGGCTGCTTTGATATAAGCCGATTCATCAATCACGTTGTAAGTACCCACAGCGCCGAGCACCTTGCCCACCTGGGCTTTATACGCACTGACCTTAGCTGTATCCAGCGCACCGCCGGTCTGGAAATCACTCCAGGACTTGCTTTCGTTCAGATAAGCAACGACCGGTGCCTTATTGCCGTTAGCATCGACATTGTTTTTGTTATAAATGAACAGGAACGGGGATTCAATTTTATTAGCGGTAACCGTCTGCCCGTCTTTAGTAACATAGCTTACATTGTGCTCAGGATCATTTTTATCATAAAGATTCAGGTTCTTCAGATATTTACTAACCAGATCCACATATTTGTAGGCAAATTTATTCGAGCTGTCCGCAATATTAAGACTGTCGCCATCCAGCCGGGTATCAAAATTGTATACGGTCGATACTCCATACTCCTTGGCTACCTCATTGATAAAACCGATCTCGGCCTGGGTCTGCTCACTCCACGCACCGCCCACCAGCACCGCATAGTTCCCTTCACTTTCAAACAGATGGACAATATCCTCATAGGTTGCTGTCTTGAAGACATGGTTCTCATCATTCAGGTGCTCATACACGTTGTTAAAATAGTTATAATGGCTGACTTGCCCTTCAGGCAGGCTGCTCAGGACAGCTTCCGCCTGTGCCGCCGGATCTGCCTTGGCGGCGTGAACCGGCAGGACAAGCAGGGAGGCTGCCAGGAAAAGCGATAGTATTTTTTTGGTTTTTAGCGGTCGTATCATGTATGCACCTCGTCTTTTGGAATTGGATTACAGCTCATCTGAAGCCGGACCGGGGAGATTCAGGACGTACGCTTTGCCTGCCGCTTACGGGCAGATCTCTTCCTCGGCCGCTGGTGCAGGTGCGGCTGCAGGCTCAGCAGCTGGTGCACTTACCGTTTCTGCCGGTGCGCTTACTGTGCTTGATTGTGCAGGTGCCGGAGCTGCGCTTGCTTTCGCCTTCACCACTTCCGTTGTCGAGAACGTAACGGCCTTGGCCGGTGCAGGTGTCGCTGCCGGCTCAGCTTTAGCCGCTGGTTCAGCCTTGGCCGCCGGTGCAGGTGCTGCAGTCGCAGCAGGCTGTGCAGCCTGGGCTGTTACCTTAACAGGCGCAGCAGTCGCTGCCCCCTTTGCAGCCTGCGGCTTGGCAGGCTCAGCTGCTGCCGGAGCTGCGGTTGCCGCTGCCTTCACCGGAGCAGCAGCCGCTGCTGCGGCAACGGCCTGCGGCGCTGTGCCCGCAGCCGCCTGCTTCACGGCAGCGGCAGCAGGCGCAACCGCCGGTGCTGCCGGCTGGGCAGCTTCCGCAGGTGCTGCCGGTGCCGCTGTTGCCTGCGGCTGTACCGCTTCAGCCGCTGCAACTTCTGCCGCCGGCCCTGTGCTCACCGCCGGTGCTGCCTCTGCGGCAGCCTGCGGCTCGGCAGCAGGCGCTGCCGTTGCTTCAGGCTCCGGTGCGCTTTGCGCCGGTGCAGCTTCAGCAACAGCTGCCGGAGCAGCAGCTGCGTCAGCTGTGGTTTCATTCTTGGCCGACACCGCTACAAAGGTTAGTGCAGAGAACACTACGGCTCCCGCAACAATAGCAATCGTAAGTTTTTTCATAAGTAATCCCATCCTTTTCTTCATAATAGTTAAGATCCCGGCGTTTTCGAGCAACAAAAAAAGATCCAACATAGATACGCATAGCTGCGTCTCATGCTGAATCTCCGGCGGTCCAGTCGATTCCAGAATCACTTGCAATTAAGTTCCATATTATTCATGCTTCCATCCCTTGTCAATTAAAATTTTATTTTTCTTAGTGGTATTATCGGAATTAAAATTTATTACATAATATTACATTGACAATCATATCATTCCTTTATACATTATTCACATCAAAAAAGTCGGCTTAGGGGGTCTTTGGTTACAATGAAAGATATTGATAACAATCTGCTGTCCGCGCTTCAAACGAGCTGGTATGGCCTTGTCGTCTCCATTGTTGTATTCGCAGTGCTGTTTATCCTGGCACGCAAACGCATCGGATTCGGCACACGGGTCATCATCGGTCTGGCGCTCGGACTGGTCACCGGTATTTTCTTTCAATATTTTGAATTTGCAACAAACGCGATTACAACATTCGGCAGTATTTATGTCAGCCTGATCCGCATGCTCGTCATTCCGCTGGTCTTTGTTCTTGTGCTCAACAGCATCGCTTCCTTAACCAACCTGGAGGCCCTACGCAAAATCGGGATCAAAACCTTTGCCTGGTTCCTTGGAACAACCGGTATCGCTTCTATTATCGGGCTGCTCATAGCCCTCCTCTTCAACCCGGGAAGCGGAATCCAGCAGGCTGTGCCGGAAGACTTTACTGCCCGGGAGATTCCGACCTTCTCACAAGTTATTCTGGATCTTGTGCCTTCCAACCCTGTTAATGAAGCTGCTACGGGTAAGGTTGTGCCGCTGCTTATTTTTGCGATTTTTGTAGCGGTTGCCATCATTAAAGTAGGCTCCAAGAAGCCGGAAGCCGTCAAGCCCGTTCGCGATCTGATTGAATCCCTGACTGCAGTGCTTCATCAGGTTGTAAAATTCGTAATCCGGCTGACCCCTTACGGTGTATTCGCTCTGATTGCAGGCATTACAGCCCGCTACGGCTGGGAAACCCTGCAGGAGCTGGGCAGCGTCATTGTCGCCTCTTATGTAGCACTCATTCTGCATTTTGTGCTTGTGTTCGGCGGACTGGTGCTGCTGGTGGTTAAAGTGAACCCGCTGCGCTTCTTCCGTAAAGTGTATCCTACAATCACTGTTGCTTTTACTACCCGCAGCAGCTATGCTACACTTCCGATCAACCTTGAGGTGATCACCAAGCGCCTGCATGTTTCGCCCCGGATTGCCAGCTTCGTTGCCCCGCTGGGAGCATCCGTGAACTTCAACGGCTGCGGCGGTGTATGGCCCGCCATCGTAACGGTGTTTACCGCCCAGGTCTATGGCATCCAGCTCACCTTGACTGATTACATTACGCTGGTGCTAGTCAGCATCATCTCTTCCATCGGAGTAGCCGGCGTTCCCGGTCCTGCTGTAATCTCAACTACTGTCGTGCTCACAGCACTCGGGCTGCCGCTTGAAGGCCTGGCCATCGTTGCCGGTGTAGAAGCACTGATCGATATGGGCCGTACAGCAGTTAATGCTACCGGAACCTCTGTTACTGCGCTGCTGGTGGCGAATTCCGAAGGTGAATTTGACCGCGAGGCATTCAACAGCGACGACGATGATGTCCTGCTTAGCCCGGTATAAGCATTAGCGGATCATTGCTCCGCAACAAAAACCCCAGTACCCGCTGCACTAGCGGGTACTGGGGTTTTTACGTACGTTTATCCTACAGCAGGCTGACCCGCTCGCGCCGCCGGGCAGAGTCAAGGCAGGCTTCGATCAGCTGCATGCTGAGCACCGGATCATTCTCAGCGGCAAGCGGCGTGGCGCCGCGGACGGCTGCTGCGAAATCATCAGCCTGGACCACATACGGATTGGCGCCGGCCGCGGCAAACCGGCTTACCTCGCCGCCTTTGTACATCAGGAAATCCGCATCCTCAAATCTGGCGTTGAACGGCATCGGAATCTCGATCATCCCTTCCGTACCGAGTACCTCCAGCAGCTGGCGGTTATATGCCCACATGCCGCAGTCGAAGGTCAGGCTCAGGCCGCCCGGGAACTCGACCAGACCGGAGGCCATCATATCCACGTTATCATGCTCCGGAGAAAAGATTGCCTGTACCGTCACCGCTTCAGGCTCCGTACCGAACAGCAGCCGCGCCGCGCTGAGCGGGTAGCAGCCGACATCATACAACGAGCCTCCACCCCAGGCGGACTTGAAGCGGATATTCGTCGTGTCCGTTGCATCGTTGTAGGTAAAAGCGCCGCGGATCGCACGCAGCTCACCGATATCGCCCCGGGCGATGATCTCCCGCAGCTGCACAATGCGCGGATGATGCCGATACATGTACGCTTCGGCCAGATGCACGCCCGCTTTGCGGCAGGCCGCTACCATTTCCTCCGCCTCGGCGCTGCTGAGCGCAATCGGCTTCTCACACAGTACATGCTTGCCTGCTTCGGCTGCACGGATTACCCATTCCCGGTGCAGGTGATTGGGCAGCGGAATATATACGGCATCAATTCCCGGATCAGCCAGCAGCTCCTCATAGCTGCCGTAAGCCTTGCTGATGCCGAACTCTGCTGCCACCCTGCTGCTTTTCTCCAGCCCCCGGCTCGCCACCGCCTCGATTACACCTGTCTCTGATTCCTGAATCGCCGGCATCACGGAGCCGGTTGCGATCTGGGCACAGCCGAGTATTCCCCATCTGAGCTTCTGTGTCATAGATGTACACCCTCCTTGTATAAGAATGTAAATATATCTACTGACACCATATCATAGAATAGGAGGCATCACTAATCAGACAATTGTCAGATATTCAGCAGACCCAGCAGAACTGCAGCCGCCAGTACAATAATCCGGGCTGTACTCATCAGCACAAAATTTTTGACCGACAGGATAAAGGTTGACGCCTTCTCCTGCTTCTGCTGGAACAGTGCGATATTCCGGCGCAGGGGAACCAGCGTAACCAGCAGCAGCGCCACCAGCAGCGGATTGACCCCGAGAATCAGCAGAACGATCATATCGACAAAAGAGACATAATAGAGCAGCTTGAACAGCAGCAGTGCATTGTTGCGGCCGATATAGACCGGCAGCGTATACCGGCGGTTCTCCAGGTCATCTTCGATATCGCAGATATTGTTGGCCAGCATAATCCCGGCAATCCCGAGGATTGCGGGCACGGAGAACCAGAAAATGTACACAACCTCGATAAGGTTAACATGCAGGTCGACCCAGCCATTTTGCAGCAGCAGCGTAACCACCCTCTGGTCCGAGTGGATATAAGCCGAAATAAAGATAATCACAAACCCCATAAACAGTCCCGAGAACAGCTCGCCGAGCGGCATCCGCGATATCGGAATCGGCCCGAAGGAGTACAGGATCCCGATCAGAAACGACAGCCCGCCCAGCAAAAAGATCAGCAGCCCTGTCTGGGAGACAAGAGCAATGCCCCCGCCCGCCGCCAGAACGAGCAGGATGATGATGGTTGCGACTACCGTGCTTTCTTTTAGCTTATAGTGAACAATGGCATTATGGGTCTCATAGCCGTAGCCGTGCTTCTTGGCGGCTTTTTTAAAATCATAATAGTTGTTGATGGCCGTTGTCGCCATATCGAAGCTGAGCAGGGACACGAGCATCAGGATAAACCGCAGCATATAAAAATCCTCAAACCGGTACAGCGCGTACAGTGTCCCCAGAAGGAACGGAAGCATACTGGCCACCTTGGTCGGCAGCTCCACAAACCGCAGAAAGCTCCTTACATTCACCGCAAACCCACCCTTATCCTTAAAAAACTTAGCTCATGCCCTTTAGCGTGCAGTCGTTGTTACAGTTACCGGAGACCATTCGGCAATGACTGTCTGTCCATGCGCCGACACGCTGCCTTCCGGAGTCAGATCCTTCTCCGTCATAATGCCGAGCGCCACGGTAAAGCTGTTGAATTTCACCGGAACATTCCGCTCGCGGCGCACTTCCTTACCATTGACATAGAAGACCGCCTCGTCATTGCCGCGGTGATATGTGATTTTGTAGGTGTTAAATTCGCGCGGCTTGAAATCCTCCGCTTCTGTAAAAATGCAGAAATATTTTGTACCGCCTGTATCCGGAACCTGGACGCCCGGGAAGGGCAGGATGCCGTAGACGCTGGCGTATTTATCATTGCCGGCAAAGAAATCAAGCGCCGCACCGGTCGTGAAATCCAGCAGATTCAGTGAGACATAGCCGTCGTACAAATCTCCCGGAGCCGTCCCCTGCGTGCGGGCGCGGATCTGCAGCTCGAAGCTGATCTCCCCCTCCTCCGGAATGTCTACCGGCTGTGCCGAATAATACATATGCTTGGCATTGTCGAGAATCTGCACCTGGTTATGCTGGCGGCTGAGCTGTGCCCGGACATACAGATAGCCGTTGCGTACAATTACTACCGCCTCCGGCTCACGGTAAGCCCAGAACGAGCCGTCAGGCAGGGCAAATCCGCCCGTCTTCCACACTTTTCCCTCTGACAAAATGGTATGAAAATCTCCCAGTACAGTCTGGCTGCTCACAGCCGGCTGCAGCTGCTCGGCATTGTCTTTATTATTGTCCATAATCGCTCTCTCCTTCTGGAATGAGATGTTAGATGAGGCCCTGGATCAGCAGGGCCAGTGCCATAATAAATCCGCAGCGCACGGAGGCCTGCTGTGAAGCGCCCATAAGCGGCAGATATGCCATGGAGGCATTCTGCGGCTCAAGCCCGCGGTACACACGCAAAGGGGCAAACACGGTAAGCAGCGCCAGCAGCGCATAAACCGGCAGTACGCCGGACAACACACATACAACCAATGAACCATAGGACAGGAACAGCAGGATGCGGGAAAGCACCAGGGCTTTGCGTTCTCCCCAAACGACAACCAGCGTACGTTTACCGGCCTGCTTATCTGCTCTCCAGTGCAGGAAATGATGATTGAACAAGAGCAGTGTAGTTAACAGGCCCACCGGAACAGACAGCAGCACAGGCTTCAGGCTGAATTCCCCTGTCTGTACGAAATAAGAGCCGAGTACGGGCATTACCCCAAAAGCGACAAAAATGGCAAACTCACTATAGCCCTTGCCCCGGTATCCGAAGCGCAGCGGCGGTGCTACATAGAAATAGGCGATCAGCGCTCCGCCGAGCACGAACCAGAGCGTCTCCCAGCCGCTGGAGATACTGAGAATAAGGCCGCAGGCCACGGCCAGCGCCAGCAGAGCCCAGGTCATCAGAGCAAAGAGGGATTCCTTCATCAGTCCGCCTGACAAAAAACCGGAGTTCGTCGAAACCATTCCCGGTGTATTCTTAGCTTCAGTATCCGTTCCATTACGGAAGTCCCATAAATCGTTCACCATATTCGAGAACAAATGGGCGGCGACCGCACCAACAAGCGTTATAACAAACAAAAACGGATGGAAGCTGCCTTCCCAGACATAGGCTCCAACCGTCCCCAGCACAACCGGTATGAGCATTACAGGAATCGTTCCAAACCGTGTAATCTTCTTAAATAATGTCCATTTATCCATTGCCTGACGCTATCTCCTTCTATAATATTTATGTGATTATTATTATTGCAAGATTATTATACATCAAATTTCGACACATGGGACAGATTTACTCTGCAAAATATTACCTTTTCATGGTACACTGGATAAGGTGGTACTAATTTCCTAATTAAAGTCTATTATTACTAGAAGGGAAACAACATGAAGCTGAGCAGAAAAATAATCATTTTCGTCTGTGTTGTGGCCCTGTTCGGATTAGGTGTTACTTATCTACTCCTGCACTTCATTCTGCTGAACCGCTTTGAGCAGCTGGATGAGGCCACTCTGCGGAGCAAGCTGGATAACGTGGTTTCATCTTACCAGAGCGAGCTGCAGATGATGAGAACCGGATTGCTGAAGTATTCAACATGGGACGATACATACCAGTTTATGCAGCCGGAAGCGCCGGACAATCCGGCAGCTTCTGACAGACAGGATTACCTCGACAGCAATTTCAGCCCGTTCACCTACGAGATCAATCAATTCGATATGGCGGCGCTGCTGGATAATTCCGGAGAGCTCCGGTATGGCGGTGTTTATGATCCCGATACCCGGGCGGTCTCCGCCCTGACTCCGGAATACCCCGCGCTGTTCAAACGCATTCAGGACCGGCTGCCAGGCTTGACGGAGACCGCGGAAAGCCGTTCAGGCATCGTGCTGCTGGATGATGGCCCGATGCTGATTACAGTTGCCCCGATCCTCAACAACAGCGGCGACCAGCCCGTAATCGGCACAGCGGTTGCAGGGAGGATGCTGCGGCAGAATGAGATTACCCGGATCTGGGAAGAAACGCAGTCCTCCCTGCAGATGACGGTCATCAATTCTGCTGTATTGGCAGAGAGCAACGGCCAGACCACGTGGATGAGCTCAGACACCGGCCAGATGATGTCCATCCATACTGTAGTTAACGACCTGTTCGGGAATCCTGCAATCGAAATGACGCTGAAGCAGCCGCGCGAGATCTACGAGAGCGGGCTGAAATCCATCGTCAGCTTCCGGAAATTCTTCCTGGCCTGGACCCTGCTGATGTGTATAGCCAGCCTGGTCTTCGTCAAACGTTCCATCCTGCGGAGAATGTCCTCCCTGGTCAGAAACATCCGCGCCATCAGCAGCAGCAAGGACCTGTCCATCCGGGTACGCAGCTCCGGAAACGATGAATTCAGTGAGGTGGAGCATGAATTCAACCGGATGATCGGTTCACTGCAGCAGGCTCAGAAGGAGCTGCAGCTGCAGTCCATGCTGGATCCGCTGACCCAGCTCCCCAACCGTTCGCTGTTTTTCACCAGACTTAATGAAGCTATCGCCTCGGTTAAAGATACCGGCCGGCAGATCGTCCTCGTCTTTATTGATCTCGACCATTTCAAGACCGTCAATGACACGCTCGGCCATGATTTCGGGGATGCGATGCTGAGGGAGACCGCCCTCCGGATTTCCAGGGTCATCGGCAAGCATGATGTGGTCTCCCGCCTTGGCGGAGACGAATTCACCATTCTGCTTGCCGACGCTCCTGATTCAGACAGCATGAACGTACAGCTGTCGCGCATACAGGAGGCACTCTCATTGCCGCACCGCATCCAGGGGCACCTGCTTTATAATACTGCCAGCATCGGGGTCAGCGTCTATCCGCAGAATGGCGAAGACGCCGACTATCTGGTCAAGCAGGCTGATCTGGCCATGTTTCATGTCAAAGAATCGGGACGCAACAACATCCTGCAATACTCAGAGGAGCTTGAGGAAAGCATCCGGCGCCGGAAGGTATTGTCCCAGCAGCTGCTGTCCGCAGCCATCAATGATGAATTCGAAATCCATTACCAGCCGATCCTGGGCTCCGACAGCCTGAAGGTCGCCAAGCTGGAAGCCCTGCTGCGCTGGACCAGCCCTACTTACGGGCCCATCTCTCCCGCTGAATTTATTCCGCTTGCCGAAACCAGCGGCTCCATTATCAGCATCGGCAGCTGGGTGCTGCGGCAGGTCTGCTCCGACCTGAGCCGGTTCCGCACAGGCGGCCTGGAGCTGACGGCTGCCGTTAACATCTCGGCAGTACAGCTGATGCAGCCTGGGCTGACTGAACTCCTGCTGGCGCTGCTGGCGGAATATCAGCTGCCCAGCTCCAGCCTGGAGCTGGAAATTACGGAGAGCGTACTGGTCTCCGGGGACCATATCCTGTCCTCCCTTCAGGAGCTGAGAAGCCACGGGCTGTATATCTCGCTGGATGATTTCGGCACAGGCTTCTCCTCACTGAGCTATCTGCGCCGCTTCCCGGTGGATGTGATCAAGATTGACCGCTCCTTCATTTCCGAGATGACCCTGGAGCCGCAGGGCGATGTGCTGGTTAAGGCGATTATTGAGCTGAGCCATAATCTGGGGCTGAAGGTAGTAGCTGAGGGCATTGAGCTGAAGGAGCAGTTCGATCTGCTCCGCATGCTCGGCAGCGATGAGCTGCAGGGCTACTATATCAGCAGGCCGGTGCAGGCCGTGAATATTCATTCCTTTTTATCGCAAAATAATCTGATAATCGCCAAAAATTGACCACTTCTTTTATAGGCAAGCTCATGGCGATATGATATGATAGGCAAGCTGATAACAGCACCCGGTCCGGGTGCTGTTATACTATGCGAACAATTATGAAAATTGGAGGCTTTAATTGCTATGTCAGCGCAATCCCCATCCACGCAATCCGTCAAAATCGTCACTGCCGATCCCAGCGCCATCGGCTTGTTCGGACTTGCTATCGTTACTCTGGTCGCTTCTTCTCAAAAGCTCGAAATTACAACAGGACTCAGCTACGCTATTCCTTGGGCAATCTTCCTCGGAGCCTTTGCTCAGCTATTCGCCTCGATTCAGGATGCGAAGCACAATAATACCTTCGGCATGACTGCATTCGGCGCATATGCCTTCTTCTGGTTCGGCATGGGCGCAAGCTGGCTGATCAAGCTCGGCGTATTCGGCGCTACACTCGCTGAAGGCGTAGACCCTAAGCAGCTCGGCTTTGTATTCCTGGGCTATCTCGTCTTCACCCTGTTCATGACCATCGGTGCAGTTGAAGCCAACCGGGTGCTGCTGATTATCTTTATCCTGATCGACTTCCTGTTCCTCGGCCTTTCCATGGATGCTTTCGGCGTAGCTGCGGAATTCTTCCACAAGCTGGCTGCAGTATCGGAATTGGCAATTGGTGTGGTTTCCTTATACGGATGCGGAGCATCCGTGCTTAACGCCCATTTCGGACGCACCTTCCTGCCGATCGGCGCACCACTGCGTATTTTCAAGAAATAAGCTGACGCTGGCTTTGCCGAAATATATATAGCAACACCTGCAAGAGCAACGGATAAATACAAGCTGCCCTTAGGCGGTCCGTATTTATCCGTTTTTTGTTCTCTCCCCGGCTATCAGGTTTCTCCTTGCACAAAAACACAAAAAATGACATGCTATAGAGACACCTACGACATATCTCGACATTTGACGGTGGTGCAGGAACCACTTTGGCCCAAATTACTTATACAATGTTGAATTTTTATGATATCGGAGGCACTCCATGGCTTTCATTAACAAAAAGCCTTTAACGATCATCCTCGGCTTCCTAGTCGTGCTGCAGCTTTCTCTCTTCTATTACTATTCCATATCGGTAGAACGGGAATACCGGGCTGAAAAAGCCGATTTATCCTCTCAAGCCGTCACACTCACCTCAAACCTTGAAGAGAAAGTATCGATTGTCAAAGGAATCAGCTCCTTCATTCAAACGGTAGGCTTTGACGCAGAGCCCGCTCTAATTAACCAGTATCTGCTTACTGCCTACAACAGCTCAAGTACAAACGTTTTGAATATTGTGATTGCTCCCGACGGAGTGATCCGCTATCTTTTTCCGCTGTCCGGCAACACCGCCATTTTGAATAAAAGCCTGCTGCTTGATCCTGCCCTGTCCTCATCCGGCAAGGTTCAGGAAACGATCCGCTCCCGCAGTATCACCATCGACGGCCCCCGCATGCTGGCCCAGGGCCAGTACGGCATAGTCATCCGGCAGGCCGTTTATAACGGCAATACCTTTGCCGGTATCGTCTCGGCAACGGTAACAGTGGAGGATATTGCCGAGCAGATGCAGTCTCTGGATTCTTCTGTTTATGTGACAGATGCAGACCACAACCTGCTGTTCGGCAAAGAAACCCGGGCTGCAGGGCAACTGGTGGCAACACCAATCGATATTTATAACCAGCACTGGCTGATGGGGACTCTCATTCCGGCGCAGACCAAATGGGCGGTATTCCGCAGCGTTCTCTGGATTGATATTGCCTGTCTGCTCATAATCGCTTTTATCCTGTATTTTTACTGGCATCAGAACCGTTTCAACCATGAGCTGGAACGTGTAGTCAGCCTGCGGACCCGTGATCTCAGTGTTTCCCAGAAGCTCTACGAGAAGCTCGCCCATTATGACAGTCTGACCGACATTCCGAACCGGCGGTATTTCATGGATGAGTTCGAACGCCTGCTGCAATGCTCGGAGCCGACACAGACCTACACCCTGTTCTTTTTTGATTTGAACCGGTTCAAGGAGATCAACGATACACTGGGCCATTCCATCGGTGATCAGGTCATCAAAACACTGGCCGGCCGGCTCAAATGTGCGGGGCTGCCTTACCAGCTGTTCGCGCGTACCGGAGGCGACGAGTTCGTCATGGTCTTCTCCAATCTGCCGCAGGAGCGGATTCCGGAAACCGCCGGACAGATCAGTATGCTGATCTCTCAGACGCTGCTGATTGCCGGGGCGCATCTGAGCCTGTCTACAAGCATCGGCATTTCGCTGTATCCCGAGCACTCTTCCGGCACGGATGATCTGCTGAAGTTTGCCGATATGTCGATGTATCAGGCCAAGTCGCAGGAGGACTGTAACTACTTTATTTTTGACTGGGAGCTGCGTGAGAAGCTGGAGCAGAAGACCATGATCGCCAAGTACCTGCATTCTGCACTGGAGCGGGAGGAATTCGTGCTGCATTACCAGCCGCAGATCAATGCAGTCACCGGTAAAATGGTCGGGCTGGAGGCGCTGGTCCGCTGGAATCATCCCGAGAAGGGGCTGATCGGACCGGGCACCTTCATTGCCGCCGTCGAGGAGGCCGGACTGATGATCCAGCTGACCGACTGGATCATCGGCGAGGTATGCCGGCAGCTCTGCGAGTGGCAGAAGCTGGGCATGCCGCTGCTGCGGACTTCCATTAATATTTCCAACAGCTGGTTCTACAACCGCAATCTGATTGAGAATCTGCTGTCTGTGCTTGATCATTACGGTCTGGATACCGAAGTGCTCGAATTTGAGATTACCGAGAGCACAGCCCTGCTGGAGGAGCACTATCCGCTGCTGCAGCAGATGCGCGATCACGGCATTGTCGTCTCTATCGATGATTTCGGCACCAAATATTCGTCACTCAACTACCTGAAGCATTTTCCTGTCAACAAAATCAAGATCGACCGCACCTTTATCACCGGTATCGGCATCAGCTCGATTGACGAGACGATTATCAAGTCCATTGTCTACGTAGCTTCACAGCTCGGCTATGATCTGATTGCCGAAGGCGTTGAAACAGCGGAACAGCTGGAGTTTCTGGTCAATCACGACTGCCCGCATATCCAGGGCTTCTACTTCTCCCCGCCGCTGCCGGCGGAGGAAATCCTCAGCAGAATGGCTTCATAAAAACCTGCGCGGTCTGCACTTGGTAAAACAGCTGCGGACCGCTATAATAAGCTTGTACTACTCTGCTGCAATGAGCAGGAAGTTAACCCGAAAGGATTTCGAGAAAAATGAATGCGTTTACTAATTCAGAACTGATCGGCACCATTATCTTTGCGCTGATTCTGGCTCTGCTCGCTTACCGGATCATCCGCGGCATGCCCGCAATGGAAGGGAACATCACCGCTTTCCGCAAAAGAACGCTGGTCTGGACACAGGTTGCACTTGTCCTGACTGTTCTGCAGCTGAACTTTAAAGCCGGCGACTGGCGGTTTGCCATCATTCTCGGCCTGATCGTGCTGTTTACCGGCAGCATCTGGTGGGCCGCCCGCCATTATGACATGCTCCGCCCGGCTGAGAGCGAGCCCGCCGTCAAGGAAAGCTCTGAAGAGCAGTAATGCAGCGCCCGGCCGCCATACTATAATCAAGCTCCCTGCCGGGGGCTTTTTTGTTGCAAAAAAGTTGCAGGAAATTTGGCAGATAACGTGATCCCTGGTACATCTTTGTGAAGGCGGGCATACGCCGCTGCCTCTGCAAGCATACTAGTTGCATCCTGAAATAGCGGAGGTACACAGAGATGGACAAGAAATTAAATCTGCTGATGTTCAGCGGAGAGTATGACAAAGCAATGGCCGGACTGATTCTGGCTAATGCAGCGCGGGATATTGAGGTTGAAGTTACGATGTTTTTTGCTTTCTGGGGCTTGTTTCTTGTGCGTGACCCGGAAAAAATGACGCTGGAGGACAAGACGGTCTATGAAAAGCTGATGGATGTGTTCACCCCCAAGGGCCCGCAGCAGCTGCCGCTCTCCCATATGAATTTCAGCGGCCTGGGCCGGATGATGCTGGAGGAAATGATGGAGGATAACAACGCGCCGAAGCTGATCCATTTCCTCAAAGGCGCACGCAAAAAGAACATTAAATTCTACGCCTGCAAGCTGTCCGTTGAGATTATGGGATTCAAGCCTGAGGAGCTGCTCCCGGAGGTCGAGATTATGGATGCCTCCGCTTATCTGAAGGATGCGCTGGAGAGCGATATGCAGCTCTTTATCTAGCGGCAGCATGGGCTTTAACCTATCTGCCCTGCCGGGCATATACTGAGCCATAATGACACAGCCGGAGCCTTCAGGTATCTGCCGGCGAGTGTGTCAGCCAGAAATAACCGGCTGGAGGGATTGTCCGTGCTAACCATCAATCAAGCCTTCCCGGAGGAGGCACCGGCTTCGCTTGCGGCGCATTTCACCGCCTTTCGCGAGCGTACCATCGGCATCCGCCATCAGATTACGACGCCCTTTGGGCGGAAACCGCTGATTTACGCTGACTGGACGGCCAGCGGGCGCCTGTATGAGCCGATTGAGCGCCAGATCCAGGAATCCTTCGGTCCTTATGTCAGCAATCCGCATACCGATTCCAACAGCACCGGGCTGACGATGACGCTGGCCTACAACGAGGCCCGGAGAATTATCAGACAGCATGTCCACGCAGGTCCACGGGATGTTCTGCTCTTCTGCGGCAACGGCACGACTGGCGCCATTAATAAACTGCAGCGGCTGATAGGCCTGAAGCTGCCCGAGTGGCAGCATCCGGCCTTCCATTGCCCTCCCGAGGAGCGCCCTGTCATCTTCATCAGCCACATGGAGCATCACTCCAACCTGCTGCCCTGGCAGGAAGGAATCGGCGATGTCATTACAGTACCTGCCGGAGCGGACGGCAGCATAAGTCCGGTTGACCTCGAGGAGCTGCTGATCCGCCACCGGAACCGCCGCTTCAAGATCGGCTCCTTTACCGCCTGCTCCAATGTTACGGGAATCGAGACCCCTTACAATAAGCTGGCTGCCGTCATGCACCGCCACGGGGGTCTGTGCTTTATTGATTTTGCCGCCAGCGCGCCCTATAGGGACATTAATATGCATCCCTCTTCACCGCTGGAAAAGCTCGACGCCATCTTCTTCTCCCCGCATAAATTTCTCGGCGGCCCCGGCACAGGCGGAGTGCTGCTGTTTGACGAAGCACTCTGCAGCGGCAGGCTTCCGGATGAACCCGGAGGCGGAACCGTCGTCTGGGTCAATCCCTGGGGCGGACGCCGCTACATAACCGATGTGGAGGTCCGCGAAGACGGAGGTACACCGGGCTTCATGCAGGCCATCCGCACCGCGCTCTGTATAAAGCTGAAAGAGCGGATGAACGGCAGCGGGGAATGGATCAGGCTGCGGGAGCAGGAGCTGTGCCTGCGGCTCCTGTCCGGACTCAGCCGGATTCCCGGCTGCAGCATCCTGGCCGGCGGGCAGACAGAACGTCACGGAATTGTATCTTTTACCCTGCACAATATCCATTACAATCTTGCCGTAAAGCTGCTGAACGACCACTTTGGCATTCAGGCCCGCGGCGGCTGCTCCTGCGCCGGCCCCTATGGCCATTATCTGCTGGGGCTTGGCCGCAAGCAGTCGGAGCAGATTGTCCAGGACCTGCATGCCGGCAACCAGTCCACCAAACCGGGCTGGGTCCGGCTCTCCCTCCATCCCATCATGACTGAGGCCGAAGTTGACATTATCATAACAGCTGTGCAGGACATTGCCATTCACGCAATGGAGTGGAGCGGGGATTACAGCTACAATGCGGCAACGAACAGCTGGGTCCACCGCTCAGGCCAGACCGAGACAGAATCTGCTATCCGGCACCTATTCACGGTGTAACGGATCTCCCGCCGAGGCCCGGGCAAACCGGGCTTCAAGTGCCTTCACACACCATAAGGACACCCCGATAAACAGCAGCACATAGATTATTTCCCACGGATTGCGGATAAACCGCTGCACATCATTACCGATATAGGATACGGCAAACACCATAATCGCCTTGCCCGCACTAATAGCCAGCAGATAGGAGCGCAGACGCATGCCGGCCAGCCCTGCGGCCATATTAATGACGACAAACGGACCGACCGGAAACAGGCTGAGCAGAAAAACATAACTGAATCCGCTCTGCCGCACCCAGGTCATACTTCTGGCTACCTTGGGCCGGCGGGCCCAGTTTTGCAGATAGGGATGGGAAGCAATTTTACGGATAATCAGAAAAGTCACCGCACAGCCTGCAACCAGCCCCAGCCAGGAATATAAGAAACCCAGCCATAAGCCGTACACCGCCCCGTTTAAGCCTACGATGGCAATAGTCGGCAGCGGCGGAACGAAGGATTTCATAAAAGTCAGCCCGATTCCGGGCAGCGGCCCCAGCGTCCGGTATTGTTCCAGCAGCATCCGCAGACGCTCCTCCGTCAGCCATGACGATACATCCAATAAGTACATCGCTTGCCCTCTCCTCATCCTACTCCTGATTTCTTGAACCACGAGCCTCAATTATACAACACTTTTCCAGACACTTGTGACTGGACAAGCAGAAGCTGGCAAGGCTATGATGAAATTATTGACGAAGGTTGAGGAATTTTCTGGAATGCTGTATTCTACGAAGCGAGGTTTCTATGAAACTGTTTAATTTTAGGCCGCTGGCTACAAGAGCCTTGGGTCTGCTCTGTATCCTCCTGCTTACTGCCGCAGCAGTATACCCCCTGCTAAATAGCAGGAGTGCTTCATGCGCCGTAGCAAAACCCGGCATGATTGATTTATCAGCCTGTACTTTCGATAATAATTCAACCTACAAGCTGGATGGAAAGTGGGAGTTTTACTGGGGGCAGCTGCTTGATCCTGCAAACATAAGCCAAGCAGAGGGTCTCGGCTATATTTCTGTACCAGGAAGCTGGAAAACAATCACACAAAGAGAGTACAACCGCTATGGATTTGCCACATACCGTTTGGAGCTGCTGCTGCCGGCGGACAGCGAGTCCTTTGCACTCAAGGTGAACAATATCCGCAATGCCAGCCAGCTCTTTATAGACAGCAAGCCGCTGGGAGGCAGCGGCATTCCCGGACAAACGCTGGAAACCACGAAGCCCCGCAATCAACCCTATTCAGTTAGCGCCCCGAGCATTAATGGGCGGGCTGAAATTGTTATCCATGCATCCAACTTCACCTACGACAGCGGTGGAGTCGCTGAATCCATCCGGATAGGAACACCAGAGGCAGTTTGGGCACTCGACAAGCGGAACAGCATCTACGATATCATGTTTGTGGCCGGCTTCGCCTTTATCGCCGTTTATTTCCTGGGTCAGGGACTGCAGCGTAAAGAAGACTCCTCGTTTTTCCAGCTGGCGATGTTCTGCTTTACAATTGTCTTATATATGCTCACCCACAGCGAAAAGCTGCTGTTTGACCTGTCTCCTTCAATCTCATATGAGTGGTTCAGCAAATTACAGCTAATTTCGGGCGTAATCGGCTTTTCCTTTGTGGCCGGCTATACCTACACTTTGTTCCCTGCCCTGTATTCAAGGCTATTCATGCGGATTACGTTCACCTACTCTATCGGGTTCTGTCTCCTGACGCTATTAAGCTCAATTCGGGTTTACTCACGGGCGTCCAGCCTAATGCTAATCTTTTGCGTAATATCAATAGTCTATACCTTCTATGTGATGCTCCGCTCAGTGGTCCGGAATGAAATCGGCTCCTTTTATTTGCTTATCGGTGCAATCGCCGCCATTATGTTTACGCTCTCGTTGACCAGCAACCTGGCGCTGGGTACAGGGTTTTATTCCGTACCGCCGGTGTCCGGGCCCATCTTCATTCTCTCCGAAGGGCTGTTTCTTTCCGCCCGGCAAGCCCATGCCTATGAGACGATCAAGCTTTTGTCCCAGCAGCTTGCGCGCAAGGACAGAGACAAGGATGAATTCCTGCTGAAAACCTCTAATGAGCTGCGCACACCGCTGAATGCCATCATCAATATCTCATTATCACTCTATGAAGGCAGCGGAGGCTCGCTCAGTTCCTCACAGCGCGAGGATATGCGCCTGATTCTCGGAACCGGCAGACGCCTGGCATTCATGGTCCGGGATATCCTTGATTATGAGCAGATCAAACGGGAGCGAATCACGCTCCACTGGAAGCAGGTCGACATCCAGGGGATTGCCAATATCGTTATTGAAGTGTTCCAGTTTCTGAATATAAAGGATGACATCCGGATCAAAAACCGTATTCCCCCCGGGGTCTATCTGATTGAAGCAGATGAGCACCGGCTGATGCAAATCCTATACAACCTGCTTGATAACGCCCTCAAGTTCACTGACCGCGGCAGTGTCGTCTTCGAGGCAGAGCGGCAGGAGGACATTATCGCCATCTCCGTTACCGATACAGGCAGAGGGATTCCCGCTGAACGACTGGAGCAGATCTTCCGCGATTATGAGCAGGTCAATGAAGCCGACTCTCTGGAGAGCGGCGGACTCGGTCTGGGTCTGGCTATCACCCGTAAGCTCGTCGAACTGCACGGAGGCAGCATTAAGGTAGAGTCGGTGCCGGGACGGGGCAGCACCTTTACCTTCACCCTCCCGGTCAGCCAGCCCGGGGCGGTAATAGCAGAAGCCGAAAACCGCGAGCTGCTGCTTACACCGGTAAATCCTCCATTGGAGGCTTGGGATGATGATTGGAAGTATCCCAATATCCCGCTGCCACAGTATACCCGGGATGAAGAAACCAACGGGTCTGCTCCGCGAATCCTGGTGGTAGACGACGACTACGCCAACCTGAAGGCATTAACCAATTTGCTGTCACTGGAGAATTACAGGATCACCAGCATCCGCAGCGGTAAAGAGGCGCTCGCCATTCTGGCGGAGGACCGCAATTTTGATCTTTGTATCATCGATGTGATGATGCCGGAAATGTCCGGACTGGAGCTATGCAGAATCATCCGCAAAACCTTCAGCCCGCTGGATCTGCCTGTTCTTATGGCTACCGCCGGACAGCAGCTCCATTTCAACGAGTCTGCCTTCCGGGCCGGAGCCAACGATTTTATCCATAAGCCTTATGCCTGGAGCGATTTGAAGGGACGTGTCAAAACACTGGTTGATCTGAAAAGATCGGTAGCCGAGCGGCTCAGCTCGGAAATCGCCATGCTGCGCGCCCAGATCAAGCCTCACTTCCTATACAATGCAATTAACACTATCATCTGGATGAGTACAAGAGATAACGAGAAGACAAGGCATCTGCTGTATGATCTCAGCCATTTTTTGCGGGGAAGCTTTGATTTCAGCAATCAGGAAACAGCGATCCCTTTTGAAAAGGAGCTGGAGCTGATTGAAGCCTACTTGTCACTGGAGCAGGCCCGTTTCGGCAAACGCCTGAGTGTGCAGTACAATATCGAGGTCTCTGAATTTACTCTGCCGCCGCTGATCGTCCAGCCCATTGTCGAGAATGCTGTCCGGCACGGCCTGATGGAAAAAATCGGCGGGGGCACGCTCATCCTCAGCACCCGTCTGCAGGGCGGGAACATTGTCATTACCGTTGCCGACAACGGCAAGGGCATGAGCGATGAGCAGCTGGCTTCCTGGATGATGGACGATTACCGCTCGTCCTCGCGTCAGGGGACAGGGATTGGTCTAAAAAATATTAACCGTCGGCTGCTGAAGCAATTCGGGCATCCGCTGCTGCTTACCCGCGGCGAAGACGGCGGGATCGAAGTACGTATAAGAATACCGTGGAAGGGTGAGGTCTCCTGAATTACTCTGTAATGGTTGTAGATGACGAATGGCCGGCGCTGGAACAGATGCGCGAGCTGCTGCAGCAATGTGAGAACATTGCGTCAATCCATGTTTTTGATAATCCCCGGGAGGCCTTCACGGCCGCCGCTGAGCTGAAGCCGGATCTGATCTTTCTCGATATTCAAATGCCCGAGCTCTCCGGGCTTGCCTTTGCGGAGAATCTGCTGCCGTTCTCACCGGATACGGAGATTGTGTTCGTAACCGCCTACCGCAGCTACGCTGTTGAGGCTTTTGACCTCTCGGCGGCCGATTATCTGCTGAAGCCGGTAGACCCGCCCCGGCTGTTCAAAACCTGGTCCAAATTCCTTTCCAAGCGGATGCAATCCGGACAGCCCGGACAGGCAAGTCCAAGCGCACACTTTCAGTATCTTGGCGGCCATTCCTTAACCGGGCCGCTTGGCGCAGTCAAGTGGAGCACGCACAAGGCCGAGGAGTTGTTTGCTTATCTATGGATACATAAGCAAGGCAGTGTCAGTGTCATTCTGAACGACGTCTTTCCGCAGTGGAATTACGAGAAAGGTAAGCAGTATTTGCACACTACCGTCTATCAGATCCGCAAAACCTTAAAAAATGCCGCTCTGGGCGACAATATTGAACTGACCTCGGACCGGGAGAATTATCGTCTGGAGGCCAGAGACATTGAAGGGGATGCTGAACGGTTCCAGGAAGCAGCCCTTGCTGCGCTCCAGGACAATAATCCGGACAAGCTGCGGGATGCCTCTTCCCTTTACAAGGGCGAGCTGCTGCAATCACTGGACAGCCTCTGGATTTATTCCGCCAGGGACAAATACCGCAAGCTGTACCTGAAGCTGCTGGAGCAGCTTACTCTGGGGCTTATCCAAACCGGCCGCCACTATGAGGCAGAGGAATACGCCCTGCGCCTGGCCGAGCTTGAGCCGCTGGAAGAAAGCTACGCCCTGCAGATCATCTCGCTCTATTATGAGATCGGCAAACCCCTAAGGGCCCAGCGGCGCTATACCCAGTTTCGTGATTCCTACAGGAACGAAATGGGCGGGGAGCTTCCCGAGTGGTTCCTCGAAGCATACGGGCGCCTCGGAAGCTGATTGCACACTTCAGATAATCACGGGCACCAGGACGTCAGTTGGTATAATTTTTTGATGCTTAAGTTACAAAAAAGTAGCCCGGCAGCAGTCTGCCGGACTATTTTTTTTCGCTATTTTTCGTATAAAGCGGTATCATTTCGATTTTTTCTGCCAGTCTTCGACTTTTTATCAGTGTTTTATCAGTGACAAATAGTACCATTGATTTACAAGGCAATGATTATTACTCATCGGATAGTCTCATACGAGTATATGGAGGTTGTTACATTGAACAGATGGCTGGGATTCAAAAAATATTTTAAAGGTACGAATTTACTGACACTTATGTTCTCCATGGTGCGCGAGGTCACTGTAGACAATACGCCGTCCGCTATGTCTGTAGAGGTTACAACCGACCAGGCTGCTTATGCGCCGGGAGACGAAGTAACTGTGATGGTGAACCTGCGGAATTTTGCTCCGAACGACAGCGGCTACAGCTATATGAATTTTACTGTGCAATATGACAGTGAAGTTTTTGATAACTCAGAGTATCTTGTACAATCAGCCTATAACGATTCTTCCTTTACACCAGGCAACGAGGTTGGCAACATTTTTCAGTTTAATTTCCTGAATCCGGTCGACGGAGGTGTTTACTTCGGAATGGACACAACCATGCGCGGTATTGATATTCAAGTAGAAGCGAACTCGAAGCATGCGCAGATTCCTGCTGTTGATCAGACACTGCTTACCTTTAAACTCCGCGTGAAGGAGCATACCCTTGCATCCTCCGGCTCAATCAGTCTGGCCAATGAGTTCACCCGGATCAGAACATCCGAAGCTAACAACAGCTATTATCTATATTCTCCGGACATCACCGCACTCGAATCCGAACCAGTAGCTATTGTCCCGACCCCTCAAGTCTCCGTATACTCGATGGGACCTAACGCTACTGCTCACCGCTTAGCTTAATAATAGCCATTGTATGTATGTATTTATGTATGCTATCCGGCATATTTAATATAATTAACCAAACTTTTTAGTGATTAATCAGGCTTTTCTACGTTTCTTATAACGGGATGCGGGAAAAGCCTTTTTTTGTGTTGGTATTCCTGCTAATCCTGAGACAAGAATTTAAAGAACTTACTTCCCACACGCGGTAGATAAAACTTCCTTCTATACAAAAACTGCCGGTTGGCGGCGCACTAGGGTACGTCCGGCAACCGGCAGTCTGCTATTTTTCTCCGATGATTCCTTATTTCAAATAGATGCCTCAACCGGCGCTGCCGGCCTGCCGCCGGCAAAAACGATTGTGGCCACATGCTTGCGTGCATCGGCCGTCAGCAGCAGCAGCTTCGCTGAATCAGAGCCGCCGCGCACAAACGTCACCTCGGCACCGTCCAGATCCTCTTTTATATTCACGATTCCGTACCCCTGCTGCAGCAGCTTATCAACCGCTTGACGTTCCTTGTCAAACTCCTCGAATGCTGACATATCAGACCACTCCTCCGCTGATTTCCGCTTTGACAGGCAGCGCCGTTTCCGCCGCAAACCGTTTGCGGTGCAGGTATTTACCTGCTCCCGCCTGTCCGACGAACTGCTTGTCACGGATGACAAATTCCCCGCGGCTAAGCACTGAAACCGGCTCGCCTTTAACCTCGAAGCCTTCGAACGCATTGTAATCGACGTTCATGTGATGGGTGGCGGCAGACAGGGTTCTTTTCACGGATGGATCAAAGATGACAATGTCAGCATCACTGCCGATTGCGATCGTCCCCTTCTGCGGAAAAAGGCCAAACAGCTTAGCACTGGAGGTGGAGATGATATCGACGAACTTATTCAGTGAGATGCGGCCCTTCTGCACACCCTCGGAATACAGCAGGCTGAAGCGGTCCTCGATGGTCGGTCCGCCGTTCGGAATTTTGGAGAAATCACCGCGTCCAAGCTCCTTCTGTCCTTTAAAATCGAACGAGCACTGGTCGGAGCCGATGGTCTGCAGCGAACCGTTCCACAGCGCATCCCACAGCACATCCTGATTCCACTGCTCACGCAGCGGCGGGGACCAGACATACTTGGCACCTTCGAAGTCAGGCTTTTCAAGCGCAGTCTGATCCAGCACCAGGTACTGCGGGCAGGTCTCGCCGTACACGCGCAGCCCCTTCTTGCGGGCCTCGGCAATTTTCCATGCCGCTTCAGCACAGGTCACATGCACAACGTACAGCTGTGAATCAGTCAGCTCTGTCAAATAGGCAGCCCGGCCGGTGGCCTCACCTTCCAGCTCCGGCGGCCGGGTCAGCGCATGATAGATCGGGTCTGTATTGCCGGCGGCCAGCGCTTGATCCACCAGATACTCAATCACATCCCCGTTCTCTGCATGAACCATCACAAGTGCACCCTCCCGCTTCGCGGCCTGGAGCGTCTTGTACAACACCCCGTCATCAGCCTGGAAGGTGTTCTTATAGGCCATGAATACCTTCAGCGAGGTAATGCCTTCCTGCTCGATAATCTGCGGCAGCTCGCCAAGCACCCGGTCATTCAGCTCGGATACCATCAAGTGGAAGCTGTAGTCAATCACCGCTTTATCCTGCGATTTGTTATGCCACGTATCCACAGCGCTCTGCAGCGGCTGGCCTTTGGCAGTCAGACAGAAATCAATCACTGTAGTCGTGCCGCCGTAAGCAGCAGCGATCGTCCCGCTCTCAAAGTCATCAGCCGTAACGGTTCCGCCAAACGGCATATCTAGATGGGTATGGGGGTCAATTCCGCCGGGGAATACGTAGCAGCCGGAGGCGTCCACTATTTCAGCACCCGGCACATCCAGGTTGAGGCCGATCCCGGCCACAATCCCGTTTTCGATCAGGACATCTCCTGTATACGTGTCTGCAGCAGTGACGATAATGCCGTTCTTGATGATTTTTGCCATCCTAGACCACCTCCGCTTCTGAGTATGAGCCGTTCAGGGTGCTGATCACCTTCTGCCGCTGGTTCCAGGTCATCGGGGCAGCCCCGCTGTCCAGCGCGATCATATCGATTGCGCCATCGGCCGGGCAGACAATGGAACACAGGTTGCAGCCTACACAATCTTCCTCACGGACCTGCAAGACTGCTTTGCCGTCAGCATTCGTCAGCATATCGATACATTGATGCGAGGCATCCTCGCAGGCAATATGGCACTTGTTACAGTTGATGCAGTTCTCTTCATTAATCCGCGCAACCACTTTGTAATTAAGGTCCAGGTCACCCCAGTTGGAGTATTTCGGCACCGACTTGCCGATCAGTTCCGTCACTGAAGCAAGCCCCATGTCATCCAGATAGTTGTTCAGGCCGTCGATCATTTCCTCCACAATCCGGAAGCCGTGATGCATGACTGCCGTACAGACCTGGATGCCGGTAGAGCCCATCAGCATGAACTCAACCACATCCTGCCAGGTGGAGATCCCGCCGATTCCCGAGATTGGTACACCGACTCCGCGGTCACGGGCACATTCGGCCACCATGCTCAGGGCAATCGGCTTCACCGCCGGGCCGCAGTAGCCGCCGTGCGCACCTTGGCCGCCGACATTAGGAATCGTATTCCAGCTGTGAATATCCACTCCAGCCAGGCTGTTGATCGTATTAATCAGGCTGATCGCGTCCGCGCCGCCTTTCACGGCATGCCGGGCAACAACCGTAATGTCGGTAATATTGGGCGTAAGCTTCACGATTACCGGTGTGGTCGCCACTTCTTTGACCCAGGTGGTCTGCGCCTGCACCAGATCGGGCTGCTGGCCAGAGGCAGCGCCCATTCCGCGTTCAGCCATCCCGTGCGGGCAGCCGAAGTTCAGCTCCAGTCCGTCGACACCGACGTCCTCCACCCTTTTAACAATCTCATGCCATTTTTCCCGTTTCGGCTCTACCATCAGGGAGGCAATCACCGCATGATCCGGGAACCGTTTCTTCGTTTCATAGATTTCCTTCAGGTTAACCTCCAGCGGGCGGTCCGTAATCAGCTCAATATTGTTAAAGCCGGCTACGCGCTGCCCGTTGAAATGAACCGCAGCAAAACGGGAAGAGGTATTAATAATCGGGTCGCCCAGTGTCTTCCATACGGCACCTCCCCACCCGGCCTCGAAGGCCCGCTGTACCTGATAGCCTGTATTGGTAGGCGGCGCAGAGGCCAGCCAGAACGGATTGGGTGATTTAATTCCTGCAAGATCAATTCGCAGATCTGCCATAGTTGTTCCCTCCCTGTCATATGTAGTCCGGGGATAACCGCCGGGCCCGCTACTCCTTTTCCTTCATAAAACGGTTAAACCGCAGAACCAACTACACTGTCCTGCAATCCGGATAATTGCTTCACTATCGCATATGCCGCATCCTTGCCCTGCTGGGCAGCCGATACAACCATCGCCTCCCCGTTGCCGGAGCCGAAGACGATATCGCCCGCAGCATAAATCATCGGATCAGAGGTCCGCCCGGTCTTCCGGTCAATCCGTACCACACCCCAATCGTGTTCCAGGCCCAGCGACTCAATCAGGTCAATCCGCCGCTTCTGGCCAATTGCGACAACTACCGCATCAACCGGCATTATGAATTCCGAGCCGTCAACCGGCATCGGCTTCAGGCGCCCGTCCTTACCGATCTCGCCGGTCAGCTTCATCTGCACACATTCCAGCCCGGTCACATTACCCAACTCATCGCCGACAATCCGTTTGGGCAGGGTCAGCCAGCTGAATTCCACGCCTTCCTGCTTGGCGAATTCATATTCAAAGTCGTAGGCCGTCATCTCATTGCGGGTCCGGCGGTAGACCATTTTCACATTCGCCGCCCCAAGTCTTGCTGAGCAGGTGGCCGCATCAATCGCGGTGTTGCCTGCACCAATAACTGCCACGCGCTGGCCCATCAGCTCCAGGGTCGGAATTCCCGTCTTGGTCGTCTCTACCAGCTCAATGGCATCATATACACCGGACAGCTTCTCGCCTTCAATCCCCAGCGGCGGTACATATCCCATTCCGGCAGCAAGTACAATGGCATCATATTCTCCCCTGAGCTCCTCCACAGTGATATCAACACCCACCTTAACACCAGTCCGGATCTCTACGCCCAGCTTCTCAACCTGTTCGACTTCCCATAGCGAGATAGACTGCGGAAGCCGGAAAGAGACGATTCCGTGTGTATCCAGGCCGCCGGCCAGCTGCTTGGCCTCATAGACCACCACAGTAAAGCCTTCCCGGGCCAGCTCTCTGGCGGCGGATAAGCCGGCCGGACCTCCGCCGATAACAGCAACTTTTTTGCCGTTCGGCGCGCCGGCCTTGAATAGCTGAACCCCGCTGTTAATGGCCCAGTCCGTGGCATAACGCTGCAGCAGCCCGATCTGGATGGGGGCCGAGGCATCATTCAGTACACAGGCACCCTCGCAGAGCTCCTCGGTCGGGCAGACCCGGGCGCAGCTGGCTCCGACCGGATTGGACTCCATGATCGTCATGGCCGAGCCCTTCAGATTGCCGGTGGCAATCCGCTTAATAAAGGAAGGAATATTGATGCCGGTAGGGCAGGCCTTAATGCAGGGTGCATCATAGCAATAGAGGCAGCGGTTGGATTCCTCGGCCGCACCTTTACGGCTGAGTCCGGGCTCCGCCTCGGCGAAATTGCGCATGAACATATCAGGTGTAAATGCAGTTAACGGAGAAGTGTGCTCCATCAGTTATCCCTCCCTTTTAATAGTAGCCAGATGCACATTAATGTTATATATGTTTACATTATTACGATAATATTCTTAATATTTTGCTTACACTCCGGGCTTTATGTAGTAAAATATAGTTAAAACCTCATAAAACCGTTTGCCCCGCAGCACATTAAGTTATATTTCCTAACATATCATATTCAAACTATATCCATTTCGTTTTTTTGTTACATTAGACACATTGTCTAATTTCAAAAGTGTATTTTTTACGCAGGAGAATCGATCGAGGGGGAACGCATATGGATTGGGAACTTGTATTTACAGTCCGCGACGCACTGAGAAGACCGATGTTCGCAGATGCCGAAATGATCGGCGGAAAAAACGGGCTGAACCGGGCAATCCGCTGGGTGCATGTACTGGAGAGCGCCAGCTTCGAGAGTCTGATCCACGGTGAGGAAATGATCCTCACAACAGGGATGGGAGCCAGCGCCGACATAGAGGCTTCCTTGGACTTCATGCATAATCTGATTGATAAAAATGCCGCTTGTCTGTGTATCGAGCTGGGAGCTTACTTTAGCACCATTCCGCAAGAGATGATCGGGCTCGCTAACCGCCATGACTTTCCGCTGATTGTATTCACCCGTACCGTACGCTTCGTAGATATTACACTTGACCTGCACTCTCTCATCATCAACCGCCATCACCGGATGCTGCAGGAGCTGGAGAGTATCTCCCGCGAATTCCACCGTCTCACCCTGACCTCACAAGGTACCATGAAAGTCCTGCAGTTATTATGCAAAAGCACCCGCACCCAGATTGTCTATATGCAGCTCCAGGGTAAGCCCTTATTCTTTCCTGCACTCCCGCCGGAGGAGCAGCTCCCGCTGCTGGGCTTCTTCGAATCACTGAATGACGAGCTTGAAGGTATACAGCCTGATGCCGCGCCCTGCTTCCGGGAATTTGGACACAGGAAAGTTGCCCTGAAGCCGGTAGGGGCGCTCGACCAGACCTGGGCGTATATTATGATGGTCAGCAACCACAAGCCGCAGGAATTTGACTGTCTGCTGCTCGATTCCGCCTCCCTCTCAATTGCCCAGGAGCTGCTGCGCACCCGTTATATGGAAGAGCGCAAGCTGTTCTCCGAAAATCTCTGGGTCGACGAGCTGATTAGCGGACGGACCCGGGATGACAACCGGCTCAAGGCACTGGTCGGCCCGGATTTTAATGTTTTAAATGAGCTAAGCTACCAGGTCTGTCTGATTGAAATCGAGAATCCGCGCGATGTCCGCTGGAACAGCTCGGAGAATGATTGGGAATCCATCACCTTCCACCTTTCACTCATCCTGAGATCCCTCTTCGAAAAATACTCTCTGCGGCCGCTGATCACTCTGAAGAACAACCGGCTTACCGTTATCGCACTAGATATCCAGTCCAGACTTCCCGGCAAGCTGCGCCTGCAGCAAGCTTTGGATGCACTGCAGCACATCCGGGCCGATGAAAAACTGAAGGACCTGCAGCTCGTCACCGGAGTCAGCAAGTCCCACAAGGGCCTGAAACAGGCATACGCCGGTTATCAGGAAGCCGTACAATCTCTGTCGCTTTATTCTTGTTACCAGAAGCCGGTGCTGTTCTACGAAGAGCTAGGCGTGTTTCAGCTGCTCCTCAATCTGAATGACGGCAAGACACTGGAGAACTTCATCCGCAGCTATCTGGGACCGCTGATTGACCATGACCAGTCCAAGGGCAGCGAGCTGCTGCTGACACTTCGCGTGTTCCTCGATCATGACGGCTCCAAGCAAATCGCCGCCCGCAATCTGTTCATCGTCAGACAGTCTCTTTACTACCGGCTGGACAAAATCACAGAGCTGCTGGGCGATGACTTCATGCTCCCCGAGAACCGCATCTCGATCCAGGTTGCCCTGCGCGCCTACCAGCTGCTGTATCCGGATAAGCTTACGCTCCCCAGCTCCCGTTCAGCACAGCTGTGACCGTATCAATAATGAACTGGATATCCCAGTCGGTAGACGAAAGCGGCGGCGCCAGCGTCAGTACATTGTTGAAGCCCGCTACAGTGTCTCCGTTCTTGCCGATGATAAGCCCTTTGGCTTTGCATTCGGCAATGATGCCTTTAACAATATCCAATCCGGCCGGCTGCCGGGTCGCCTTGTCTGCCACCAGCTCAATGCCGGCAATCAGCCCAAAGCTGCGGATCTCACCGACCAGCTTGTGATCAAGCAGCCCGGATAACCCGCTGTGCAGTCTTTGCCCCAGTATGCCGGCACGCTCCACCAGCTGTTCCTGTTCCAGAATCTCCAGATTGCGCAGCGCCAGGGCACAAGCCGCCGGATTACCGCCGAACGTATTAACGTGGCGGAAATGGCCGTAGCCGTCGCTGTTATCCTTGAAGGCTTCATAAATATCCTTGCGCACTGCCGTTGCCGACAGCGGCAGGTAGGCGCTGGTCAGCCCCTTGGCCATGGTTACGATATCCGGCTTAATCCCGAAGTTCTGATGACCGAACTTACGCCCTGAGCGCCCGAAACCGCAGATGACCTCATCTATAATCAGCAGCACGCCATATTGGCGGCAGATTTCCTGCACCCGGTCCAGATAGATCTGCTCCGGCACAATGACGCCGCCGCCGGTTATAACCGGCTCCATAATTACTGCCGCAACCGTCTCTGCACCTTCCCACACAATCGTGTCTTCGATTGCCTGGGCACATTGCAGATTGAATGCTTCCACAGACATGCCTGCAGGGCGGCGATAGCTGTCCGGCGGGGCTACATGCAGAAAGCCTGCAGCCAGCGGCTCATATTTGTATTTGCGCTGCGCCTGGCCTGTCGCCGACAGCGCCCCGAGCGAGCTGCCGTGATAGCCGCGGTAACGGGCAATGAATTTGCTCCGGTAATGCTGGCCGGTCTGCTGATGATATTGGCGGACGATTTTGAAGGCCGCTTCATTTGCTTCAGATCCGCTGTTGGAGAAGAAGATTACATAGTCGCCTTCCAGCCATTCGTTCAGCTTCTCGGCAAGCGCAACCGCCGGCATATGGCTCTGGGTAAGCGGAAAATACGGCAGGCTGAGCAGCTGGTTGTAAGCAGCCTCCGCCAGCTCCTTCCGCCCGTATCCGACGTTTACGCACCACAGTCCGGACATTCCGTCCAGGTATTTATTCCCGTCAATATCGGTAACCCACGAGCCGCTGGCCGAAGCCGCAATCATCGGGGGACTTTGTTCATTGTAAGGTGTGATGTTATGCCATAAATACCGCTGGTCCTTCTTCAGAGCCGCTTCACTCTCTTTGCCCAGACTTTGCATGGCAGACTCTCCTCTCCAAATCGTGTTAATAACGAGCAGTAATCATTTTTTTGCGGGTATAGAATTCTACACCGTCACGCCCGTTGGCATGCAGGTCACCGTAGAATGATTTTTTGTAGCCGGAAAAAGGGAAAAAAGCCATTGGCGCCGGTACCCCGAGATTCACACCCAGCATCCCTGCATCCACTTCTTCCCGGAACTCCCGGACCGCCCGGGCACTGTCCGTATACAGGCAGGCACCGTTGGCAAACGGCGAGCGGTTCGTAATCTCTATCGCTTCCGTAAGATCTTTAACGCGCACAACAGACAGCAGCGGAGCAAAAATCTCATCCTGCCAGATCGTCATGCCCGGCTGCACCCGGTCAAAGATCGTCGGCCCCAGAAAATAGCCCACACCTGCCGCAGCGCTGTCCCTTCGGCCATCACGCACCAGCTCCGCCTGCTCCCTGATCCCTGTTTCAATATAGCGGATCGTCCGGTCCTTATTCTCCTTCCGGATCACCGGTCCGAGAAAAACTCCGTCCTCCCTGCCGTCCCCGATCTTCAGCTCATCAGCGGCCCGGACCAGACGACTCACCAGTTCATCGGCAATATCCTCATGCACAACCACAACAGAACAGGCCATACAGCGCTCGCCCGCCGAGCCGAAGGCTGCAGCCGTAATATTCTTCACCGCATTGTCCAGGTCGGCATCCGGCAGCACAATTGAGTGATTCTTGGCGCCGGCCAGCGCCTGCACCCGCTTGCCATGGGCTGTTCCCTGTTTATAGACATATTCAGCCACCGGCTGCGAGCCGACGAACGAAATCGCCTTCACTTCCTCATGCTCCAGCAGACCATTCACCACCTCATGCGCACCATGCACTACGTTCAGTACGCCCGGCGGAAAGCCGGCTTCAGCGAACAGCTCCGCCAGCCGGTTGACCAGCAGCGGTGTACGTTCCGACGGTTTCAGCACAAAGGTGTTGCCGCAGGCTATCGCCAAAGGGAACATCCAGCAGGGCACCATCATCGGGAAGTTAAACGGCGCAATTCCGCCGATTACGCCCAGAGGATAGCGGTACATGCCTGATTCGATCCCGGAGGCGATATCCGGCAGCTGGCTGCCCATCATCAGCGTGGGAGCTCCCGCGGCGAATTCCACACATTCAATGCCGCGCTGTACCTCGCCCAGCGCTTCCTCTTTGCTTTTGCCGTTCTCCAGTGTAATCAGACCGGCCAGCTCATCCCGGTGCTGCATCAGGAGCTGCTGGTAATGGAAGAAATAGCGGGCCCGCCGTGGCACAGCGACCTTTTTCCATGATGTATAGGCGACTGCCGCAGCCCGGACTGCAGTATCGGTTTCCTCCCTGCCCGAAAGCGGAACGTAGGCAATTACTTCGCCTGTAGCCGGATTGAATACCTGTTCTTCCTGTCCGGAGGGCGAATCCACCCAGGCGCCGTTCACGTAATTCTTAACTTTCTCTGCCTGTCTCAATGCCAGTGACATCGTCCTCACCTCTTTCTTTCAGATCTGGGCTGCCGCTGATAATAGATGACCGCCTCACCGGCGGTCATCTGCATGTCGTTTATAGCCGGGAAACTTACTCTGCGGCCATCTCTACAATTTCATTTGTATAAGCTTCATTCACATCGGAAGCTTCCTTGATTACGCCGAACTTGAGGGCAATATCAGCTGTCTGCTGGAAAGCTGCAGCATCGGTGTAGCCAAGCTTGGCAATATCAAAGCCCTCCGGCTGAATCAGTTTGGCAACCTCGGTCATCATCGTCAGCTGATGCTCGCGGGAAGTACTGCCTTCCTCGGCAAGCTTCATGACACTGTCTACAGCCGCTTCAGGATCGGCGATGGCATCCTTCCAGCCCTTCAGTGAAGCGCGGACGAACTTGGCTGCTGTCTCCTTATTATCCGCAAGCCATTCTTTATTGGCGAAGAGGTTATCCTCAAGCATCGCTACCCCTTCATCGTTCATATCGATAACATTTAAATCCTCCGCCTTAACGCCCGACTCCAGCACAACCTGGTATTCGTTATAGGTCATGGCCGAAGCAGCATCGATTTCACCGCCAAGGAACTGATCCATTGTAAAGCCCTGCTTTGTAAAATTGAGGTCCTTGTTGGGATCGAGCTGATACTTATCGAATAAAGCCAGCAGCTCAAATTCATTGCCGCCCATCCAGTTCCCGACCTTCTTGCCCTTCAGGTCAGCCGGGCCGTTAATACCCGCCTCCTTCTTGGACACCAGAACCAGTCCGCTCTTCTGGTAAATCTGCGCGATCTGCACAAGCGGCATCTCCTGCTCCTGGCTGGTCAGCAGACTCGCTACCCAGTCCACGCCGATTTCGGCTGATCCGCCGGCCACCTGCTGCTCCGGTACAATATCCGGTCCGCCGGGCAGAATCTCAACATTCAGCCCTTCCTCGGCATAATAGCCCTTATCCTGTGCCAGGAAATAACCGGCGAACTGCGCCTGCGGCACCCATTTCAGCTGCAGCCTGACCGTTACAGGTTCTGCGGCCGGCTCAGCTGTTGCCGTTTCCGGTGAAGCGGTAGTCTCCGCCGCATTCGCTTCAGCAGCAGTTGCATTAGTGTTGTTGTTACCTCCGCAGCCTGCCAGCAGAGAGATAAGCATAATCATTGCCGCCAGCAGCAGTCCGGCGTGTAATCCGCCCTTTTTCCTGTTCTTCAAATGCAACTCCCCCTACCATTTTGAGTTTGTGGTTCTGCACAGCACAGTATGGTTGCTATCATGATGCCTATATGCATACGGTCCGCAGCCGGGTTCTCTGTCTCCCTTACGCGGATTCCGGATGTAACGGATCGAAGAACGTTATGAACGCTGGGAGGAATGCCATCTGATAAATACTTTCTCCAGCCGCTCCACAGCCAGATAAAAGATCACACCCGCAATGGCTGCGAGCACAATACAGGACCAGCCGAGCGGCATCTTCGCCACCTTGATGGAGTTGGAGAGAAGATAGCCGAGTCCCCTTGAGGAAAAGAAAAATTCGCCCACGATAGCTCCAATCATGCTTGAGGTAGCATTGATTTTGAGTGCCGTGAATATATACGGCAGACTGTTCTGAATCCGCAGATAACGGAATACTGCAGGCTTGCCTGCTGCATAGGAGTGCATCAGATCCAGCGCCAGCGGATCTACTGCCGACATTCCTTTGTAGGCATTGATGGCCATAGCTGCCATTGTGGTCGCAGTAACGATTGCAGCCCGGGAACCGATGCCATCGCCGAACCACAAATTCATAATCGGGGCCAGCGCCACAATCGGCACGGCATTGAGCGCCGCTACCAGAGTCAGGCTGCCGCCGCCCCAGCGCGGCCAGGCAGTTGCGGCCAAGGCGATCAGGAAGCCGCAGGCTGACCCGATCAGCATCCCGGCTACCGCCTCAGTCAGGGTATAGCCGGTATAAGACAGCAACAGGCTGTAGTTCTCCCGCATCGCTTCCCAGATCGCAGAAGGCAGCGGGAGCTGATATTTTTTCAGGTCAAACAGCTTATGAAACAGCTGATACTCCCAGAGAAGCAGGAATATTACGCCGGCTGCCAGCGGTAAAAGCACACCTGGATTAAGCCACTTGAACAGGTGCCACCGCTTCCTCTTCGGCTTATCAGGGTCTGAATATACTCTTTCTACCGTTGTTATAAGAGATGTGGACGAATTCTCGCTTCCAGCCGCAGCAATATACACAGGCTCTTGCACTGAACTGTTACCCATCAGCGGTCGCCTCCCTTCGGCCGGAATTCAGGCTGCCATGGCGCTGCAAAGCGTTCAATCAGTGTCATCAGCCAGTAACTGGCGATCCCGAGCAGAGCCCCGACCAGTACCGTAGACCAGAACATATAAGTATGGGAAGGACCATAATACAGGTTGCGCAGCATGATGACACCTATGCCATGCCGGGCACCCATCAGCTCTACCAGGATAGCTCCGGTTACCGCGAGCGGAGCCGCAATCTTCAGGCCGCCGAACAATCCCGGCAGTGCTGCCGGGAGCTTCAGCTTCCAATAGACAGCCCACGGTTTAGCTGCGCAGGAATGCATCAGCTCCACCGCAGAGGGATCAACACTGCGCAGACCGCGCAGCATGTTCAGTGCAACCGGGAAGAAGGTGATATATCCGGAGATAATAATCCGTGATACCTGCTCATCCCGCACAATGCCGTAAATAATCGGAGCTAATCCAAGAATCGGAATCATCTGTGAAGCAACGGCATACGGGAAGGCGAGCCGTTCAATGATTTTGGACAGGCTCATCAGCACAGCAAGCAGTACTCCGGCAGCGGCACCGATCAGAAAGCCCAGTCCGGCATTGCCGAAGGTCGCCCCGCCTTCCTTCAGGAGCGTGCCGCTGTATTTCCATAAGGTTGCGGCCACCTCATGCACATAAGGCAGCTTGGATTGGGCCAGCGGCGTCTTTACCACATGCAGCAGCATCCAGGAGACGGCTTCCCAGACTACCAGCAGGCCGCAGATCCAGACGAAAAGCGGCAGATAACGGCTGCGGAGCAGGCTGTTCCCCTTCATCGCTACACCCCTTCAAAACTGTCGCGGATCCGGGCGACCAGTTCAAAAAACGGCGGGCTGTTTCTCATCTCCGCCGTACGCGGGCGCGGCAGCGGAATATCAACGACAGCAGATAATCTGCCCGGATGCGGGGAGAGCACGAATACTCTGTCCGAGAGGAAAATCGATTCGGGAATACTATGGGTTACAAACACAATCGTACTCTGCACCTTGCTCCAGACGGAGAGCAGCTCCTCATTCAGCCGCTCGCGCGTGAATTCATCCAGGGCAGAAAACGGCTCATCCATCAGCAGAATCTCCGGCTCCATCGAGAGGGCCCGGGCAATCGCCACACGCTGCTGCATCCCTCCGCTGAGCTGCCACGGATATTTGTCGGCAAAGCTCTGCAGCCCGACAAGCTCCAGCAGCTCCAGTGCCTTTTCCTCGCGGGCCGCCTTCTTGACGCCCATCAGTTCAAGCGGCAGCGTAATATTGTGCCTGACCTTGCGCCAGTCATACAGCACCGGGCTCTGAAAAACAATGCCGTATTTCCGGGCCAGCCTCGCTTCCCTGGCACTTTTCCCCGCTACTGTCACATTCCCTGCAGTTGGTGTCAGGAGATCTGCCATTAACCTCAATAGTGTAGTTTTGCCGCAGCCCGAGGGACCCAGTAAAGAAACAAACTCCCCCTTGGCAATATTAAGGCTTACCTGATGCAGTGCCAGAACCTCGGCGGTATCTGTCTGATAGCGCATTTCGACGTTATCCAGCTGTATCTCAGGAATCTTTGCCGCTACAAGTGACATATCCAGCTCCCCCTTTATTCCTGAATCTGATTATTAAATGTTAATTAACACAACATATAACGTCTTTGTTGGGACTAAGTTGATATAGACATGTAGGATTAACTAACATCTTACACCCTGCTCTCAGGACACTCACTAGACAAAAGGTAAAATTGCGCCTGCGAAATTCCGTCACTTTGTCTAGGTACCAAATTAGATTATTAAAGATTACAGTTTATGCCGATATATATAAATGGGGGATTTCACTCCCTGTCCAGAGCTGTTTGGACTACTTTGGTTATGCCTGAAGGCCGAATGTTATCCATAGCCAACTGTGATACTATTTATGTATATCCTTGATAAAACGGGAGAAAAT